>DASUPL010000048.1:0-3180 GCA_036281155.1 Solirubrobacteraceae bacterium | reverse complement strand
CGTCGCCGAATGTCGCGATGCGATCGACCGCTGCGGCCATTGGAGAGGAGAGGTGGAGTGCGTTCGTGCGGACGGCAGCCGGTTCTGGGGCGACATCGCCCTCTCGGGCTTCGAGCATCCCCAGCACGGTGCACTGTCGGTGAGCGTGATCTCCGATGTGACCGCGCGGCGCGCGGCAGCGGCGGCGCTCGCGCGCCAGGTGGAGCTCTTCGACTCGGTGTTGCGCGCGTCGGCCGAGCACTCGATCGTCGGCACCGACCTCGACGGGACGATCACGGTGTTCAACACGGGCGCCGAGCAGATGCTCGGCTACACGGCGGCCGAGATGCTTGGCCTCCACACGCCCGCCGTGCTCCACGACCCCGGGGAGGTCATGGCGCGCGCTGCCGAGCTCGGGCTCGAGCCCGGCTTCGAGGTCTTGGTGCATGCAGCACGGGCGGGCGAGACCGAGACGCGCGAATGGAGCTACCTCGGCAAGGACGGCGGCCGGATCCAGGTGTCGTTGACCGTCACAGCGATGCACAACGAGCACGGCGAGCTGTGCGGCTTCATCGGCATCGCCCAGGACATCACCCAGCGTAAGGCCGCCGAAACACGCTCGCGCGAACAGCAGCGGCTGCTCGCGGAATCCCAGGCGGTCGGGCGAATCGGAAGCTGGGAATGGGACCTTGAGACCGGGGCGCCACGCTGGTCCGATGAGCAGTTCCGCCTCCACGGCCTGGACCCGGCGCAGGAGATCCCGCCGATCGAGTCCTATCTCGCGCTCGTGCACCCCGACGATCAGGCCGCGGTGCGCGCCTCGATGGCCGCCATCTTCCAGCGCCGCGCCGAGTTCCGCGACGAGTACCGCGTCATGCTCCCCGACGGCGGGTCGCGCACGCTGCTCGTGCAGGGCGCCTACCTCGCGCGCGAGGGCGACCGGCCGGCGCGCCTGGCCGGCACCGCCCAGGACGTCTCCGCCGAACGCGCGGCCCACGCCGCCCAACGCACGGCCGAGGAGCAGTTCCGGCGCTCATTCGACGACGCGCTGATCGGGATGATGATCCTCGACCTCGACGGGCGCTACCTGCGCGTCAACGACGCGTTCTGCACGCTCGTCGGCCATCCGCGGAAGCAGCTGGTCGGACTCTCGCGCGAGCGCATCACGCACCCTGACGATCTCGCCTCCGACGCCGCGTCACTGCGCGCCTTGCTGGCCGGGGAAACGGCGTCGTACACGCGCGAGAAGCGCTACATCCACGCCAGCGGTGAGATCGTCTGGGCTGCGATCGGCGTGACACTGATCCACGGTGCCGAGGGACGCCCAGCGCACTTCATCGCCCAGGCACAGGACATCACCGAGCGCCGCCGCCACGAGAGCCATCTCACGTACCTCGCCGATCACGACCCCCTCACCGGGCTGCTCAACCGGCGCAGCTTCGAGCGCGAGCTGACCAGCCACGTCGCCCGCGTCAAGCGCTTCGGAGCGACGGGCGCCGTGCTCATAGTCGACCTCGACAACTTCAAGCAGTACAACGACACCGAAGGCCACAGCGCGGGTGACGCGCTGATCGTGCGCATCGCTCACGCCCTGCGCTCGAGGCTGCGCGAGACTGACGCGATCGCACGCCTCGGCGGCGACGAGTTCGTCGTCCTGCTGACCGACGCGGACCGCGACAGCGCCGAGCTCGTCGCCCGAACCCTGCTTGAGCACGTGCGCAGGGAAGCACCCGCCGCCATCGGCGAGCCCAACCGCGTCACCGCCAGCGTCGGCATCGCGTGCTTCGAGCACGACGCGGCGCTGACCGCCGAGGAGATGATGGTCAACGCCGACCTGGCGATGTACGACGCCAAGGAACGCGGGCGCGACGCCTTCGCCCACTGCAGAATCGATCAGCACCACCCCGCGCGAATCGAGAGCCAGCGGAGACCGGGCACGGAGATCAGCGAGGCGCTTGCGCACGACCGCTTCGAGCTGCTCGCGCAACCGATCACAGCGCTGCGCGCCGACGGTCCCACCCACTACGAGCTCTTGCTGCGCATGCGCGACCCGCACGGCGACCTGGTCCCACCCGCCGCGTTCCTCTACAACGCCGAGCGCCTCGGCCTGATCCAGGAGATCGATCGCTGGGTCACCGCGCGCGCTATCGACATGCTCGCCGAGCACCGCGAGGGCGGCTGCGACCTGCGCCTCAGCGTCAACCTCTCCGGCCACACGATCGGCGACCCCGGGCTGCTCGAGCTGATCGAGCGCCGAGTTGGCGATACCTGCGTATCGCCGGAACGCCTCGCGTTCGAGGTCGCCGAGACCGCCGCCATCGCGAACCTCGCCCACACCGCCGCCTTCGCCCAGCGGCTCGCCGAGCTGGGATGCAAGTTCGCGCTCGATGACTTCGGCGCCGGCCTCGGCTCGTTCTACCACCTCAAGCACCTCCCATTCGACTACCTCAAGATCGACGGCGAGTTCGTCCGCTGCTGTGCCGAGAACGAAACTGACCGGATCCTCATCTGCGCGGTCGTGCAGATCGCCCACGGGATGGGGAAGCGCACGATCGCCGAGCACGTCGAGGACCAGCAGACCGTCGAGGTCCTCACACGCCTTGGCGTCGACCACGGCCAGGGCTTCCACCTCGGCCGCCCCGCGCCGCTGGATCAGCAGCTCGCCGCCGCCGCTCAGCCACCGGTATCGCCGGTCTCCCCGTAAGCACGCGGCGCGGATCGATGAAGCGAAGCGTGCCGTGCGGCGCGGCGAGCTGAGCGTGCGCCCTGTGCTGCGCCGTAGCGGCGGCGCCCGCGAGATCGCCGACTCGAAGCGCATCGAGCTCGGGCCGGTCTCGCAGATCGCGTCCTCGGCGACCGCGGCGGTCGAGGGCGAGAGGGCGGCAAAGATCTCACCGGTTGGGGAGCATCACCTCGCGCTCGGCGATTCCCCCCAGGTACGCGACTGGTTTGCGACTATCGAGGGCTCAGTCGAGATCGAACGCATTGCGGATGGCCTCCGAGAGCGCTCGTTCCTGGTCATCCAGCAGCAGACCGATACGCGGGCCGAGGGCGTCCTGCGGGATCGTCGTCACGTGGTCACACGCAACGACGGAGGGCTTCTCGAGGCCGTTGGCCACGCCGACCGGCACCTCGGTCGAGAGCCCGCGGATGGTGCCGGTGATCGGTGCGACCGTGACGGTGTTCAGGTGCGGCCGAACG
>DASUPL010000047.1:0-2073 GCA_036281155.1 Solirubrobacteraceae bacterium | reverse complement strand
GTCATCGACGACGGCTCGACCGACGAGACGATCGCGGTGGCGCGCGAGAACGGCGTCGACCACCCCGTGCGCCTGACGAACAACAAGGGTCTCGCCGCGGGCTTCCAGGCTGGCATCGACACCGCGCTGAAGCTCGGAGCGGACGTGATCGTCAACACCGACGCGGACAACCAGTACTACGGTCCGGACATCCCGCGGCTCGTGCGGCCGATCCTCGACGGGCGCGCGGACATGGTGATCGGAGACCGCGAGGTCAACGAGATCGAGCACTTCTCGCCGTTGAAGAAGACGTTGCAGCGGCTCGGCTCGTGGGTCGTGCGCCAGGCGTCCTCCACCTCCGTGCCCGACACCACGTCGGGCTTTCGCGCCTACAACCGCGAGGCCGCGATTCAGATCATGGTCGTCTCACGGTTCACGTACACGCTCGAGACGATCATCCAAGCCGGCAAGCTGCTCGTGGCGGTCGACCACGTCGCGATCCGCACCAACCCGAAGACGCGCGAGTCGCGGCTGTTCCCCTCGATGAGCGCCTACGTGCGGCGAAACGCCGTCTCGATCTTCCGCATCTACGCCCAGTACGAGCCGCTGCGCGTGTTCTGGAGCCTCGCGCTGCTGGTGGGCCTCGTCTCGATCGGCGTGTGGGTCCGCTTCGCGGTCGCCTACATCGACGGCAACGGCAAGGGCCACGTGCAGTCGCTGATCCTGGCCGCGATCCTGTTCATCGCCGCGGTCGTGCTGTGGGCGCTCGGCGTGATCGGCGACCTGCTCGCCGCGCAGCGGGTGATGATCCAGAGGACGTTCGAGCGGGTGCGCCGGATCGAGTTGCAGCTGGAGATCGCCCCCTCCCACTACGAACGCAGCTCCCCGCTCACCGCGCAGCCGGAGGGCCAGGAGACCAACGCGGTCGAGACGGGCGAGGCGGTGCGGCTGTGAGCGGCGTGACCGTCTCCAAGGACGGCGTCGTCACGGGCAACACCTACGACAAGTACGGCTCGACGAACCCCGTCGTGCGTCGTCTGATGGCGGGCTTCGAGGGCGCCCTGGAGGAGCTGTTCGCAAAGGCCGCCCCCACCTCGCTGCTGGACGTCGGCTGCGGCGAGGGCGTGCTCGTGCACAAGTGGGCGCAGCGGCTCGGCTCCGCGCGCGTGGTCGGCATCGACCTCGAGGAGGAGTCGATCCAGGCGGGCTGGCGCGAGCGCCAGGCGCCGAACCTCGAGTACCGCGTGATGGAGGCGCGGGACCTGCCGTTCGCCGATGACGAGTTCGACCTGGCGTGCGCGATCGAGGTGCTCGAGCACGTGCCCGACCCCGAGCACACCGTCGGCGAGATGGCGCGCTGCGCCGAGCGTCACCTGCTCGTGTCGGTGCCGCGCGAGCCGCTGTGGCGGATCGTGAACATGGCGCGCGGCGCGTACTGGTCGGCGCTCGGCAACACGCCCGGGCACCTCAACCACTGGTCGCGGCGGTCGTTCGTGGAGCTGCTCTCGCGCCACGGCGAGGTCGCCGAGGTCCGCTCGCCGTTCCCCTGGACGATGTTGCTTGTCCGCCTCTAAGAGCTCGTCGGACCCCAAGGTCTCCCCCGAGCGCACGACGCGCTCATACGGCAGCGGTGCCCGCATCCTCTCCATCGGGATCGCCTCGACGGGCCTGCTGACGTTCGCGTACTTCTCGATCGCGAGCCACGTCCTCGGGGAAGCCTCGGCGAAGCGGATAGACCTGTTGTGGTCGGTGATGTTCGTGATCATCTCCGTGATCTACCGGCCGATCGAACAGCTGCTCTCGCGCACGATCGCCGAACGCCGCGCGCGCGGGCACGCGGCGCACGCGCTGCGCGTGCCGATGCTGATCCAGGGGACCTTCGCGCTCGTGTTCCTCGCGGTCGCGCTCGCGCTCCACGACGAGCTCGTGAACCACCTCTTCGAAGGCGAGAGCGCGCTGTACGACGTGCTCGTCGTCGGCACGCTCGCCTACGCGGCCAGCTACTTCGCGCGCGGCTGGCTCGCGGGGCATGAGCGCTTCGCGCTGTTCGGCGGCCTCGTGCTGATGGAGTCGGTCTCGCGCATCAGCTTCGCG
>DASUPL010000046.1:0-2083 GCA_036281155.1 Solirubrobacteraceae bacterium | reverse complement strand
CGTCGTAGATCATTGCCCGCAGGCTATCCAAACTGGAGCGTCACGAGCGCTCGGGCGGGCGAGCGATGCTGGCCGGGTCATGCACTCGCGGACGCCACGAGCGTGCGGCCCGGCATCTCCAGAGTGCCATCCGCGGACGTGTACGCCGCGAAGCGCTCCGCCAGCGACAGCTTGATCTGCTCGACCTCCGCCGCCGGGCGCGAGAGCACCGCGTCGTGGAAGTTGCGCGACAGGTCGAGCGTCGAGTCCCACAGCTCCTCGAAGCTCGCGTGGCGGCGGACAAGGTCGAGCCCCTCGACGTGCACGTCCGCGAAGCCAGCCTCCTCGAGCAGCTCGCGCACTCGCGTCTCGCTCCCCAGCCTGAACGGTCCCGGCGCCGGCTCCGCGGCCGGGTCGGGGGGCGGTATCAGGCCGCGCTCGATCAGCTCCCGCGTCGGCAGCAGCGCCCACGGGTTCACATCGAGCTTGTCCCACACCGCCAGCGCCACGCGCCCGCCCGAGCTCAGCACGCGCCGCGTCTCCCCCAGCGCCGCCGCGGGGTCCGCCATCAGCATGTAGCCCCACCTGCAGATCACCGCGTCCACGCTCGCCACCGGCAGGTCGATCCATTCCGCGTTCAGCACCTTGAACTCGACGTTCTCGACGCCCAGCGCGGCCGCGCGCTCGCGGGCGCCCGCGAGCATCGCCTCCGCCTGGTCTGAGATCACCACGCCGCCCATCGGCGCGACCAGTTCCGCCGCCAGCATCGCCGTCTCGCCCAGGCCCGCCGCCAGTTCCAGCACCCGATGCCCCGGCTGCGGCGCGATCGCGTCGAGCATCCAGTGCGACACCGGCGCGCCGAACTCGCGCATCAGCTCCGCCTGGCTGACCCATCCCGACGCCGCGTCTTCCCAGTTCTCGAGGCTCGCGTCCCTGTGCGCGTTCGCGTCGAAGCTCATCGCAGCTCCCTGCGCAGCAGCTTGCCCGAGCGCGTGCGCGGCAGCGACTCTTCGCGCAGCAGGTACTCCTTCGGCACCTTGTACGGCGCGAGCGCGAGCGCGCAGTGCGCTCGCAGCTGCTCCGCGTCCAGGCGCTCGCCCGGCCGCGGAAGGACGATCGCCGTGACCGCCTCGCCCCACCGCGGGTCGCTGCGCCCCAGCACCGCCGCCTCCAGCACGCCCGGGTGCGCCTCCAGCACCGCCTCCACCTCCGCCGGCGCCACGTTCTCCCCCCCGCTCACGATCGTGTCCGCCTTGCGGCCCGTCACCTGCAGGCGCCCACAGGCATCCAGGGCGCCGAGATCGCCGGTGTGCAGCCAACCGTCTGCTGACAGCGCGCCCGGCGCAACGGTAGGTCCCTGCACGAGAATCTCTTGATAAGAATTAATTTGCACTCGAGTGCAAAACAGCGGCGGTCCTGCGGTCAGGCGAGTGGTCTCATCGGGCTCGCCACCTCCGCCGGCCGCCCCGCGTGCGTGGATCTCCGCGGCCGGCGTCGTGGTGACCTGCGAGCAGCTCTCACTCAGCCCATACGTCAGCCCCACCGGCACGCCCGCATCCTGGGCGCGGCGTACGAGCGCGGCCGGCACCGGCCCTCCGCCCGTGAGCGCGCAGCGCAGCGCCGGGGGGTTCTCGAGGCCGGCGTCGAGCAGCCGTGCGAGCGTCGTCGCGACGACGCTCACGAGCGTGATCCGCTCCTCGCGCAGGGCGTGCAGCACGCGGTCGGTCTCGAAGCGCTCGTGCACGACCGCCGTCGTCGCGTAGATCGCCGAGCGCAGCAAAATAGACAGCCCGCCCACGTGCGACAGCGGCAGCGCGCACAGCCAGCGCTCCTGCGGATCACGCCCCAGCGCGACCGCCGAGCCGAGCGCGCTCCAGAGGATGTTGCCGTACGTCAGCTCCACCGGGCGCGGCGCCGATGTCGTGCCGGACGTGTGGATGACCACCGCCGTCGCGTCCAGGTCGTGGCGGGTGGCGACGGGTGAGGACGCGTGCCCGGAGGCCGGCGGGAGCGCAGACGGGGATGCGGGCGGGGACGCGGCGGAACCCTCGCCGATGGGCTCCTCGACCCGCACCGCGCAGCCCGCCGCGATCGTCTCCCTCTC
>DASUPL010000045.1:0-3208 GCA_036281155.1 Solirubrobacteraceae bacterium | reverse complement strand
GAGACCATCGCCTGGTCGAACACGCGCGCGACGCTGTGGCGGAAGCGCTCGAGCTGGCGCGGCTCGCGCGCGAAGGACTTCACGACGCGCACGCCCGAGATGTTCTCCTCGACGTCGGCCGTCAACTCCGCGATCCGCTGCTGGACCTCCTGCACGGCGGGGCGGGCGCTGTGCCCATAGCGCTGGGAGATGACGACGACGAACGGCACGGGCGCCATCGCGATCAGGCCGAGCTTCGGGTTGATCAGGATCATCGCGATCCCGGCGAGCACGAGCGTGAGGATCGACTGCAGGATGAACACGAGCCCGTAGCCGAGGAAGAAGCGCACCGCCTGCAGGTCGACGGTGGCGCGCGACATCAGCTGTCCGGTCTGCTGGCGGTCGAAGAAGCTCAGCTCCAGGCGCTGGAAGTGGCCGTAGAGCAGGTTGCGCAGGTCGTATTCGATCGCCAGCGAGATGCGCCCGGCGATCATCCGCCGCATGAACGTGAGCCCCCAGCGCGCGACCACGGCGCCGACGATCACGAGCGCGAGCACGAGCAGCGTGTGCCGGTCGTGCGCGCGCTGGGCGAGCTCGTGGCGCTCGGCGTGTCCGCCGCCTTTGCGGATCGCTTCGACGGCGAGCCCCGTGAGGTGGGGGATCAGCACGGTCATGACCATCGCGGCGCTCGCGAGCAGCCACGACGCGGTCAGTCCCCGCTTGTAGGGGCGCAGAAATCCTAGTAGTCGGTAGAAGGTGGCCATAGTTGTGCGGTCAACGATTATCGCAGTTGTGGGCGCATCCCGCATGACGGCGCGCGCCTAAGCTTGGATCCGTGTCCGATCACGCGAGCCCGACGCCCCGTCGCAGCAACCCCGCAGGGCTGTGCGAAACGTGCGTGCACCTGCGTGAGGTGCGCAACACGCGCGGCTCGACGTTCTATCTGTGCGAGCGCTCGCGTGAGGACCCAGCCTATCCGCGCTATCCGCGCCTGCCGGTGCTGGAGTGCCGCGGGCACGAGCTCAAGCCGCGGCCGTGACCGCGGCCTCGGCGGCGACGGGCGGCGCGCCACCGGAGGGCACGAAGTCGCGGCCGCGCACGAGCGCGAACGCGAGCGCCGAGCCCACGAGCGCGACGGCGGCGGCGATCAGCGCGATCGTGGTGAACGCGCCGATGAAGCCGACGCGGTAGGAGTGAAGCAGCGCGCCGCGCGCGGCGGGGGAGAGGGTGTTGGCGACGTGGGCGACCTCACCTGACTCGAGCAGCGTTCCGAGCTTGCCGTGCGCGACCGCCATCACCTCGGGCAGGTGCCCGCCGGCGCGCAGCGCGGCGGTCGTGCCGTGCGTGACGCTGTGCTGGAAGACCGCGCCCAGCCCGGCGATGCCCGTCGCGATGCCGACCTGGCGGAACGTCGAGTTGATGCCCGAGGCCATGCCGCTGCGCTCGTGCGGCACGACGCCGATCGCGGTCGACGCGAGCGGTGGGTTGACGAGGCCGACGCCGGCGCCGGCGAGCACGAAGCCGGGGATCAGCGCCGTCCAGCTGGAGCTCGCGTCGAGCGTGGTCATCGCGATCAGGCCGAGCCCGATCAGCAGCAGGCCGCTGCCGAGCAGCAGGCGCACGGGCAGGCGCACGCTGAGCTTGCCGGCGATCGGCGCGACGGCGAACGACAGCAGCGTCGTCGGCAGGAAGCGCAGGCCGGCCTGCAGCGGCGTGTAGCCGAGCACGTCCTGGATGTACAGCGTGAGGTAGAGGAACATCGCGAAGAACGAGCTGGAGAGCGTGAACGCGACGATGCTCGCGCCGGCGAACGCGGGGCGGCGGAACAGCGTCAGGTCGAGCATCGGTCGGCGCTGCAGGTGCTCGACGAGCAGGAACGCGACGAGCAGGATCGCGGAGGCGATCAGCAGCGTGACGATCTCGGTCGAGCCCCAGCCCTTCTCGTTGCCCTGCACGAGCGCGTACACGAGCATGAACAGCGAGCCGGAGAACGTGACCAGCCCGGCCCAGTCGACGCCCGTGGCGCCGGGGTCGCGCGAGTCCTCGACCTGGGTGAGCGTGACGAACACGGCGAGCGCGCCGATGGGGATGTTGACGAAGAAGATCCACTCCCAGCCGATCCCCGAGGTGATGATGCCGCCGAGCACGGGCCCGACGGCGACGGCGGCTCCGGTGACGGCGCCGAAGACGCCGAAGGCGGTGCCGCGCTCCTTGCCGTGGAAGGCGTGCGCGAGCAGCGCGAGCGAGGTGGCGAACATCATCGCCCCGCCGGTGCCCTGCACGGCGCGCGCGAGGTTCAGCATCAGCGGCGTGGTGGAGAGGCCGCACATGGCGGAGGCGCCGGTGAACACGAACAGGCCGGCCATGAAGACGCGCTTGCGCCCGAGCAGGTCGGCCATCGCGCCGGAGGTGAGCAGGAACGCGGCGAGCGTGAGCGCGTACGCGTTGACGACCCACTGCAGGTCGGCGAAGGAGGAGTGCAGCGAGCGCTGGATGTCGGGCAGCGCGACGTTGACGACGGTGATGTCGAGGAGCAGCATGAAGATCGCGACGCAGACCGCGATCAGCGTCCACCACTTGCGCTCCACGTCAGCCCTCCCCGAGGTTGCGCTCGAGGAACGGCACGATCTCCCGCCACAGCTTCGCGGCGGCCTCGGGTCGGTAGGTGGGGCGGTAGTCGGCGATGAACGCGTGACCGGCGCCCTCGTACACGTCGACTTTCACGTCCCAGCCGCTCTCCCGCGCGCGCTCGCCCAACTGCGCGCCGAGCTCAGGCGAGGGGTTGTGGTCTTCGGCGCCGATCGCGACGAGCAGCGGGCACGTGAGCTTCGGCGCGAGCGCCAGCGGCGGCGTGGGGCGCTCGGGCGTGGAGCGCTCCTCGAGCGTGGCTTTGTCGACGAACCCGCCCCAGCAGTCGACGGCCGCGTCGAGGCGGTCGCTGGCGCCGGCGAACAGCAGCGTGAAGCGCCCGCCCATGCAGAAGCCGATGCAGCCGACCTTGCCGGTCGCGTCCGCACGCGCGCGCAGGAAGTCCGCGGCTCCTTCGAGGTCGCCGAGCGCGGTGGCGTCGGACATCGAGAACAGTCGTTTCATCAGCGCCGGCAGGTCGTCGATCGGCGGCGGTCCGCCTTCGCGCGTGTACATGTCGACGCCGAGCGCGACGTAGCCGAGGTTGGCGAAGCGGTTCGTCATGTCGCGGATGTGCTCGCCCAGCCCGCCCGCCTCGTGG
>DASUPL010000044.1:0-4572 GCA_036281155.1 Solirubrobacteraceae bacterium | reverse complement strand
GTTCGTGTACTCCGCCTCGCCCGACGGGCTCGTGCACAAGCTCGCGCTCGCCGACGGCAGCGAGGCCGGGGGCGGCGCCTGGCCGGTTTCGATCACCCGCGACGCCACCCACGAGAAGCTCGCCGCGGCGCTCAACATCGACCGCGGCGCGCTGCTCGTCGCGACCGGTGGCTACATCGGCGACGCCCCTCCATACCAGGGCCACTTGGTGTCGATCGATCGCGCGAGCGGTCGCCTGCTGAGGGTGTTCAACACGCTCTGCGCCAACCGCCGCGAAATCCAGACCCCCAGCACGTGCGACGCGAGCGACTCGGCGATCCTCTCGCGTGGCGGGCCCGTCGTGGAGCCCCGCAGCGGACGCATCCTGATCGACACGGGCAACGGTCCATGGAACGGCACGACGAACTTCGGCGACAGCGTGATCGAGCTCACGTTCCCCGGACTCGATCTGCGCCAGTCCTTCACGCCGACCAACCAGGCGCAGCTCAACAGCAGCGACACCGACCTCGGCTCGAGCGCGCCCGCGCTGCTCGGCCACGACCGCATCGTGCTCGCGGGCAAGGACGGTGTCATGCGCGTGCTCGCGCTATCGCGCTTGGACGGCCACCCGCCCACGAGCGCGCGCACGCGCGTGCACCCGCTCGGCGGCGAAGTCCAGCGGCTGTCGATCCCCGGCGGAGGCCAGTTGTTCTCCGCCCCCGCGGTTTGGATGCGGCGAGGCCGCACGACGATGTTCGTCGCCGACGAAAGCGGCACCGGCGCGTACGTGCTGCGCGCGGGGCGCCTGTATCGCGTGTGGGAGAACTCCAACCCCGGAACGAGCCCCGTGATGGCGGGTGGCCTGCTCTACGTCTACGACCTGAGCGGCGGCGGAATTAATATTTATAGACCTGCCTCATCGCGCCCGATCGCCAAGCTGCCCGGTGCGAGCGGACATTGGAACAGCCCGATCGTCGTCGACGGCCACGTGGTGGAGCCCGAGGGCAACGCCAACGACCACCAGCTCAGCGGCACGCTCGACATCTTCTCCGCCCGCTGAGGCCCCGCGGGCGCGAGGTCCTACAGACCGAGACCTTCGAGCAAGTTCAGCCACATCTCGCTGCGCGTGGGAAAGCACGGCACCGCGTGCCACAGCCGCTCCAGCGGGACCTCGCCGATGACCGCGATCGTGGCCGCGTGCAGCGCCTCGGCGACCTCAACGCCGGTGAACGTCGCGCCGACGATCACCTCGCGATCCTCGTCCACCACGAGGCGCGCCGTGCCGGGCGCGTCCTTGCCGATGAAACTGCCGCCGGCGTTCGCGCCCACACCCACGTCGACCGACCGCACTTTCAGACCGGCCTCCCGCGCGCCCGCGAGCGTGTAGCCCACAGCCGCGACCTGCGGCTCGGTGAAGATCACCCGTGGCGATTGGCGTCCGTCCGAGCGCAGGGTGAGGTCCCTGTCGGGCCGTCCGAGGATGTGGTCGGCCGCGAGCCGCGCCTGGTACTTGCCCATGTGCGTCAGCAGCACCCGCCCGTTCGCGTCGCCGATCGCGTACAGCCAGCCATGTCCCGCGACGCGCAGCGTCTCGTCGACCTCGACTGGCTTTCCGGGCTCGAGGCCGAGCGACTCCAGGCCGAGCGCGTCCGTGTTGGGACGGCGCCCCACCGCCGCGAGCAGCTCATCGCCCACGAGCGAGCGGCCGTCCTCCATCTCCAGAGTCACGGGGCCGGGGCCGCAGCCGGAGCCGCCGGCAGCCCGATCCCTGCTCACCGCCGTGGCCTTCACTCCCACGATCACCTCCGCACCCGCCCGCTCGAGCGCTTCGCGCACCAGCTCCGACGCGAACTCCTCCTCGCCCGCGATCAGCCGCGGACCCGCCTCCACCACCGTCACCCGCGCGCCCAGCGAAGCGTACGCCTGGGCCATCTCCACGCCCACCACGCCGCCGCCGAGGATCAACAGCGACGCGGGTATGTCGCTCGCGGTGGTGACCTCGCGGCTGGTCCACGGCTCGGACTCTCTCAACCCCGGTATCGGAGGGATCGCGGCCGTGCTGCCGGTCGCGATCACCACCGCGCGGCGAGCCCGCAACAGCTTTTCGCCGACCCTCAGCTCGCGCTCGCCCACGAGCATCCCGTGACCGCGCACGAGCGCGATCGAGCGCTCCTCCAGCCACGGCAGCTGGGCGGAGTCGTCGAGCTCGTGCACCACCTCGTCGCGACGGCGCAGAACCGCCGCGACGTCGAGCTCGCCCGCGATGGCCTCAGCGGCGCCAGGCACGCGCCGCGCCTCCGCCAGCGCCTGCGCTGGTCGCAGCAGCGCCTTCGAGGGCATGCACGCGTAGAACGAGCACTCGCCGCCCACGAGATCGCGCTCGACGAGCGCCACCGACAGCCCGTTCTCCGCCACGCGACCCGCGCACACCTCCCCGGCCGGTCCAGCGCCGAGCACGATCACGTCGAACTCTCGGATGTCAGCCATCGCCGCTCCTTCTCCGTTTGGCGCGCATTGCAGACGAGGGCCACCGTATCGCTTGGCTCGCGACGGCCGTGCCGAGCGAGCGCCACTCCCTTGCGGATGCCGCTCGACCCAAGCGTCAACTGAGCGGCCAGCTACCCTAGGGGCGTGCTGAAGCTGGCCCGCTGGTCGACAACCCACCGCAAGTACGTCGTGCTCGGCTGGGTGGCGCTGCTGTTCGCCGTCAACGCCTTCGCCCAATCCGCCGGCACGACTTACTCCAACAACTTCACGCTGCCCAACTCCGACGCGCAGCGCGCCGGAGACCTGCTCGATCGCAGCTTCCCCACCCAGGCCGGCGACCGCGACACGATCGTGTTCAAGGTCAGCAGCGGCACCGTGCTCAACCCGGCGGTGCGCTCGCGCATGAGCGCGATGTTCGCCGAAGTGAGGAAGCTGCCGCACGTCGCCGAGGTGATCAGCCCCTACGCCGGAGCGACCGCTGGGAAGTCGATCTCCGCCGACCGCACGATCGCGTTCGCCACCGTCGTGTTCGACGAACGAGCCAACCTGCTCGACATAAGCACAGCCGAACGCGTCGTCAAGGTCGCCCGCGCGGCCGGCCGCGAAGGCCTGCAGGTGGAGCTCGGCGGACAGGCGATCGAGATCACCGAGCAGGCCGGCTTCGGCATCTCGACAGCCGTCGGGCTGCTCGCCGCGATAATCGTGCTGCTGCTCACGTTCGGCTCGCTGATCGCGATGGGCCTGCCGATCCTCACCGCCCTGTTCGGCCTCGGCACCGGCCTCGGAGTGATCGCGCTGTTCACGCACGTCGTCGACACGCCCGACTTCTCCTCCGAGCTCGCGGCCATGATCGGCCTCGGCGTGGGCATCGACTACGCGCTGTTCATCCTCACGCGCTTTCGCGAGGCCTACGCCACGCCCGGACCGACGTTCGCCGACGCGCGCGAGTCGGTCGTGCAGGCGATCGACACCGCCGGGCGGGCCGTGCTGTTCGCCGGTCTCACCGTCGTGATCGCGCTGCTCGGGATGATGCTGCTGGGCGTGGACTTCCTCTACGGCGTCGCCATCTCCGCTTCGATCGGCGTGCTGCTCGTAATGCTCGCCTCGCTCACGCTGCTGCCCGCGCTGCTGACCCTCGCGGGCGCTCGCGTAGCCGTCGGCGGACGGCGCGCACGGGCGCGCGCCGCGGCGCGCCAAGCCGCCGGCGAGGCGGCCGCGGCGCCGAACGGCGGCGCGTGGCTGCGCTGGAGTGAATTCGTGCAGCGCCGGCCGCGGAGCATCGCGCTCGTCTCGGCGCTCGCGATGCTCGTGATCGCCGCGCCCGCGACCGCGCTGCGCCTGGGATCGAGCGACGCCTCGAACGACACCGCCGACAAGACCACCCACAAGGCATACGTGCTGTTGGCGCAGGGCTTCGGCGAAGGCTTCAACGGCCCGCTGCTCGTCGTCGCGAAGGTGCCCGCTGGCGCCAGGTCCGCTGTCGCGACGCTTCGATCGAGCATCGCCGGCGCTCCCGGCGTGGTCGCCGTGGAGCCCGCGCGCCTGAACCCCGCGGGCAACGTCGCGACGCTCACCGTCTACCCGCGCTCCTCACCGCAGGCGTATGCCACGACCCAGCTCGTGGCGCTCCTGCGCGACCGCGTCGTCCCGCCGGTCGAGGCGCGCACCGGCATGTCCGTGTACATCGGCGGCGTCACCGCGGGATCGATCGACTTCGCGACCGTGCTCGGGCACAAGCTGCCGCTGTTCATCGGCGTGGTCGTGCTGCTCTCAGCGCTGCTGCTGATGGTCGTCTTCCGCTCGCTCTTGATCCCACTGCAGGCCGCCGTGATGAACCTGCTGAGCATCGGCGCGTCGCTCGGCGTGATCGTCGCGATCTTCCAGTGGGGCTGGCTAGGGGGCCTGTTCGGCGTTCAACAGGCGCCAATCGAGTCGTTCATCCCCGTGATGCTGTTCGCGATCGTGTTCGGCCTGTCGATGGACTACGAGGTGTTCCTCGTCTCGCGCATGCACGAGGAGTGGGTCCACACGCGCGACGCGCACTACGCCGTGCGCCACGGGCTCGCGATGACCGGGCGCGTCGTCACGGCGGCGGCGATCATCATG
>DASUPL010000043.1:0-2099 GCA_036281155.1 Solirubrobacteraceae bacterium | reverse complement strand
GACACCACCAGAGCTTCACCTGCGGGAGCAGGTCGGGCTCCCGGCGCACCTCGATCCAGGCGAGGTAGACCAGCCCGGCGAGGGACAGCCAGAGGATGTCGGGAACGGTGTCGAAGAGAAAGAAGGGCAGCATCCCGACCTGTGGCGCGAGGATACTCGCCGCGTGACCATCCGCGCCAAGCTCTACGCGGCCATGGTGATGACGGTCCTGGGGCCCGTCATCACCATCGCGGTCGCCTTCGCCGCGTTCCAGTCGCTGAGCGATCGCTCCGACGAGGTCTCAGCGCGCTCCGAGCGCCAGGCGCTGGCGCTGGAGATCAAGTACGCCGTCACCGACGTCAACGGCTGGCAGACCGCCTACGGCTACGACGGCGGCGCCAGCCGGCCCCAGTTCGAGCGCTCGGCGCGCAACGTCAGGCGGCTGCTCGCCGATGCCGAGCGCCGGCTGACCGAGCCGCGCGAGCGCGCGATCCTCACGCGCCTGCAGGCCTCCTTCGACGCGTTCATGGCGCTCGACGCGGTCGCCTATCGCGCGCTGCGCGCCGGCCAGGACCAGCGCGTCAAGCAGATCTTCCTCGGCCCGGAGATCCGCAACTTCGAGGCGATGGCAGCCGCCGCGGGCCAGCTCGCCGCCGAGGAGGGGCGCCGCAACGCGGAGGTGCAGCGCCAGTTCGACCAGCGCCTGGACGACGCCAAGAAGAGCCTGGTGGTCGTCGGCCTCGGCGCGGGGGTGCTGATCATCCTGCTGCTGCTCACCGCCTTGGACATCGCGCGCCTGGCGCTGGAGCAGCAGGCCAGCCGCGACCCATGACGCGCGACGTCATCCTGACGCTCAGCCTGCTGCTCGTGGCCGGCCTGCTGGCCCGGCTGCTGGCCACGCTGGTGCGCGTGCCGGAGATCGTCTTCCTGCTGGGCATCGGGGCGCTGCTCGGTCCCTCGGCCCTGGACGTGCTCGACGTCCCGCTGGACTCGCTCGGCGCCCAGCTCGTGTTCACGCTGGGCGTCTCCGCGATCCTCTTCTACGGGGGGCTGAACCTGTCGCTGGAGATCCTGCGCAAGGTCTGGGTGAGCCTCGGCCTGCTCGCCGTGCTCGGCGTCGTCGTCACCGCGGTCATCACCGGCGCGGCGGCCGCACTCGTCTTCGGCCTCCCCTTCGAGCAGGGTCTGCTCATCGGCGCGGTGCTCTCCCCCACCGACCCGGCGATCCTCATCCCGCTCTTCATCGGCTCGCGGCTGCGCCCCAAGGTCGCTCAGACCGTGGTGGCCGAGTCGGCCTTCAACGACCCGACGGGCGCCGTGCTGGCGCTCGCCGTCGCCGGCGCGCTGCTCTCGGGCAAGAACTCGCTGACCGGACCGGCGGGCGACTTCCTCGGCCAGCTCGCCCTGAGCAGTGCGGGCGGCGTGCTCGCCGGCATCGTGCTGTCCGCGGCCATCTCCAGCCGCCGCACGGGAATCTGGCGCGAGTCCTCGGCGATCGCGGTGCTGGCCGTCGTCGGCGTGTCCTACGTCTCGCTCGACTTCGCCGGGGGCAGCGGCTACCTGGGCGCCTTCCTCGCCGGGCTGATCGTCGGCAACATGAAGATGCTCGGGCTCTCGATGCACGACGAGCACAGCCGCGACCTGATGATCACGTCGCGCAGCCTCGCCGACATCGTGACGATCTTCGTGTTCGTCCTGGTGGGCGCCAACCTGCCCTTCCACGCGCTCGGGGAGGAGATCCTGCCCGGCCTGGCGGTGGTGGCCGTCCTGCTGCTCGTCGCGCGCCCGGTGACCGTCGCGATCTGCATGCTGCCCGACCGCCGCAGCGGGTGGAGCCGCGCCGAGCTCGCCTTCGTCTGCTGGACGCGCGAGACCGGCGTCGTGCCCGCCGCCCTCGTCGGCGTGCTCGCGGCCCTCTCGGTGCCCAACGGCGACCTGCTGGCGAGCGTCGTGGCGCTCGCCATCCTCGTCACGCTCATCGTTCAGGCCATCCCGGCCCCGTGGCTGGCGCGACGGCTCGGGCTGCTGGAAGTGGAGTGAAGCCACATACGGTTGGGCGAAATTGTGGGCTGACGACCCACTGGCAGTGGTTGTGGGCGACACTAAAATCCGCGCCCATG
>DASUPL010000042.1:0-3107 GCA_036281155.1 Solirubrobacteraceae bacterium | reverse complement strand
CTCAACAGTTCAGCAGTCCTCCGCGATCACCGGGGCGGTTCGCGCGCGCGATCTGGCTCACTACCGCTACCCGGGGACAGCGAGCGTCCGAGAACCGCCGCGCCCACGCTCGCAAAGGACGACACGCGAGCGTGTCGCCGGATGCCGATGGCGTGCTCGCCTTCGGAGTCGAAGCGGTCATCGCGATCCCGCGCCCCGAACATCGTTGACCGACAAGCCAACGACGGCAGCCGGTTATCGCGCCGAGGAGACCGCTCAGGTCACCGCGGCGTGTCTGACCTTGGCCGGGGCGCTCGGTGACCTCGCCGACGAGCCGTGCATCGTCGGCGGCCTGGTGCCATCGATGATCTGCGACGCACCCGTCGACCCGAGCGCGCTCGACAGCGGTGCGCGCGTCGGTAGCAACGACCTCGATGTCGCACTCGAGGTCTCGGTGCTCGACGACGAGCACTTCAAGGAGATCGGGTCGCGGCTACGCGGCAAGGACTTCGCGCCCGACACCAAAGAGTCGGGCGCAATCGTCCGCCAGCGGTGGCGTTGGCGTGATCAGAAGGTCACGGTCGACTTCCTGATCCCGCCGTCGGCGGGAACCGATCCCGACAAGGTCCGTGTGCAGAACCTCGAGCACGACTTCGCCGCGCTCGTCGTCAAGCCGCTCGGCCTCGCGTTCCACGAGCTCATCCCGAAGCTGCTCAAGGGACACACGCTCAACGGCGATCTCATCGAACGCACCGTCGCGTTCTGTGGCCCCGCGGCGTGCCGTGCGGGACTTCCTCGACGCCTGCGCCGATCGCGGCATCACCTGGGCGCGCCGCCACGGCGAGCGCTGACGAACACCAGCCGCACCTGTCTGCGTGCTGCGGAGGAACGACGCCTGATGGGGCGGGGCGCCTACTCACTGAGCGCGCGCTGCGTGGCCGCCGCTGCGAGCCGCGGGTACGCCCGTGCCAGAACGTCCCAGAGCGGCTCGCCCTCGACATCGACGGCCAGCGGGCCGAGTTGGCGCAGGAGCGCATCGGGCGCGTCGGTGGCCAGCGGGTTGACGCGCACCTCTGCCGCCTCCGGCCCGGCAGTCCAGAACGTCGCGGACGAGGGTTCAGGCGCTGGCACCGCGCGAGGGTGCTGTCGCTCCGAGCCAGAGACGGCGGCGCTCCGCAGCCTGCGCAACCCTGCCAGCAGCTCGTCCTGCTCGCGCCCGCGCCACGCGAAGATCAGGAACGGGTCGTCGTCGAAGCGCTCGGCGAGCAGGTAGTACCCGGCGGCGATGTGCTTGCAGGGGTTCTCCCAGTCGGGGCACGTGCACGTCGCGGTGAGGTCCCGTGTCGTGCGCGGGAACAGCGACACCTTGCACGCGGCGAACAGCTCGTCGATGTCGCGCGGCATCTCGCCCGCGAGCAGTTGCGCGAGGGGGAGCGCCTGCGCGGCCATCGCCTTCTCGACGCGCCGCCACTCGGCGTCGGAGATCACCTGGCAGCGGAGTCGCACCTTGTAGGGCGTGTACCGCGAGCCCTGCACCTTGGCGAGCACGACGCCCGGCTCGACATCGAGCTCGAGGACCTGGCCACCGCGCGCGTACGTGCGTCCGCGCTTGAGTCGCGACTCGACGTTGAACGTCTCGAGGTGCGCGATGAACCGCTGCGACCACCAATGCTCACCGATCGCACCGCGCTTGCTGCGTGCCGTGATCCCGTCACGGGTCGGCAGTGGGCGCGACGGCTTCGGGAATCCGGAAGACGGCATCAGGCCGCCACCGCGTCGGCCGACAGCGTCACGAGCTCGCGCAGCTGCGCGGTGTCGAGCTCGGTGATCCACGCCTCGCCACTGCCGACGATCCGGTCTGCGAGGTCCTTCTTCTGTGAGATGAGCAGATCGATTCGCTCCTCGAGGGTGCCGACGCAGTTGAGCTTGCGCACCTGCACGTTCTTGCGCTGCCCGATCCGGAACGCCCGGTCGGTCGCCTGGTTCTCCACGGCCGGATTCCACCAGCGATCGAAGTGGATGACATGATTGGCCCGTGTCAGGTTCAGGCCCGTGCCGCCGGCCTTCAGGGACAGCACAAAGACCGGCGGCCCGTCCGGGGCGTCCTGGAAGCGGGCGACCATCTCGTCGCGCGCGGGCTTCGCGGTACCGCCGTGCAGGAACAGCACCTCGCGCCCGAAGCGCTCCTCCAGGTGCGCGCGCAACTGGTGCCCGAACTCGGTGAACTGCGTGAAGCAGAGCACATGGTCGCCCTCGCCCAGCGCCTCGTCGAGGATCTCCTCCAGGCGCTGCAGCTTGCCGGATCGCCCGGGCAGCGTCGACCGGTCCTTGAGCAGGTGGGCCGGGTGGTTGCAGACCTGTTTGAGCTTCATCAACGCGCCGAGGATGACGCCCGAGCGCTCGATGCCAGTGGCGGCGGCCGCCTTCAGCAGCATCTCGTCGACGACCGCCTGGTAGAGCGTGGCCTGCTCCTTGGTGAGGTGGCAGTCGACGCGCATCTCGATCTTCTCGGGCAGGTCGCTGATGATCGACGTGTCGGTCTTCAGGCGGCGCAGGATGAACGGCTGCGTCGCGCGCCGCAGCCGCTCGGTCGCGTCGGCGTCGCGGTAGCGCTCGATCGGCCGGGCGTAGTCGCGCTTGAACGCCGCCGCGGGTCCGAGCAGCCCCGGGTTGAGGAAGTCGATGATCGAGTGCAGCTCCGTCAGGCGGTTCTCGACCGGGGTGCCGGTCAGAGCCACGCGATGGGCGGCCGGCAGCGAGCGGATCGCCTTCGTTTGCTTGGCGTCGATCGTCTTGATGTTCTGGGCCTCGTCGAGCGCGATCCGTCCCCACGTGACCGCCGCGAGCCGATCGCGGTCACGCGTGGCGATGGCGTACGTCGTCAGGACGAGGTCGCTCGCCCGCACGGCCCGCGAGAACGCGGCGCCGTCGAGGCGCTCGGGGCCGTGGTGCACGTGGACGCGCAGTGACGACGCGAACCGGTGCGCCTCGCGTTGCCAGTTGCCGACGACGGACATCGGGCAGACCAGCAGCGTTGGCGGATGGCGCTTGCGACGCCGGTCACGTGGCGCCTGCTCGCGCTCGACGAGCAGGAGCGACAGCAGCTGGATGGTCTTGCCGAGCCCCAT
>DASUPL010000041.1:0-2860 GCA_036281155.1 Solirubrobacteraceae bacterium | reverse complement strand
CCCGTATCTGCGCTCGGGCGATGCCTCGCCGATGCTGCCCGAGTCGAGCGTGCTCGCGCGCGCCTTGGATGCCGTGCGAGCGCCGGGCGAGCGCCTGTGGGTGACGCTGGACGCGCGCGCGCTGGATGGCGCGATCACGGGCACGCAGGTCCACGTCCTCGAGCTGATCCTCGCGCTCGCGCGGACCGGCGAGCTGCGGCTGAGGCTGCTTGTGCGGGCGCGGCGGATCGACGGGGAGACGCTCGAGCTGCTGCGGGCGCTGCCCGAGACCGAGGTGCTCGCCGCCGAGGAGCTCGACCCCGACACCCCGAAGAGCACGGTCTTCCACCGCCCCCAGCAGGCGTTCTCGCCCGGCGATGTCGCGCTTGCGACGGCGCTCGGCGAGCGCGTCGTGCTCAGCCAGCTCGACCTGATCGCGTACCGCAACCCGGGCTACTTCGCCGACGCCGGCGCGTGGCAGGACTATCGCCGCGCGAGCCGCCACGGCCTCTCGGCTGCCGATCGCGTGGTCGTGTTCTCCGAGCACTCGCGCCGCGAGCTGGTCGCCGACGCGCTCGTGGAGGACGAGCGCGTCAGGGTCGTGCCACCCGGGCTGGACCACCGCTCACCGGGCGAGGCTCGCCGCCCAGCGGCACTCGACGCCCACAGCAACCGTGGCGGCGCCGACGGCGGGACCGGCGGCACCGACTCTCTCGCGGACGGCTTCCTACTGTGCCTCGGCACCGACTTCCAGCACAAGAACCGGCTCTTCGCGCTGCGCCTGCTGACTGCGCTGCGCGAGCAGCACGACTGGCAGGGGAGCCTGCTGCTGGCGGGGACGCACATCGAGCACGGCTCCTCGCGGGAGGCCGAGCGCGAGTTCTTGGAGGAGCATCCAGGGCTGCGCGCGGCGGTGCTGGAGCTGGGGTCGATAGATGAGCGCGAGAAGGCGTGGCTGCTGGCGCACGCCGGCGCGGTGGTGTACCCGTCGACGTACGAGGGCTTCGGGCTCGTGCCGTTCGAGTCCGCGCTCGGCGGCGTGCCGTGCCTGTTCGCGCCCCAGGCGTCGCTGGCCGACGCCGCGCCTGATGGGACAGCGACGATCCTCCCCTGGGATCCGGTGGAGAGCGCCGCCGCCGCACACGCGCTGCTGAGCGACGTGGACGCGCGCGCGGCGCATGTGCGGGCGCTCGCGGGGGCCGCGCGCGAGTTGACGTGGGCGGCGGCCGCGGAGGCGATGGTGGGGGTCTACCGCGAAGCTGCCGCTGCGCCGGTGCGCGAGGCCGCGACGCTGAGCCGCGACGTGGTGGCGCGCGAACGGGATCTGGCGAGCGAGCGCGCGGCGGTCGTGGAGCAGCTGATCGGCGAGCGCGTGCACGCGCAGCGGATGTACGACGAGCTGAGCAAAGAGGTCGGCTCGGGGCTGAGCCTGATCGGCCCACACGGAACGCTGCCAGAGAACCTGCAGCGCGCGCTGCTCGCGCTCAGCGCCCGACCGGCGCTCAGCCGGCCGCTGTACGGCGCGCTCGCATCGGCGTTCGCGCTGGCGCGCGCGATCGGACGCACGGTCCGCCGGCTGGGCCCAGGCGCCTGAGTGCCCAGATACGCTCCAGGGATCGAGTCAGCCGAGCAGACAGCCGTGCAGGGACATCCGATGCTGGCCGCCGCGGGCGTGCACAAGCGCTTCAAGATCCCCGAGGAGCGCAGCCACACGCTGAAGGAGCGCGCGCTGCATCCGCTGCGCCGCTCGCGCCACGAGCAGTTGTATGCGTTGAAGGACATCTCCTTCGACGTCAAGCCGGGCGAGTTCTTCGGCATCGTGGGGCGCAACGGCAGCGGCAAGAGCACGCTGCTGAAGTGCCTCGCGGGGATCTATCGCACCGACGAGGGGCGCATCTGGTGCAACGGTCGCATGTCGACGTTCATCGAGCTCGGCGTCGGCTTCAACCCCGACCTGGCGGCGTACGAGAACGTGGCGCTGAACGGGATCATGCTCGGCCTCTCACCGCGCGAGGCGCGCGCGCGCTACCAGCGCGTGATCGAGTTCGCCGAGCTGGAGGAGTTCCAGGACCTGAAGCTGAAGAACTACTCCTCCGGCATGCACGTGCGCCTGGCGTTCTCGGTGGCGATCCAGGTGGACGCGGACATCCTGCTGATCGACGAGGTGCTCGCGGTCGGCGACGCGGCCTTCCAGCAGAAGTGCTTCGACGTGTTCAACCGCATGCGCGAGGAAGGGCGCACGATCGTGTTCGTCACGCACGACATGGGCGCGGTCACGCGCTTCTGCCACCGCGCGATGCTGCTCGAGCGCGGCGAGATGGTCAGCATCGGCGACCCGCGCGACGTCGCGGACCGCTACCTGGAGATCGCGTTCGGCCGCGAGGTCGGCTACGAGGACGCGGACGTGGGCAGCGCGCGCATGGGCGACGGCGCGGCGCGCGTGAGCGACGTGTGGCTGGGCGACGACCGTCACGACCGGCGCGCGGTGGCGCCGCAGTCCGAGCCGTTGACGTTGAAGGTGCTGGTGGAGTTCAACACCGACGTGCGCGACCCGGCTGTCAGCATGACTCTGCTCAACGAGCAGCGCCAGCCGGTGGTCGTCGCGACGACCACGCAGGACCACGAGGAGACCGGCGGCTTTCACGCTGGCGAGCAGGCGATCTTCGCGTTCTCGTTCCACAACATGCTCGCGCCCGGCCGCTACCACCCGACGCTCACGATCACCCACCGCGGCGACGGCCTCGACGTGATCGACCGCTTCGCCGGTGGCCTGTCGTTCGTGGTCTCCGGCCTCAGCGCGAGCGGCGGCATGGTCGAGATCCCGGTCGAGACCGAGGTCACTCGCGTGGACGCCGCGCCCGCGAACGAGGTCGAGACGGCC
>DASUPL010000040.1:0-8894 GCA_036281155.1 Solirubrobacteraceae bacterium | reverse complement strand
CGCGAAGATCGGCCTGTACGGGTTCGAAGGCCTGGCGCAGTTCTTCGCCGATCCGACGGGGCTGACGCTGCCGATCGTCAACGAGGAGCTGTTCTGGGGCGACGCCGGGATCGGGATGTCGATCATGGGCACCGCGCTGGCCGTGGCCGCGATCTTCGGCCAGGGATCGGGCGAGCAGATCGGCGAATGGATACCGCGGTGCTTCGGCACGCAGGAGGACCTCAAGGTCGCCGCGTTCTGCGCCTCCGAGCCGAACGCGGGCTCGGACGTCTCGGGCGTACGCACGCGCGCGAAGTTCGACGAGGCGACGAACGAGTGGATCATCAACGGCCAGAAGGCGTGGGCGACGAACGGCGGCATCTCCGACGTGCACGTGGTCATCGCGACCGTCGATCCCGAGCTGGGCTCGAAAGGCCACGCGGCGTTCGTGGTGCCGATGAGCGAAGCGAAGGGCATCTCCGAAGGCACGAAGGTCTCCAAGCACGGCCTGCGCGCGTCCCACACGGCGGACGTGTTCCTCGACGACTGTCGCATCCCCGCCGGCTACGTGCTCGGTGGCAAGGAGAAGCTCGACGAGCGCATCGCGCGCGTTCGCGAGGGCAAGAAAGGCAAGTCCCAGGCCGCGATGCAGACGTTCGAGGCCTCGCGTCCGACGGTCGGCTCGCAGGCGCTCGGGATCGCCCGCGCGGCGTATGAGTACTCGCTGGAGTACGCCAAGGACCGCGAGCAGTTCGGCAAGAAGATCATCGAGAACCAGTCGATCGCGTTCACGCTCGCGCGCATGAAGATGGAGATCGACGCGGCCCGCCTGCTCGTGTGGCGCGCTTCGTGGATGGGCCGCAACCAGGTCCCGTTCGAGAACGCCGAGGGCTCGATGAGCAAGCTCAAGTCGGGCGAGGTCGCCGTCTGGGCGACCGAGCGCGCGATCCAGATCCTCGGAGGCAACGGCTACACGCGCGAGTTCCCCGTCGAGCGCTGGCACCGCGACGCGAAGATCTACGACATCTTCGAGGGCACCGCCGAGATCCAGCAGCTCGTGATCTCGCGCGCGATCTCAGGGATGCACATCAAGTAGACGCGACCGCCCGGTGGAGGGGTCGCGTCCGCGGCCCTCTCTACCAGGCTTGGCCGGTTCCGCAGTGGGGACAGGTCACGCTTGTGGACACGTCCGCGCTGAAGAGGTAGCCGCACGCGCAGCTGTATGAGGCGTGGTCGACCGGACCGCCGGCCTCCTGGACGCGCTGGACGTCCGGGTCGGGCACGTGCTCGGCGGCCGTCACCGTCGAGGAGGCGCTGGGTTGGACCAGCGCCTCGGCCGCGATCACGGTCGGCTCGGCGACCGGCGCGCCTCTGCGGCGGCGGTGACGACGTGTGTGGCGACCCTCGCCCAGAGGGTGCAGAAGTCTCTGTTTCAACATGCGCTACCCCCTAAGACGGTATTTACGCCCGAAGGTTTCGCCCTGCAACTGATTTTTCCTCGTGACCGATCCCGCCGCTGAGCGCACCGAGGGTCTGTTCGGGGGCGGATGGGGGTCGCGCTGAGCGACGTTTGAGATACTTGCTGGGATGAATCCCGCGCGCAAGCGAACGGTGCGCCTGGTCGTGGCGCTGAGCGCCGCGTTGGTGCTGGCGAGCGCTCTGATCTACACGAGCTTCAGCGCGGCCAGCCCTGCGCTGACGCCCACGCAGCTGGCTCACACGGCCCAGCCAGGGCGCACGTACCAGGTGACGGGCACCGTGGCCGCGGGGTCCGTTCACCGCCGCGGCACGGTGCTGGACTTCACGGTTGAGGACCGCGACAAGCGCGGCGCGAAGACGAAGATCCCGCTCGCCTACACGGGCACCGTGCCCGATCCGTTCCGCGAAGGGCGCGAGGTGATCGTGACGGTCCAGAAGCAGGACGGGCGCTACGTGGGCGAACGCGACTCGCTGATCACGAAGTGCCCGTCGAAGTACAAGACCGCTCCCGCGGGCGAGAACCAGAACTCCTGAGTGCGTCTCTCGCGGGCGTGAGCGTCCCGGTCACGATCCTTGCGCTGGCGCTGCTGGCGCTTGTGGTGCTGGTGGTCTCAGCGCCGCTGCGAGCCGCGAGCCGCGAGCGCATGTGGGAGCGCATCTCAGGCGAGGGGCCGGCAGAGGGAGCCTCGCGCCCGCTCCCGGACCTGCACGAGCTGCACACGCGACGCGACGCTAAGTACCGCGAGATTCGCGACGCGGAGCTGGACTTCAGAACCGGCAAGCTCTCCAGCGGAGACTACGAGGCGATCGACGCGCAGCTACGCGCGGAGGCGCTCGAGATCCTCGATCGCATCGAGGCGTCCGGTCATTCGGCCGGGGAGGAGCCTTGCGAGTCGAAATCGCGGGGTACGCCCAGCTAGCTCCGGCGAGCGGCTGCGCTGCTTCCTCGGCGAGGCGATGCGCGAGGCGGCGCACTGCTTGCAGCCGGGGCGTTCGCGACCCGCTCCGCCTCCTTGGCGCCGATGAACGGCGCGAGCACGACAAAGGTGGCGTTGCCGATCAGATCTGGCAGCTCTCTCACTCTGCCCTGAAAAATGTGATGGAGGCAGAGCTCGAGAACGCCGCCGGCGACCGCCTCGCCCACCACCGCGGGCGGGCGGGCGTTTTCCGGGATCTCCAGGCCTGGGAAAAGCACCTTCGCGTAGGCGCTCACGCCCGTGTTTGAACGGTCGGCCGTGCGGGCTGTCGCGGCGATCGAGTCCACGAGCGCGATGCGCGCGAACGCGGGCTCCGCGGCCAGGAAGTGCAGGAGGGCTGAGATCCCCGCGCGCACGCCCTCGCGCCAGTCCGGCTGAGAGGCGTAGGCGCGCTCGACGACCGCCAGGCAGTTGGCGTGGCCGAGCTCGTAGGCCGCGAGGAACGCTTCCTCCTTGTCGGTGAACTGCTCGTAGAAGGCATTCAGCGAGACAGCCGCCTCGTCGGCGATGTCGTCGACCTGTAGCGCCGCATACCCTTGGTCGGCGGCGAGGTTGGCCACGGCGTCGAGGATCCGCTCGCACTGGCTGTGTGCGACGAAGCGGTGCGAGACATTCTGAGCCCCGCGTGGCAATCCCCTGCGCTTCTTGTCCAGGCGAGCATGGGGAGCGAGCGTACCCGGGGCACGACCGCCGAGCAGGCTGAAACCGGCTGCGTCGCGGCTGGATTGAAGCCCGCGGGCGAGGCTTGGCGGCGTGGGATGATACGAAGCGGCCCAGTTGACGAGGTCGGGCACGAGCTTGAGCAGCGCCGAGCGCTCGCCTGAAGGCACGCGGCTGTGGAGGACGCTGCTGATGCCGCCGACTACCGCTCGCGCGGCCGCGTCGGAGATCCCCCCTTTGCCCGGCGATATCTCCACGGCGTCACGAACGAGGCGCTCATAGGCGCTGGCCGTGCGCTCGCGACGCTCGATCCCAGCCGCCCCGAGCGCCCCGATCTCGATCACGGCCACGCGCAGAGCACCCGGATTCTCGATCGCAGCTTCGAGCAACGCGGCGATTGCTGCATGTGCGCGTGCCGGCCAGCCCTCGGCTCCACGTAAGGCACGCTCCACCCTGCGTATGGCGTGGGCTGAGATGAGGTCGTAGGCGGCCAGAAAGCACTCCCGCTTGTTGGGGAAGTGCTTGTAGAAGGCCTTGCGCGAGACCTCCGCGCGTGTGAGCACGTCGGCGACGGATGTACGTCGATAGCCCTTCTCGCCGACCGAGTCGATCATCGCGGCGATCAGGCGCAGGCGCTGCTCGTGTAGCACGCCCTCGCGCGCTGACGCATGCGGCGTGGGACGCCCGCGAGCATCGAGGGAGGGATCGCGTGCTGTGCCGGCTTTCGCCACCATCGTGAGCGCATCCTCTCAGACCAGCGCTGGGCTCTCAGACCATGCGCTGTGGTGCGGCGCGAAATCGTTCGCTAGGACGGAGCGGTCGGCGCCGGAGCGTCTCCGATCTCAAGACGAGCGCCCCGGCGCCGATCAACCAAACCCACGTCGATCCAGGGATCGACGGAGTCCCCCAACGATACCCGAAGGTCAGTCAGAAACAGACGCCCCCCACGAAGCCGCCTGCGCGGGGCAGAACGCTGCGGCCGCCCATCGCTCAGAGACAACTACCTACTTATCTATTGACGCCGGCTCGGAAATCTGTTAGACAATAGGCCACTGCTCCGTTTGCTCGAATAGGGCTGACAAGTAGTGGCGGCGCCGGAGGGATCTGCGATCTCAAAGACGAGAACTTCGGGGCCGGTCAACCAAATCCACATAAAGGGAGTCAGAAACAATGGAAGGATTATCAAGAATCACACGCTTCAAGCTCATCGGCCTAGCGCTTGTCGCTGCCGTTGCGCTGAGTGCGGTCGTGGTCGCGTCGGCCTCGGCTGCGCTGCCGGAAATCGTGAAACCAGGTACCGCTACAGAACTCACCAAAAAAACGATCAAAACGAAAGGTGGCGCAAGCACCCTCGAAACCGCATCCGGCACAACGGTTACGTGTACTGGAAACACGGCTGTAGGCCGTGGGCAGGGCACCAAACAGGTCACCAAAACAGTAGTGAAATTCACCGGCTGTAAATCAAGCGGTTTTGCATGCCAATCGGCAGGCGCGGCCGCGAACGAAATCGTGACCAAAGAAGTCGAAGGCGAAATCGGCTACATCTTCCCTGAAGCCAATAAACAAGTAGGCCTTGATCTGTGGCCTTCGAGCAGGACGGCAATGGAAAAGACGTTACATGAATTCAACGCGATATTCGTGAAATTCACGTGCGCTGGCTTCCTCAACGACGAAGTCAGGGGCTCTGTCATCGCGAGAATGACGCCGGTCAACAAATCAGTGAAAGCCGGCTCGCCCTTTACCCTAAACTATAAAAAAGGCACAAACCCAGGCGAACAGGAAATCCAGAGTCTCAAAAACGTCGAAGGCGGCGTTGTAGACGTGTTGGAAAGCAAACTCGCTGGCGGTGGTTTCGAAAAAGCGAACCAGCAAGGCGAAGCTGAAGTCACGTTTGAAGAAGATGCAGAACTAAGAGCATAGTTCATAAGCCTGGCTTATGACGAAGTGTGGCGGGCGGGTTCAAAGGCGACCTCGCCCGCCACGTTACTTGATGTAGGGTGTGGTCAATCGCTCCATCAGAGAGAGGAAGAGGGATCGTGCATCGGATGTCTCGAAGTGAGCCAAGCCTCGGGGAAGGGAGATCGGGAGCGATGCGCGTGGTGCACAGTCTCTCGTCGAGACGCGGCGCTCAGCATGGGTGGCTAGCGGTACTCGGTGCGTTGATCGGGAGCCTGATGCTCTGCAATGCCTCGGCGCTCGGATTGGAACCGGAAACGCCTGAAACTAAGCCCGCCAGCGCGATCACCGCTACTACCGCGACGCTCAACGGCGTGTTGAACCCGGGTATGGCGGGTGAACCAGGCACCTACGAATTCTTGTACAAGGCGTCGACAACGGAATGCGTCGGGGGCAGCGTCGCGCCTGAACCCGCGGGTATCGCGCTAGGCGCAGCGCAAGAACCTGAGTCCGTTGAAGTGGCGAGTCTGCAGCCAGGCACGCACTACACCTTCTGTCTACTCGCACGCAACCTTGCAGAAGAAGTGACGATTGGTCCGCCAGCGACATTCGTGACGGCCGCTGAAGCGCCCGCTATCATGGAAGAGTTTGTGACAGACGTGTCCTCTGATAGCACGACCCTGAACGCGCGAGTCGACCCTAAGGGCTCGGAAACAATATTCAGATTCGAATACGGACCGACTGTCTCGTATGGCTCGGAATCGCTCGAAGGCAGCACCGGAGCCGCTTCGGGCCCCTCGATGGTCGAATTCAACCTCCAGAGCCTCACCCCTAATACCACCTACCACTATCGTCTCGTAGCGCACAACTCGGCCGGCGGAGGCAGCGGGAGTACCGTCGATGGCCCAGACCGTACATTCACCACACAGTCAGCGGGCCTTGGTGGGTTCGTGCTACCCGACGGCCGCGCGTGGGAGATGGTTTCGCCGCTCGCCAAGCGTGGTGCGGTGATGGAACCGCTGGGGACGAGAGCCAACGGCGAAGGAGGTATCGTGCAGTCCTCTGCGAACGGGGGAGCGATCACCTATCTGAGCGACCAGTCGCCACTTGCCGCCCCGGACGGCGAGGCCAACCTATCGCAGCTCCTATCCGTACGCGGCGGGGAAGGTTGGGCATCTCAGGACATCACGACGCCGAACCTAGCGCCGACTGACGTGAGCGTCGGCAGGGGGCAGGAGTATCGCTTCTTCTCTCTGGATCTCTCGCTGGCGCTTGTAGAGCCGCGTGGCAGAAAGAGCACGCCCTTGTCAAGCGAAGCCACCGAACGCACACCCTACTTGCGTAACCAGGTCGCCAGCAGCTATCTGCCGCTGCTTACACCGGCTAACGTACCGCCGGGCACGAAATTCGGTGGCAACCCTGAAGCACTTAACCCCGAGGGTCCAGTTCAGCTTGCCGGCGCTACATCCGACCTCAGCCACATCGTGTTGATCAGCTCAGGAGGCGTGGCGTTGACCTCCGCGCCGATTGAAGGTCTCTACGAGTGGACTGCAAGCGAACTGCGACGTGTCAGCGTGCTGCCGGAAAGCGAAGGCGGAGCTCCTGTGAGAGGGGCTCTCGGATACAACGGCGAAGACGTCAGACACGCGATCTCGGAAGACGGTGCGCGGGTGTTCTGGAGCCAAGAAGAAGGGGGAGTGCCGCACTTGTATGTGCGCGACATGGGAAAAGAAGAATCGCTTAAGCTCGATACGATCCAGCCAGGCGCCTCTGGAAATGAAGAAGCAGGCCCGAAGTTCCAGGTCGCAAGCGCCGATGGTTCGCTGGCCTTCTTCACCGACACGCAGCAGTTGACAGAAGACTCGCAGGCCGAAATGAGGAGCCCCGATCTGTACGAGTGCGAAGTGATTGAAGAAGCGGGCAAGCTCGCATGCAACCTCAAAGATCTAACGGCTGGAGCCGGAGTGCAGGGCGTCGTGCTGGGGGTGAGCGACGACGACTCCTATGTGTATTTCGTCGCCAACGGCGTGCTTGCGCCTGGAGCCACTGCAGGTAACTGCTCAAATGAAGCTCCTGAACGCGTGTGCAATCTGTACGTACTACACAACAACGGCGCGGCATGGACCACGACTTTCATCGCGTCGCTCTCGAGCGAAGACCTCAACGACTGGGGGGGAGCAAACAGCGGAAGCGTGCGGAAAGTCACCTCACGCGTCTCGCCAAATGGACGTTACCTCGCATTCATGTCGGCGAGAAGTCTCACCGGGTATGACAACACCGACGTGAACAGCGGCCAGGCCGACGAGGAGGTGTTTCTGTACGACGCAAGCGCGAATCGACTTGTGTGTGCATCTTGCAATCCGAGCGGGGCGCGCCCGGCTGGTGTACTTGACGGTGAATCGCTGCTCGTGGATCCGGCCGGCGGTGACGAGCACGCCTGGAGCAGCCGCTGGTTGGCTGGATTGATCCCAGAGTGGACAGCGATACGGATCGGCCATGCTATGTATCAGTCTCGCTACCTGTCGAACAGCGGTCGCCTGTTCTTCGACAGTCCGGACGCACTTGTACCGCAGGATGTCAACGGTATGATGGATGTCTACGAGTACGAGCCGGAAGGCGTGCCGTCGGGAGCACGCAGCTGCTCTAGCTCAGCCGAAGCGTTCGCTGAAAGCTCGGGAGGCTGTATCGGGCTGATCTCCTCGGGAGAATCCGATGAGGAATCGGCGTTCCTCGACGCGAGCGAAAGTGGTGGTGATGTCTTCTTCCTCACGGCCGCGCAGCTGAGCTCGCAGGACAGGGATGACCAGTTCGACGTGTATGACGCCCATGAATGCACCGGCGAATCCCCGTGTATCACCGCGCCGGTAATACCGCCCGAGCAGTGCTCTACAGGCGAGTCTTGCAAGCCGGCAGCGTCACCGCAACCGGCAATCTTCGGCGCGCCGTCGAGCGCGACGTTCTCAGGCCTCGGCAACGTGAACCAGCAGCCGTCCAAGTCTGCTGGCTTGACAAGAGCGCAGAAGCTGGCCAAAGCACTGAAGGTGTGCAGGAAGAGATCAAGGAACAAGCGGCTCGTCTGCGAACGCCGGGCTAGGCGGGCGTACGGATCGACGCGAAAGGCCAAGAGATCGCACAACGGGGGTAAGTCATGAGGTCGACGGTTCGCTTGAGACTGGTGCTGGTCGCCATATTGCTGCTGACGCTTGCCGGCGCCGCTCCGGCACGGGCGATGGGCCCCCGTTGGCAGATCTTCTCCAGCTCTATCCCGACCAACCTGCCTCCCGGTGGGGAAGGAAAAGTATTCGTATCGGTGACGAACATAGGCGATGGCTCCGTCAACGCCGCGATCACCCCGGTGACCATCACCGATGTGCTGCCCCCTGGGCTCACGCCGGTTAGCATCGCCAGTCATACATTCGTGCAGGGGCTCGAACAGGGCTCGGAAGGAACTCCGTGCTCGCTGTCGCCGATGCCAACCTGCACCTTCTCTGGTCCAGAACCGTTCGAACCAGCGCTGGACGTGCTGGGCCCGTTGGACGGGATTATGGAACTCAACATCACGGTTAAGGTGGAAAAGCCGCTTGGCACGGTGGCATCGCTGCCGAATGAAGTCAGGGTGGAAGGCGGCGGAATTCCGCCCAAGTCGGTCGCACGGACGGTCACGGTGAACGGGGCAGAAACGCAGTTTGGAATCGAACAATATGAATTCATACCCGAAAACGAGGACGGCTCGACCGACACGCAGGCTGGCTCACACCCGTTTCAATTGACGAGCACCCTCGGCCTCAACACGACGTTCGGAAGCGGTTTCGAAGGACCAGCGGCGCTGCCGAAGGATCTGCACGTCGCGTTGCCGCCAGGTCTGGTGGGCAATCCTGGCGCGGTGCCGCAGTGTACGAGCGT
>DASUPL010000039.1:0-11284 GCA_036281155.1 Solirubrobacteraceae bacterium | reverse complement strand
GCTGCTGTTCTGCGCGGGCTTCATCGCGCTGTTCCTCATCGGCGGCATCTCGGGCGTGTTCCTGGCGATCTTCCCCGTCGACTGGCAGCTGAACGAAACGTACTTCGTGGTCGCGCACATCCACTTCGTGCTGATGGGCGGCTCGGTGTTCACGATCTTCGCGGGCATCTACTACTGGTTCCCGAAGGTCACCGGGCGGATGCTCAGCGAGGGCCTCGGCAAGCTCAGCTTCTACCTGATGTTCGTCGGCTTCCTGGTGACGTTCCTGATCCAGCACGTGCTCGGCCTCGACGGCATGCCAAGGCGCGTGTACGAGTACGACAACATCGGCCACTTCGCGCTCTACAACCAGATCTCCACGCTCGGCTCGTTCATCCTCGCGCTCGGCGTCCTCGTCACGGTCGTGAACGTCGCGCGCAGCCTCAAGGTGGGCGTGATCGCGGGACCGGACCCGTGGAAGGCGAACACGCTCGAGTGGTTCACCTCCTCCCCCCCGCCGGCGAACAACTTCGACGTCGTTCCGCTCGTGCGCTCAGCTGAGCCGATGAAGGACATCCGTCGGGAGATCGAGCGGCGCGGCAGCGGCGCACGCACCGCCGGCTCGGCGACGGTGCCGGCCGGGGCCACCCAGGTCGGAGTGTAGGACGTGAGCGCCGCGCCACAGACGAGCGCCGCACCCGCGCTCCAGGCAACGCTCGGGCTGGCGCCGCGCACGCGCCAGCTGCTGAGCGACTACGTCGAGCTGACCAAGCCGAAGGTCCAGTCGCTGCTGCTGCTGACGACGATCGCGACGATGTACGTCGCCGGGGACCCATCGCCGCTGCTGGTCGCGCTTACGTGCCTCGGCGGCTACCTCTCGGCGGGCGGCGCGGGCGCGGTCAACCACTGGTTCGACCGCGACATCGACTTGCGGATGGCGCGCACCGCCAACCGGCCGATCCCCGCCGGGCGCATCTCGCCGCGCGCGGCGCTGACGTTCGGCTGCACGCTCGCGGCGCTGTCGCTGTTGGAGCTCTCGCTGACCGTCAACCCGCTGGCGGCGGCGCTGTCGTTCTCGGGCTTTCTCGGCTACGTGTTCGTGTACACCGTGTGGCTGAAGCGCCGCACGCCGCAGAACATCGTCATCGGCGGCGCCGCCGGCGCCGTGCCGCCGCTGGTCGGCTGGGCGGCCGTGACGGGATCTGTCAGCGGCGCCGCGGTGTTCCTGTTCTTCATCGTCTTCTTCTGGACGCCGCCGCACTTCTGGGCGCTGTCGCTGCTGATGAAGGAGGAGTACCGCAAGGTCGGCGTGCCGATGCTCCCCGTCGTCAGGGGCGAGGATGAGACGCGCAAGCAGATCCTGCTGTATTCGGTCCTGCTCTACGCCGTCACGCAGCTGCCGTTCTGCGCGGGCGGCTTCGGCGCGACGTACGCCGTCTCCTCGATCCTGCTCGGCTTGGGCTTCATCGGCGGCGCGGTGCGGCTGTACCGCCGCGCGGACCGTCGCTCGGCGTTGCGGCTCTACCTGTTCTCGCTCGCCTACCTGGCGCTGCTGTTCTGCGCGATGGTCGCCGATGCGCATCTATAGACTTTTCGACCAATGATGAGCAGACGCCTCGCGCGCAAGAACATCCGCACCGGCCTGATCGTGACGGCGATCTGCATGTTCATGTTCGGCATCACGTTCGTGGTCGCCGCGGTGTACGTCTCGTGAGCGCCCTCGACCCCGAGGTGCCGCCCGTCGGCGAGGAGATCCACCTCCCCAACCCGACGATCCTGCCGCTGCTGAGCGCTCTCGGCATCACGCTGCTGCTCGTGGGCGTGACCACGTTCATCGAGCTCGTGATCGCCGGCGGGCTGCTGACGCTCGGCTGCGCGGTGCGCTGGATCAAAGATACCCGCCGGGAAGTGGACGAGCTCCCGCTCGACGCTCCCAGCGACCGCTGAGCTTTCTCCGCGCGCCGGGCCGCCGCCGCGCTGTGTTGGACGGCGGCGACCCACGTCGCTGCGGCGCGTTGGGCGCGACCCCTCAATCGCGCCCGTTCGCTGTGGCCGTTGGCACGCCCGCTCCCCAAGCGGCGGCGTGCCTCCCCCTATCCCACGGCCACCTTGGCAGGCACTGGGCAGATCGCTCCATCCTCGGTCCAGCAGCGCACCACGTCGCGGACCGAGAGGATGCCGACCGTCTCCGCCTGCTCAAGGACGATCAGATGCCGAAAGCCGCCCCGCACCATCGCCACGGCGGCCTCCTCCAGAGACCAGTCGGGCGCCGCGTAGACGACGTCGTGCGTGAGGTGCTCGGCGACGTGCTCGTTGTCGGGATCCTGCCCCTCCCCGACCGCCACGAGGATGTCGCGCTCGGTGATGATCCCCGGTCCCGCGCCGTCGGGGTCCATGACCACGGCCGCGCCGACCGCCCGCTCGGACATCAGGCGCGCGACGGCGCGAAGGGTGTGGCCCGGGCCCACCGTGAGGACCATCCGACTCATGCCTTCGTGAACCTGCATCGCCTGTGATCACACGCCTTCCGGAAGCTCCATCGCCCTCACCGGATACCCACTCGCTCGCCTGCATAAGCGCGCCGCAAGGTACTTGCAACTATTGCCTCAATGTAGTGGCTGGGGCCGTCGTCGTCAAGGTCCCAGCGGTCCGTGGGCGGAGGCATTAGGATCACGCCCCGATGGAGAGGCTCGCAGCACACAACTTCGACCCGCCCGCCCGGAGCGCACGCGCGTGAGCAAACAACGCTCGCTCACGATCGCCGCCGTCGCGGCCCTGATCGCCACGGCGATCGGGATCGTCATCAGCTACGCGATCCACTGGTTCCCGGCGCAGGCATCGACGCAGGCAGATGACACCGACCTGCTCTACCACGTGCTGATGATCGCGTCGATCCCGATCTTCGTGCTCGTCGTCGCCGTCGTCCTGTACTCCGTGTGGCAGTTCCGCATGAAGCCCGGCGAGGAGCTCAAGGACGGCCCCCCCATACACGGGAACACGCGCCTGGAGGTCTTCTGGACCGCCCTGCCGACGGTCCTGCTGCTCGGCCTCGTGGGCTACTCGTTCGTGATCCTGAAAGACAACGAGAAGCAGCCCGCCCGCGAGATCCGGATCGGCGTCACCGGCGAACAGTTCGCCTGGACCTACCAGTACCCGCCGTCCGTCACCGGCGGCAAGGCGCTCAACAGCGCCCAGCTGTATCTGCCGGAGGGCGAATCGGTCAATTTCGAGATGCGCAGCAAGGACGTGATCCACGCGTTCTGGATCCCCGCCTTCCGCATCCAGGAGGACGTCGTGCCGGGGATCACGACCCACTGGCGTGCGACTCCAGACCGACTGGGCAGCTATCCGATCGTGTGCAACCTGCTGTGCGGCCTCGGCCACTCGCTGATGCGCTCGACCGTGCACGTGGTCACGCCGGCGAAGTTCCACGCATGGATCGCCAGCCAGACGAGCGCGACTTCGAGCAGCGCTGCCGGCGGCTCCACCGCCGGCGGGGCTACGGGATAATGTGGAGCGAGGAATGATCGACTCCGAGGTGACACGCTGATGGTGGGCAAAGTCCGCGCTCCCGGCCTCTACCGCGCCGGCGCGATGATGCTCGGCGGCGTCGCGCTTTCGACGCTGTTGACGTGGCTCGTGCGCATGGCGACCGGGCACGCGACCTTCCACCACTACCTCTCCGGCGAAGCGATCCTCACGGTCTCGCTGATCTCCGTGCCGCTCGCCTTCCTGATCGGGATCGGCGGCTTCGACTACTGGTTCTACTGGGCAGCCGGGCGCCCTACGCGCCCCGAGGATCACTCCGGCCACGGCGCGCACAGCTGGAAGGACTACTTCCGCATCAACACCGACCACAAGGTGATCGGCGTGCAGTACCTCGTCAACTCGTTCTTCTTCCTGCTCGTCGGCGGACTGATCGCGATGTTGATGCGCGCCCAGTTGGCCCAGCCCGGCTCGCACTTCGTCGACGGGAACACATTCAACGGCCTCTTCTCGGTCCATGCGACGCTGCTGATCTTCCTGTTCATGGTCCCCGTGTTCGCCGGCTTCGGGAACTTCGTGATCCCGCTGATGATCGGCGCCCCCGACATGGCCTTCCCGCGTCTGAACGCGCTGTCGTTCTGGCTGCTGCCGCTCGCGGGGACGATGATGCTGCTGAGCTTCCTTGCGCCCGGCGGCGCGTTCGCCGACGGGTGGACCGCGTACGCGCCGCTGTCAGACACCGCGCCAGTGGGGCAGACGTTCTTCTCGATCGGCGTCCAGTTCGCGGGGGCGTCCTCGATCATGACCGCGCTCAACTTCCTCGTGACGATCATCACGATGCGCGCGCCGGGGATGAGCTTCTTCCGCATGCCGCTGCTCGTGTGGGCCAACTTCGCCACCTCGCTGCTCGTCGTGATCGCCACGCCGTTCGTGGCCGCGTCGCAGTTCTTCGTGCTGCTCGACCGCGCGCTGGGCTTCAACTTCTTCAACGCCGCGCACGGCGGCGACGTGCTCATGTACCAGCACGTCTTCTGGTTCTACTCCCACCCAGCCGTCTACATCATGATCCTGCCCGGCTTCGGGATCATCAGCGAGATCATCGCCGTCAAGTCGCGCAAGCCGATCTTCGGCTACCGCATGATGGCCTTCTCGCTGCTGGCGATCGTGGGACTCGGCTTCACCGTGTGGGCGCACCACATGTTCACCTCGGGCATGTCCGGCTGGATTCGCATCCCGATGGAGATCACGACCGCGATCATCGCCGTGCCCACCGGCATCAAGGTCTTCTCGTGGCTGGCGACGCTGTGGCGCGGCGTGCTGCACCTCGACACGGCGATGCTGTTCGCGCTGGGCTTCATCACCACCTTCACGCTCGGCGGGATCAGCGGCATCATGCTCGCGATGGTGCCGTTCGACATCCACGTCAGCGCGACGTACTTCATCGTCGCCCACATCCACTACGTGCTGTTCGGCGGCTCGCTGATGACGATCTTCGCGGGCGTGTACTACTGGTTCCCGAAGATGACCGGGCGCATGTACGACGAGCGGCTCGGCAAGTGGCACTTCTGGACGACGCTGGTGTTCCTGACCCTGACGTTCGCGCCGATGCACATCCTCGGCCTGGAGGGGATGCCCCGGCGCGTGGCGACGTACTCCTCGCAGTTCACCGGCATGAACCTGTTCATCTCGATCGCGAGCTTCGCGCTCGGCCTGAGCATGCTGGTGTTCGTCTACAACATCGTCACCAGCTGGCGCGGCGGGCCGCGCGCCCCAGCGAACCCGTGGCGCGGCATGACGCTCGAGTGGCAGGTCTCCTCGCCGCCGCCGATCTTCAACTTCGACCGTCTGCCGACCGTCGTCGGCGGCCCGTACGAGTACGGCGTGCCCGGCGCGGTTCACGGCATCTTCGCGCCCACCCCGGCAGCCGCCGCTGGTGCGAGCGCGCCCGTCCTACACGCCCCGAGTCAATGACGAGGAGACAGAGCCGATGAAGGAAATCCTCGTCGTCGCCAACCGCACGCTCGGTGGCGCCAAGCTGCTCGAGGCGGTACGCGCGCGCGCGGCCTCAGGCGAAGTGGTGCGCTTCCGCCTCGTGGTGCCCCAGAGCAAGCCGTCGGCCGGCCTTGTGATCTACGACGAGTCGGTGCGCGAATCGGCCCAGGTGCGCGTCGACCTCGCGCTCTCCGCGGTCGCCGCCGAGGGAATCGAGGCCAGCGGCGAAGTCGGCGACCCAGACCCCTTCCTCGCGACGATGGATGCCGTCGCGGAGCGACGCCCCGACGAGATCATCATCTCCACGCACCCCGATACCCAGTCGGGCTGGCTGCGTCGCGATCTGCTCGAGCGCATCCAGAACGCCTCGGGGCTGCCGGTGGAGCACGTCGTGGTCGACCTCGAGCAGGAGGGTCTGCCGTTCAACGTCACGCTCGTGCTCGCCAACAAGACCTCCAGCGGCGAGGATCTCATCGAGCACCTCAAGGCGAAGGCCTCAGACGGCGCCCAGCATCTGTTCATCGCGGTCGTCCCCCAGCTCGACGGCAGCGGACACTCGCCCGCCGAGGCGCGCTCCAGGCTGGCGACGATGCTCGACCGCCTGAGCGCGAACGAGCTGCTGAGCTCGGGCATGATCGGCGACCCCGACCCCTACACCGCGGCGATCAACGCGCTGGAGCTGTTCAGGGTCGATGACGTCGTCATCTCCACGCTTCCCGGCGAGCGCTCGGGCTGGCTGCGCTCGAACCTGATCGAGCGCGTCCGCGCGGCCACATCCGCGCGCATCGAGCACGTCGTCGTCGACCCCCAGACCAAGCCGACCGCGGCCCCGGCCGCTTAGCGAGGAACGATGGAGGCCGCCAGCATCACGCACGTAGCGCATACCCATGGGGACACAGGCGAGCACCACGGCCCGCCGCCGGCGAACAAGAGCTCCCGGGTCGAGCCGCCACTGCTGGGGATGCTGCTTTTCATCATCTCCGAGGTGATGGTCTTCGGGGCGTTCTTCACCGCGTACTTCTTCATCCGCATCGCCAACGGCGCTCCCTGGCCGGCCCACGGCACGACCCTCCCGGTGGGCGTCGCGGGCATGAACACCGCGATCCTGATCTCCTCGTCCTTCACGATCCACTGGGCCGAGCAGGCGATCAAGAAAGGCAACCACTTCGGCCTCAAGGCCGGCATGCTGACCACGTTCCTGCTCGGCTGCTCGTTCCTGTTCATCCAGATCAACGAGTACGCCAACATCGGCTTCGCCCCCCAGGACGCCGCGCAGCAGACGATCTTCTACTCGCTCACCGGCCTGCACGGCGCGCACGTCTTCATCGGCCTGCTGCTGCTCCTGTTCGTCACGATCCGCGCCTTCCGCGGTCACTACAGCCCCGAGGAGCACCGCGGCGTAGAGGTGCCCGGCATCTACTGGCACTTCGTCGACATCATGTGGATCGTCGTGTACACGACGGTGTACATCCTCTAAGCGCGCCGTCGGAGGGCCGCCCGTGCTGAACCCGCTGCGCTCCGAGGATGAGGCGTTTCGCGTGCTGCTCTACGCGATCGCCGTGTTCGTCGTGATCATCGCGGTAGTGCTGCTCGCCCGCGCGATCTTCTAGGCACCCGCGTCGGACGCGCCGACCTATTTCACGGTCAAAGTGCCGTACATCCCCGCGACGCGGTGTCCCGTTGCCTCGCAGAAGAACGTGTACGTGCCCGGTTTCAGGTTGACGGAGACCGTCGCGGTGGTCTTCGTCGTGTATGGGCTCGAGCCGAGCACCGCGCCGCTTCCGCTCGCGCCGCCGGCGCCAGATTCGACGGCGATGTTGTGCGATACGCCGGAGGTGTTGCCCATCACGAGCGTGACCGGACCCGGTTTGGCTTCGGCCTTCGTGGCGGTGTAGAGGAGCTGGCCGGAGGGGCTCGCGTCGAGCTGCAGCTCGCCCGCCTTCTCGACGGCGGGCTTGCCCGATCCGGGCGCTTGCACCGCGGTCGCGAGCAGGCCTTTGTCCTTGCCGGAGCGGTCGACCGCGTCGGCCACGTACGCGGCGATGTTTCGCAGCGTCGCGCCGCCGGCGATGTCTTTCGGCATCACGCCGTCGCGGTCCGGGTTGAGCACCTGGCCTTCGACCACGCCGCGCACGGAGTTGCGCTCGAGGCCTTCGGCGAGGCTGGCCCGAAACGCGTCGTCGAGGTTGGGGCCGACGACGCCCTTCGTGTCGGCGCGCGCGAGCGCATGGCAGGAGCCGCATTTGGCCACGAACGCCTGCTTGCCCGCGATCAGGTTGGCGTTGTCGGCGCTCTTGACCGAGCAGCCGCCGGCCGCGAGCGCCAGCGCGAGCAGCAGCCCCCCGGATCCAGCGCGCAGCGCGAGGTCGCGCAGGGGCCCGCGGGGCTCGGGGTCGAGCTCGGCACGGGGGGCGGCGGTTGTGTGGAAGATGCTCATTAGCGGGCGGAACACTATCCGAACGGGCGGCTGCTTCGACGGCCGCCCGGCGAGCCCCGCGAGCGCGCAACCGCGCCCAATCCCGCTCAGGTAAAGTGCCGCGCCATGAGCACGAACCAGCGTTATCGCCTGCGCAACCCCGCGACCGGGCGCGAGATCCTCGCCACCGCCACGCCCGGGGAGATCTACCTCGACCGCGACAGCGGTGAGCCGCTCGACGTCGTGGGCAAGGTGCTGCCTCTCGCCCCCTCCTCCTCGCGTCTGCCGTGGGCGGTCGAGAACCTGCGCTTCTGTCCGTGGTGCGACCAGATGGCGCAGCTGGACCTCAATGAGTGCCCCACCTGCCAAAGGCGCATGGGCCCGCTGTGAGAGCCCCCCGTGTTGCGCTGAGCGTGTGCGTGGCGCTCCTCGTCGGTGTGTCGGTCGGGGCGTGCGGCTCCAGCAGCGTGTCCGACGCGGTGCCCAAGAGCACGCCCGAAATCTCCCCGCCGACGGACACCAGCGCGGAAAAGGCCGCCGTTCAGACGACCGCCACGACGGCCACGTCGACCAAAACCTCCTCCAGCTCCGCGAGCGAAGGCTCCTCCGGCGAATCCTCCGAAAGCGAAAGCTCCAGCAGCGAATCGTCCTCGTCGGGCGGCACGGGCGAAACCGGCGCCTCGGGCGGGGCCTCGGCGGGCGAAAAAGAAAAAGCGAAAGCCGCTCCCAAAGAAGAACCCAAGAAAGAATCCGAAGCCGAAGGCAGTCCGACCGGCGGCGCCAGCGCTCCCAAATAGATCCGCTTACGGGGTGGAAACCAGGGTGGCGCTGTATGTCAGGCGCGCGGTCTGGTAGAGGCAGTAGTACTGCGTCGATGTGCCGATCGTCGTCTGTGTGGTCTGCGAGCTCGTGCTCGTGCAGCCTTTCTTGGGCCTGCTCGCGCGCCATGAGGTGTCGTTGCCGAAGCCCAGCGCCAGCGCGGGCGCCCATGACGGGACGGTGAGGGCGACCACGTCGCCCTTCTTGATCGGGATCGTCCTGTCGAGCGCGAACTGCGCGGTCTTGCCGAAGTACGGTTCCAGTTTCACCATCGGGCTCTGCGCGATCAGCTTGTACGTCAGGTTCGGTTTGCGCACCGCGCGCACGATCGAGATGCCCGCTTCGGAGGGGCCGCCCTCGTTGGCGTTGAAGAACTTGACCTGCGTCGCGTTCGGCTTGCCCAGCGTGATCGTCCACGCGACGATCGTGCCGGTGCGGGGGGAGCTCAGCAGGTTGCGCTCCGAGCCAACCTTGACCTGGAAGCCCGTCGTGCGGCTCACCGCCAGGCAGGGGCTCGCGGGACAGCTGGGCGTCGTGGCCGGCGTCGTGGCGCCGATCACGCCAACTTCGCTCAGCGTCGCCGGCGCGGCGGCCGGTAGGACGAGAGCGATCGCGATGATCGCGACGATGGCGAGGTGTATCCGTCTCATGTGTGCCATTGAACACTTCCCGGTGCTGTTTGTAGCGGTTGCATCATTTCGCTACCGCCCGCCGAGTTCCTGCGCCGCGGCGGCGATCTCCTGCGAATCCCCCGCCGCGGGCACCCACGGAAGCCGCAACGGGTCGCCCTCATAGCGCGGGATCACGTGCACGTGGAAGTGGAAAACCGTCTGCCACGCGCTCGCGCCGCACGCGTTCAGAAGGTTGACACCGTTCGCGCCGAGGCGCTCCTTCATGCGCGCCGCGAGCCGCTGCGAGGCGAGCGCTACAGCGCTCAGGTCCTCCGCCTCGATGCTCAACAAGTCGCTCGCGTGCGCGCGCGGGATCACGAGCGCGTGACCGCGCGTGGCGGGCGCGATGTCCATGAACGCGACCGTGCGCTCGTCTTCGTCGACGATCCGCGCCGGCAGCTCGCCCGCGAGGATCTTGCAGAAGATGCAGTCTGGGTCGGTCATCGCCTGGAAGCCTAGATGTTCTTGGCGAGCTTGCGCGCAAGCTCCACCGCGTCCGCGCGCGTGCTGATCTCTCCCGCGTACTGCGCCTCGGTGAGCCGCTCCAGCATTGCGCCCACGCGCGGACCCGCGACGATGCCAAGCTCCGCCGTCAACTCATCGCCGCGCAGCAGCGGCCGCGGGGGGCCGTCCGCGTGCCAATCCAAGCCCCCTTCCAGCAGTTGGCGCGCTACGCGCATGTGTCTCTCGATCGCCTTCTCCGCGTGGTCCCCACGCGTCGCCAGGCGGTCGACCGCCGAGAGCAGTGTCACGTCCACCGCCACCGGCGAGCACGCGCGCAGATACGCGAACACCGTGCGCCGCGACAGCGGCTGGGGATCGTGGACGAGGAAGCCCGCGCGCAGATGGTGGCGCACGAGACCTCCCACGTGCGCGCGCAGCCGCTCGCTCGCGCGCAGCCGAGTGAGCACCGTGCGCGCGAGCTGCGAGCCCAGCTCGTCGTGGCCGATGAACGTCACGCGGCCGTCCAGCGGGCGCACCGCGCGCGTCGGCGGCTTCGCCGCGTCGTGCAGCAGCGCGCCCCAGCGCAGCGCTTCACCGCGCGTCATCTCATCCGCCAGCGGTTGCGCCAGCAGCGCCGTAACGCGCTCGCCGTGCTCGCCGATCGCCGCGCGCAACTCGGCCGCGCGCGGGGCCACGTCCGCGTCGGAAGCCGCGTCCGCACGAGCGTCGACGTGTAGGGGCGTGCTCGCGTCGGCGCCCGAGGTCAGCTCTACCGCTCCCCGCAGCACCTCCAGCGTGTGCTCGTACACATCCAGGTGGTGGAAGCGGCTCTGCTCCACGCCGCGCAGCGCGTCCAGCTCCGGTAGCACCGCCTTCATCGCGCCGATCGCGCGCAGCGTCTCCACGCCGTGACGCGCATGCGGCGTGGCGAGGATCCGACGCAGCTCCACGAACACGCGCTCCCCCGAGATTCGACTCAAGCCGTGCGCCTGCGCGGCGGCGCCGAGCAGCGCCTGCTCGTCGGGCTCCATCTCCAGCTCCACCGCCACGCGCACGAGGCGCAGCACGCGCAGCGGATCGTCCGCGAACGCGCCCGGCCCCGCCATCCGCAGCCGCTTCGTGCCCAGATCCGCGATGCCGCCCAGCGGGTCGATCGGCGCCCCGCCGCTCAGCTCGCGCGCGATTGCGTTGACCGTGAAGTCGCGCAGCGCGAGGTCCGCCTCGATCGTCTCGCCGCGCAGCGGCTCCACGTCCACCTGCCACGAGCGGTCGCGCGCCACCACACGCCAGGACCCGAACTCCTCTGACAGCGCGAAGCACGCGGCGCGCCCGCCCGCCTGCGCGACCGCGCGCGCCGCCCGCGCGGGGTCCCCGTCGACGACGACATCCACGTCCGCCGTGGGCCTGCCCAGCAGCTCGTCGCGGACGGCTCCTCCCACGAGCCACGCCGGCGTGCCGGCGAGCGCAGTGCGGACCA
>DASUPL010000038.1:0-10682 GCA_036281155.1 Solirubrobacteraceae bacterium | reverse complement strand
CCCCACGCTCCCCGTTCCTGCCCAAGACCCCGACGCGCCCGCCGCCGCCGCTGCCACCGGGACGACCGCGGGCCTCCGAGGAGGAAGTCACCGAGAACCATCGGCTGCGAATCATGCTCGCCACCGCGAGACTCGCCGCCGAAAAGGGTTACAGCGCGACCACGGTCACCGATGTCGTCAAGCTGGCGGGCCTCGACGCACGCGCGTTCTACAGGTCCTTCGCGGAGAAGCAGGACGCGTTCATGGCCGCGCACGAGCTGGGTTTCCAAGAACTGATGGCGGTGACCGCTAGCGCGTTCGCGGGCGCGAGCTGGCCGGAGCGCACGTGGGAGGCGGGACGCGCGTTCACACAGTTCCTCGAGTGCAACCCGACGATCGCCCGCGCGGGATTCGTCGAGGCCCCCGCCCTCGGCCCCGACGCCGCCGAGCGCATCGAGGACAGCCAAGTCGCTTTCACGATCTTCCTGCGCGAGGGCTACCAGTTCCGTCCCGATGTCAACCCCCCGTCGCCCGTGGCGCTCGAGGCAATCATCGCGGCGATAGTCGAGATCGTCCACCGCCAGGCGCGCAAGCGCGGAGGAGAGCTGGGACTGTCAGGCCTGCTGCCGAATATTGCGCACCTGTGTCTCACCCCATTTCTGGGAAGCGTCGAGACGAACAGCTTCGTCGATCGACAGCTCGCTCACAAGCGCTAGACCATATTGTCAGGTGGTGTTAAGAAACGTTCATCGACTTTAAATGTCATGCTACCCGCTCCATGTCGCGGGAGCAAACACATCAGACTGACGGGAACGACCGTGGCACGACGGGGCGCAAGGACACCCAGCGAGCGCGGCTCCTGAACGCCGCGGTGGATGTCGTGGCGCGCGACGGCTACGCCCGCGCGACGATCGCCAGCGTGATCGCCCAGGCGGGCGTGTCACGACCGACGTTCTACGACTACTTCTCCGACAAGGACGACTGCCTGCTCGCCGCCACCGCGGAGGTCCATCGGCGGCTGTACGCCGCGACCGCGCTGGCGCTGGAGCGAGGCGCCCCCGAGCACGCCATCCGCTCGGCGATCGCCACCCTGGTCGAGTTCGCGCGCTCAGAGCCCGCGGCCGCACGGATGCTGATCAACGAGGCGCTCGCCGGCGGCCCGCGTGCGCTCGACGCGCGCGACGAGCAGATCGCCGAGCTGGCGCAGCTCGTCAGGACCGTCCAGGCACGTGCGCCCGCGGGGCGGGCCACACCGGACGTCTCCGTGCGCATGATGCTCGGCGCGATTCACCGGCTTCTCGCCACTCGGCTGCGCGACGAGTCGCAGAGCATGGAGGGCCTCGCCGACGAGCTGCAGCGCTGGAGCGAAAGCTACGAGCTGCCACGGGGTCAGCATCGCTGGAGCAGCCTCGCGCCCGCGCCCGCGGCCCCACCGTCGCCGCTGGTCGCGCGCACGCCGCTGCGCCCTCCCGCACCGCTGCGCGGCGGGCGGCACTCGAAGGAGAAGACCGCCGAGAACCATCGGCAGCGGCTGATGTTCGCCGCCGCCGAGGCTGCGCGACAGAAGGGCTACACCGCCATGAGCATCGCCGACATCGTCAAGATCGCGGGGCTCGACCACCGTGCGTTCGCGAGCGTATTCGCCGACAAGAAAGATGCATACATGGCAATCGCCGAGCACGGCTTCGAGCGCACCATGGCAGTCACCGCCGGAGCGTTCTTCAGCGGCAGCAGTTGGCCAGAGAGAACCTGGGAGGCGGGCAGGGCATTCACGCAGTTCCTGCAGAACAACCCGGCGATTACCATCATCTTCGTCGAGTCCTACGCCGTTGGTCCCAATGCCAGCAAACGCTTCGACGATCTGCTCAACGCCTTCACGCTGTTCCTACAGCTGGGCTATGAGGAGGCCCGTGACGGCAGACACCCTTCATCGGTGGCGCTCGAAGCGATCGCCACCACGAACTTCGAGATGGGCTACCACCAGGCTCGCGGGAGCGCTGGACCGCAGATCACCGAACTGCAGCCCCACTCGATCTTCGTCCTGCTGGCTCCCTTCATCGGCCCAGACGCGGCGAATCGCTTCATCGACGAGCAGCTCCCGCGCGCCTGACGCTCAGGCGCGCGGCTTCAGGCGCATGGCTTCAGGCGCCCGTCCACGCGCAGCGATTCATCGCGCGCTCCGCGACGGGCCGCCGGCGGGCGCCTGCGCCCCGATCGCGGCGTCCACTTCCCTGCCCTTGCGCGTCAGATGCCAGGCGTTGGGGGCGCCGTAAGCGTGTCCCGCTCCACGGTTCTCGATCAGCCCGAGTCCCTCCAGGCGAGCGAGAAGCTTCGACGTCTGCCCAGCGTCTGCAATGTCCACCCGAGAGCCGATCTCGACATTGCTGCGCCCCGGAGCGTGCGCTATCACCGACAAGGCCCTGGCCGTGCGGTAGGTCACGCGCATGCCGAGCCCCTCCAACGGACCCCTTGCCGCCTTGGCGCGCTTGGCGGCGGACGCGAGCGGCGGACGCCGCAGCTCTCTGGCCGCGGCCGCCGGACCGAGGTGGGGCAGCACGATCATTGACATCAGCGGGTTCATCAGGCTCGCCAGGTGTCGCGGGCTGGTCTGCACCCGCGCATGCAGGACCGCGAGCACGCCCCCGACCACCACGTCGGCCGCCAGCGGCGAAGGCTCATAGGACGATTTCGCCTGCGAGCGCCCATCATCGAAGACGCTCCGCAAATGCTCGAGCAGCAACAGGCGGGGCTCCGGGTTCACCCTCGCGCCATGCGTCACGTATTCGAGCACGAACGCGCCGATGTCCAGCTCACGCTCCAGAAGCGCCAGCAGCGCTCCAAGCGCGGCGCGCACCTGCTCAGACCATCGCCCCTGGCCCTGTGTATACGACGGCGCGACCGCTTGCGCCATCTGTGCGACGGCCTCTTCGAAAACGGCGCACAGGCAGTCCTCGCGATTGTCGAACAGCTCGTAGAACGTTTTCCGAGAGACACGGGCACGAGCGACGATCGAGCTGACCGAGGTCTGTTCGAAGCCAGACGCGGACGCCTCTTCCAACGCCGCCAGCAGGATGCGCGAACGCTGAAACCCAGAAAGCGAGCCACCCTGGACCGGTGCGTCTCTGTGCAGCGACGGGAGCACTCTTCACGCCAGTATAAACAAAAATAGGCAGACAAAATAACCTGTGTTTTATGGCCGTTCCTCCAAAGAATCTCTTGCGAAAGAGGATTGCGTCAAGCGGGTTGCCACACCGTGGCGGGGCGAACTACGCCCTCGGCGACAGGGCCCGGGGCTGGAAGATCACCGTTCGGTCGCGGCCCGTGCGCTTGGCGTCATATAGCGCCGTGTCGACGCGTCGCACGAGCGTCTCGACGTCGCCCGGCGCGGTTGTGGCGTGCACTCCGGCGCTCACGCGTACGGCCGGCAGCCCCGCGCGATCGGCGTCGGCGAGCGCGCGGCGGACGCGCTTGCTGAAGGCCTCGGCGTCGATGCTGTCGCTCCCCGGCAGCAGGATGAGGAACTCCTCGCCGCCGAAGCGCGCGACGACGTCGATGTCTCTGGAGGCGCCCGCCAACACCGCGCCGGCGTGGGCCAGCACGCGGTCGCCCACCTCGTGGCCCCACTCGTCGTTGATGTGCTTGAAGTGGTCGAGGTCGAACATGACGAGCGCGATCGATTGATCCTCGCGTCTGGCGCGCGCCAGCTCGAGCCGAGCGCGCTCGTCGAAGCCGCGACGGTTGAGCAGGCCGGTGAGCTCGTCCGTGCGCGCCTCTTCCGCCAAGCGTGTGAGCAGCTGATCATTGCGGTTCACGAGCATCAGCGTGACGGTGGCGACCACCGAAACGGACACCATCACGTCGACCCAGCGTCCCGGAAAGCTGCTCACCGCGGGCAATAGGAGCAGCGTGACAAAGTGGGCGATGCCGATGCACACGACGATCGAGACGGCTCCGCGGCGTCCGAAGAAGAACGTCGTCCAGAGCACCGGCCACATGTAGAGGACCGCGCCGTCGCCCGCGCCGGGCGTCGTCGCCAGCGCATACGCGATCAGCCCCGCGCCGAGCGGGCCCAGGCAAGCAAGCGCCCACCGCGCCAACCGCGGCCCGACGGTCACGAGCAGCACGACCAGCGAGAGCGCGACGAGCGCGGGGGCGATCGCGAAGCTCGGATCGCCCGGCAGCGTGCCCTCGATCGCCGCGTCGAAGGCCGCCGCGCCATACATCGCGCCCGCGGTGTACGCCATGACCCTTTTGTCCACGTAGATGGTGTCCCGTCGAGGACTCACACGTCCTATATCGGCGGCGAGCGAGCGAATCGCAACCTCGCGATAGTCCGCGGTCGCATATCCGTCCGCATGCAGGCACTTTGCGAATCGCGGGGGTCGGCCCGGTTCGATCAAGCATCGGGAGCGCAAACACACGTGCAGAGATCGGGAGCGCCAGCACGCATGCCGAGAGCAGGCAGAGATCGCCATGGCAGACAGCGAAATACCTCACAACAGCACCGAGCCGGAGCCCATCCAGGCATCCGACGCGACGGATGACTCCCAGCGGCCCAGCCTCGTCCCGCTTCCCCCGCCAGTCACACCGGCCGCATCAGCGGCACAAGCGGCTCCAGCCGCGTCAGCGGCACAAGCCGCTACGGCGGCATCGACCACGCCGGCTCCGCCAAGCACACCAGCCACGCCAGCGGCGTCAACGGCCCCGGCCGCACCATCTGCACAAACGGCGTCAACCGCACCCGTCGCCTCAGCAGCACCCGCCACCGCAGCAGTACCAGCCACCGCAGCAGCACCCGTCGCCGCGCCAGCACCCGTCGCCGCGCCGCAGACCATCGGCAGCGCCCTGGAAGCCGCGATGCCTCCCGATGCGCCCGACGGCGGACCGTCGCGCGTCAGGAGCCTGCTGCCGGGACGCAAAAGCCTGTGGGCCACCGTGGCGATCCTGTGCGTCGTCGGCGGAACGGTCGGCTCCGCGCTCAGGGCTCATTCGGTGGTGCGCGCCGACGCCGCCGAAGCGCGGCGCACGCTCCATGCCAGCTCCGTAGAGGTCGCGCTGCGGTTGAAGCTCGCGATCCAACACGAGGAAGACCTCGCCGTCGGCGCCGGCACGTTCTTCGCCAACAACCCCAACGCCACTCCCGCCGAATTCAGCGCGTGGGCCAAATGGGCACAGACTCTGCGCCGCTTCCCCCAGCTCGAGAAGCTCGCCCTCGTGACGATCGTCAGGCCGGGCGAACTACCCGCCTTCAGCGCCCGGATCGCCGGCCAGACACCCCTCGAGGCGCTCGAAGCCGCGAAGACCACGCCCGCGAGCATCCCCAACCTTCGCGTCCTCCCGACGGGCACGCGCCCCTACTACTGCCTCACCGCCGTCGAACTCGCGCGCGAGTCCCGCGAGCACTCCCCCGCGGGACTCGACTACTGCGCCGTGACCCCCGGCATGCTGCTGGCGCGCGACAGCGGACGGACGACCTCGGTGCCCGTCGCCATCGGGCACACCAGCGGGCTCGAAATCCAGGTGCCCGTGTACCGCGGATCCGCACCGCCACGCTCGTTGGGCGGACGCATGGCCGCGTTCGTCGGCTGGATGAGCGAGGTGCTCGCTCCCGGCGTGATGCTCGAAGCGGCGCTCAAGGGTCACCCCGGCAGCGCGGTGCGCATTCGCTATCGCACGAGCGACTCACACATCCTCTTCACCAGCGGCAGCGCCAAGCGCGACACCCCCAGCACCGCCACGAACCTCCACAACGGCTGGACCGTGAGGACGTTCGGAACGGCGCCCGCCACGAGCATGCTCACAGACGGCAGCGCTCGTGAGGTGCTGATCGCGGGCACCCTGCTCAGCTTGCTGCTCGGCCTGTTCGTGTTCGCCCTCGGCGCCGGGCGCGCCTCGACCGCGCTCGAGAGCCGCGACCCGCAGGAAGACCTCTACGACGATCTCACCGGCCTGCCCAACCGCGCGCTGATGCTCGACCGCGCGCAGCGGATGCTCGCTCGAGCGGGACGCGAGTCGGGGCTGCTCGTGGGCGCGCTGTTCATCGACATCGACTGGTTCCAGGACGTCAACGACAAGCTCGGCGAGGCCACCGGCGACCATCTCCTGAAGATCGTCGCGGAGCGGCTCGAGAACGTCGTGCGCGAGCAGGACTCCGTCGGTCGCCTCGGCGGCGACGAGTTCGTCATCCTCGTCGAGTCCGCCGCCCGCGGCGCGCGCCTGGACTCGCTCGCGCGGCGAGTCATCGAGTCTCTGCACAAGCCCGCCGAGCTCGACGACTTCGGGCCCAACTTCCTCGTCACCGCCAGCATCGGCGTCGCCTTCGGCCGCTACGCCACCGCCGAGGACATGCTGCGCGACGCGCGCCTCGCGCTGCTCGCCGCGAAGGCCGCCGGCAAGGACCGCTACACGCTCTTCAACGCCAACATGCGCTCCGTCATCGAGGGCCGTGGCGTGCTCGAGGCGGAACTCAACGCCGCGCTGCAAGAAAAGCAGTTCTTCCTGCTGTACGAGCCGATCTTCGACCTCAGCACACGCAAGGTCGTCGGCCTCGAGGCGCTCGTGCGCTGGATGCACCCCAAGCAGGGCGTGCTGCTGCCCAACGACTTCCTGCCCCTGGCGGAGGAAACCGGGTTGATCGTGCCGATCGGCCGCTGGGTCCTCGAGCAGGCGTGCAGCCGCGCGGCCGCGTGGAACGTCGCCGGCCACGCCGTCGGCATCTCCGTCGAGGTCACCGGCACGCAGCTCAACCGCGACGGCTTCGTCACCGACGTGCGCCGCGCGCTGCAGCAGTCCGGCATCGACCCCTCGCTGCTGACGCTCGAGATTCCCGAGCACACCGTCATGCAGGACGTCACCGCGGCCGCCGCCCGCCTCGCCGAGATCAAGCAGATGGGCGTGCGCGTCGCCATCAACGACTTCGGCAGCGCATACGCCAACCACTCCGACCTGCAGCGGCTGCCGCTCGACTTCCTCAAGGTCGACCGCAGCTCGCTCGCCGCCACCGACGACGAGGACTACCGCAAGTGGCTGCTCGAGGCGATCCTCGTGCTCGGACGCGACCTGTCGCTGACCGTCGTCGCTAAGGGCATCGAGACCGAAGAGCAGATGATCACCCTTCACGCGATGGGCTGCGCGCTCGCCCAGGGACCGTTCATGGGCGATGCCGCACCCGCCAAAGCCATCGAGGCGCTGTTCGACGCCAAGCCCGCGCCCGAGCCCGGCGAGCTCCCCACCGTGGACCCCCGCGAGGCGGCGCAGCACGTCGGGTAGCCTGCCCCCGGCATGCCCGATCCGACATTCGTCCCCGCCGCCGGACGCCACGGCCTCACAGGACTGTACGACCCCGTCGTCGCGCTCACGATGCGTGAGCGCACGTTCCGCTCGCGCATCGTGGAGCAGGTGGCAGCCGGCGAGCCCACGGCCATCCTGGAGATCGGCTGCGGCACCGGGAGCCTCACGGCGCTGCTCGCCCAAGCCCTTCCCGCGGCTTCCATCACCGGCCTCGATCCCGATGCCGACGTGCTCGCTCGTGCACGAGCCAAAGGGACGGCGTCCCATATTCACTGGCAGGAAGGGACCGCCACACGGCTACCCATGGCCGATGGCTCGTTCGACCGCGTCGTCGCGTCGCTGGTTCTTCACCACCTCACGATGGAGGAGAAGCGCGCGGCGCTCGCCGAGGCACGACGTGTGCTGCGTCCGGGCGGGCGCCTGCACGTCGCCGACTGGGGCGCACCGCAGGACCCGCTCATGAGGGCCGCGTTCCTCGCGCTCAGGACGCTCGACGGCTTCGAGCGCACACGCGCTCACGCGCGCGGAGAACTGCCCACCCTGATCGCGCAGGCGGGCTTCTCCGACGTCCGCCTGCGCGACCGGCTGCGTACCGGCTGGGGCACGCTCGAGCTGCTCTGCGCCGATCTCGGCCCTACTCGTCCCACGCCTGCACGCCGACCTGGCGTGTGATCAGGCCGTCCTCGATCTCCAGCACCGTCGCGCACAGCACGTTCGTCCCGTCCGGGTAGCGGCACGCCTCCGTGAACGCCACGCCCGTCTCGTCGGAGACAGTGTGACCCACGCGGTGTGTCATGTCGCGCGCGCACACGTCCTCCACCCACGTCGCGATCTCGCCCTTGCCGCGCAGCACGCGCGGCGATCCTGGCTGGGCGTTGCGATCGGCCAGCGTCACCGACGCGTTCTCTGAATACATCGCCACCTGCGTGCTCGCGTCGCGCTCCTCGATTGCCCTCGTGAACGTCGCGAGGTCGAATGTCGTTGCCGTGCTCATTGCCTGCTCCTTTGTTGGTGTTTTGCGTTGACCTGTGCGCAACCTTGACCGGGGGTGCGTTGAGCGAGCGTCAAGCGACCGTCAAAGCGCATCGGCGAGACATCCGCGAGCGTCAAAGCGCATCCGCGAGGCGTACGCTTGATCGGTGTTGAGAGTCAGCGTGCTCGGACGCATGCGGGTCGAGCGCGACGGCGTGGAGCTGCCCACGCCCACATCGCGCCGCGCGTGGTCGCTGCTCGCCTACCTCGCGCTGCACCCCGGCCCGCAGTCGCGCGGCGTGCTCGCCGCGCGCTTCTGGCCCGACGTGCTCGACTCAAGCGCCCGCGCCAGCCTGCGCAGCGCCATCTGGTCGCTGCGCAAAGCGCTCGGCCCCGGCGCCGAGGCGATCCTCCTCGCCGGCCGCGACGACGTCGCGCTCGCCGACCGCGAGCTGTCGGTCGACGCGCTCGCCTTCGAAGAGCTGATCCAGCAGGGTCGTGACGCTGACGCCGTCGCGCTCTGCGACGGAGAGCTGCTCGCCGGCTTCGACGACGAGTGGATCTCGATCGCGCGCGAGGAGCACCGCGAGCGACTGCTCAAAGCGCTCGAGCGCCTCGCCTGCGCGTGCGACGCCGTCGGCGACGCGCACGGCGCGATCGAGTGGAGCCGCCGCCAGGTCGCGAGCGACCCCTTCGGCGAGGAGGCCCACCGCCACCTGATCGCGCGCCTCGCCGAGTCCGGCGACCGCGCCGCCGCGCTGCTCGCCTACCGTTCGCTCGCCGATCGCCTGCGCCGCGAGCTTGCCGTCGCCCCCTCCCCGCTCACCCGCCAGCTCGTCGACGGGCTGCGCGAGGAGCCCGCCGCCGCGCTCGCGCCGCCCGCCCCCACCAACCTGCTGCCGCTCGTCGGACGCACCCAGGATCTCGGCCGGCTCACCACGGCGTGGAGGCTCGCCGCCGACGGCCGCGGAGGCGTCGTCACGCTCACCGGCGAGGCCGGCGTCGGCAAGACGCGACTCGCCAGCGAGCTGCTCGCGCTGGCGGGTGCGGACGGCGCCGCCACCGCATCGTGTGCCGCGCTCGACCTCGGCGGCGCCGCGCCATTCGGCATGTGGGCGGAGCTCATCAGGGAGATGCTCGGCGCCCTCCCCACGCCGAAGCCCGACGCGGTGTGGCCGCAAGATCTATCCCTTCTCGTCCCCGACATCCACGCGCGCTTCGAGCTGCGGCCAAGCGAGCGGACGCCAGCCTCACCCGAGCTCGAGCGAGCTCGCCTGCTCGAGGCCGTCGTCGCGCTCGTCGACTGGGCCGCGCGCGCACGCCCACTCGTGCTGCTGCTCGAGGATCTGCACATCAGCGACGGCGCCAGCCTCGAGCTCACCGGCTACCTCGCCCGGCGCCTCGCCAGCCTGCCCGTGCTGCTCGTGCTCACACGCCGCCAGCGGCCCCGACGCGTCGAGGCCGACACGCTCGAGAACGCGCTGCGAGCGCGCGGACTGCTGCACGCCGAGCTCGTGCTCGGAACGCTCGACCCGACGTACGTCGCCGATCTCGCTCGCAGCGCCGCCCGGCTCGACGACGGTGACGTGGAGCGCGTGGTCGACGCCGCCGACGGCAACGCGCTGCTCGCCGTCGAGATGGCGCGCGCGCTCGCGCGCGGCGAGCGCGAGCTGTCCGCCGGGCTGCGCGGCGCAGTCGCCGGCGCGTTCGGCGCGCTCAACGCCACCGCGCGTGAATTCGTCGAGCTCGCCGCCGTCGCCGCCCGCGAGCTCGACCCCGGCGAGATCGCCGCACTCCCCATCGACGATCCCGCAAGCGCCGCCTCCGAGGCGCTCGAAAGCGGCATGTTCGTCGCGCGCGAGCGGCGCGTCGGCTTTCGCCACGCGCTCCTGCGCGAGACCGTCTACACCGAGCTGCCCGACCCCCGTCGCGTCCAACTGCACCACGCGTGGGCGCAGGTACTGCTCGGACACAGCCACGCCAACGCCCAGCGCGCGGCCGAGCGCGCCCGCCACCTGCTGCTCGCCGGGCGCGACACCGAAGCCGTCGAGCAACTCGCGCTCGCCGCCGCCGACGCGCGTGCCGTCGCCGCGCTGCACGAGGCCGCCGGCTACCTGCGCGAGGCCGTCGCCATCGCCCCCAAGCGCGCCGAGCTGCTGCTCGAGCTCGCCGAGGTCGAAGCGTGGCGCGGACGCCGCCGTGAGGCCGAGGAGGCGTTCGCCCCCGCCATCGCGCTGCTCGCCCGCGCGGGCGCGCTCGAGCGCGCCCGCGCGTGGCTGCGCTGCGCGCGCTGGTATCACGGCCCCATCTGTGTGCCCGCGCTCGTGCGCGAGTGCTGCGCCAAGGCGCTCGCCGAGCTCGACGCCGTCACCGACCCCGCCAACGCAGAGCGCCGCGAGGCGCTCGCCGCGCTCGCCTGGGCCGAGGCCGTCGCCGGGAGC
>DASUPL010000037.1:0-4284 GCA_036281155.1 Solirubrobacteraceae bacterium | reverse complement strand
CGGGGAGCCCGCTCCTACCTGGCGGACAGGATCACGCGCGTGGCCGCCCCCCACCGCATCCTCGACCCCGACGCCGGCCCACTGATCGCTGTGCGCCTGAGCATCCTCACGCGCAAGACGCTCGGCGGGGTGCAGACGGATCTCTCAAGCCGCGTGCTGCAGGCCTCCGGCGAGCCGCTGCCCGGGCTCTACGCCGCGGGCGAGGTCGCTGGCTTCGGCGGCGGCGGCGTGCACGGCTACCGCGCACTGGAGGGAACGTTCCTCGGCGGCTGCCTGTTCTCCGGCCGGATCGCCGGTCGCGCAGCCGCCAGCGCCGTCGCCTGAGGACCCGCCCGCGGAGCGCCCCGCCTCTCGCGGCGCCTCGCCTGACTGGCCGCTGCCTGACTGCCGCAGCTCAGCCTTCGACCAGCGGCGCGACGTAGCGTAGGAACGGCTCGATCTCGAGCGGACGGCCGGTGGCCTGCTCGATCAGCGCGACCGTGTCCACGCGCCGACCGTGACGGTGCACGTGCTCGCCGAGCCAGCTTTGAATGGCGGCCACCTCACCGCGGCGCAGATCCTCCTCGCGCGGGCCGAGATCCCTCTCGATCGCCTCCCACAGCTGCGCGGCGATCAGGCAGCCGAGCGCGTAGCTGGGGAAGTAGCCGAAGCTGCCCGCGCCCCAGTGCACGTCCTGCAGGCACCCGAGCGCATCCGAGGCGACCTCCACGCCGAGCAGACGGCGCATCCCCTCGCGCCACGCGCCGGGCAGGTCCGCGACGGCGAGATCGCCGTCGATCAGCGCCAGCTCGAGCTCGAAGCGCAGCACGATGTGCAACGGGTAGGTGAGCGGATCGGCGGACACGCGAATCGCCGACGGCTCGACGCCCGTGAGCGTCGCGTGCAGATCGCCCGCCGTGACCTCGAATCCACCCGCGCGCAGTTCACCGCACAGGACCTCCGCGAACGCGCCGCTGCGCGCGACGTGGTTCTCCCACAGCTTGCTCTGGGACTCGTGGATCGACATCGACGTTCCGCTGCCGAGGTTCGTGCGGTCCAGCAGCGGGTCGATCTGGCGCTCGTACAGCGCGTGCCCGTACTCGTGCAGCGAGCTGAGCAGCGACTCGACCTCGCCGTCGCTGTAGCGCGTCGTCACGCGCGAGTCGCCGCGACCGATCCACGCGGTGAACGGGTGCGCCGAGACATCCACGCGCCAGCTCTCCGACTCCACGCCCAGCCGGCGCAGCGTGCCCGTCACCGCGGCCCGCTGCGCGCCGACGGGAACCTCCAGGGTCCGCGGCGGCGAGCGCACACGCGCGCGCTCCACCAGCGGCGGCAGCTCCGCAGCGAGCGCCCCGAACACGCGGCGCAGCTCCCGCGTGCGCAGACCGAAGTCGTAGTCGCCGAGCAGGCCCTCATACGCACTCTCGTCCTCCGCGGCGACGCATTCGCCGTAGGAGCGCGCGAGCGCCACGTTTCGCTCCAGGGCGGGCACGAACGCGGCGAAGTCATCCGCCGCGCGCGCCCGCTGCCAGCTCTCCTGGCCCTCGGTGCTCGCGCGGGCGAGCTCGACCGCGAGCTCTTCCGGGACGCGACGCGCGCGCTCCCAGTCTCGCCTTGCCACACGCACGATGTCGCCCTCCAGATCCTCGAGCGACGCCCCGTCGAGCTCCTCCAGCCAGCCGCCGATCTCCGCGGCGGTTGCGCGCTCGTGGGTGATGCGCGCGAGCGCTCCGAGCTGGTGCCCCCTGGACTCGGCGCCGCGCTGGGGCATCATCACGAGCTGATCCCACCCGAGCAGCATCTCGATCGAGGCCAGATCCGCGAGCTCCGCCAGACGGGCTCGCAGCTTCTCCATCGCTTGCACGCCCTGCAGCGTATGCGCGCAGGGCGCCGCGTGCGTCAGCGCAGCGCCTGGTGGATCGCCTCCATCGACCGGGGCTCCTCGGGAAGTTCCGCCAGCGCGCCCGCGATCTCAGCGGTCTGATCGATCGTCGCACCCGCGCTCTCGCCGAGCCAGCGCGCCAACCAGCGGCAGGCCCAGCGGTCGTATTCCTCGTGTCGCTGCACCGCCACGAGCGCCAGCAGACGCAGCGCGAGCTCGATGTGGATCGGGCGTCCGTGCTCGCGCGAGACGTCCTTCGCCAGCGCGATCGCCATCTCCAAATCGCCGCGCTCGAGAGCTCTTTCGAGGTCGCGAACCGGGTGATATGGTCCAAGGCCCATACGAACATATGTTCGCATTGACAAGTGCAGCCGTCGTCGCCGCGACCGTCATGTAGGTCGTCGGAGCGTCGAACCCCAGCACCCGTCGAGCGAACGCGAAGCGGAGCGGATGAGCGCAATGTCTCCAACACAGCAAGCAGTCCTAGGCGTCGTCCCTCTGGACCTGGGTCCAGGTATTGAGGCACGTTTCTGAGGTGCACGAGCAGCCCGATCCAGTCCTGGCAGCGGTCGTCAAACAGCTCCGCGAGGAACGCGACATCACCCAGGAAGAGCTCGCCTACGAGGCCGGCATCACGGTCTCGTCGCTGTCGAGGATCGAACGCGGACTCAACAGTCCGGGGTGGATGACCGTGAGCAAGATCATCAAGGCTCTGGGTGTCAGCCTCGCCGAGCTCGTGGAAGACCTCGAACGCCCTCCACCCGAGGCCAGCGGCCCCCAGGGCGCGATCCAGCTACGCGGCGGCCCCAGAGGCGCGTCCAGCAGGCCCATCCCCGGCGGCTGCCGCCACATGCCCCAATAGAGCCTGCTCCGCGCTCGCCGCGTCGAAGGGCGGCGCGTCCGCCGGCGCCGTGTCCGCACCGGACAGGACCTCGACCGCCGCGCGACCGCCGGCGGGGCATTCGATGTGCAGCACGGCCGTCTCGTGAGCGTCGAGCACGGCGCGTGCTTGCGCGAGCGCGGTGGCGAGGTCAGGCGCGGCGACGCCGCACGCCGCGAGGAAGCGCCCCACGCCCTCGCCGTCGAGATCGGCCGCGTCGACTTCCAGTTCCTCCACGTGAGCGCTCGCGGTGGCGGGAGCGGCCATGGGCACAAGGATGCAAGAGACCATGTCATCGGGCGTGGCGACGGTGCTCGCCCGCACCCACTTCAGCAGATCGGACGAAGATGGGCGGGGGCCGAGTTCGGCGAGGATCGCCGCCAGGCGCGCGCGTCCGAGCAGGCCGTCCTCGGTGCGCGCCTCGATCAGGCCGTCGCTGAAGAAGCACACCACCGCGCCGGCGGGCAGCGAGAGCATCGTCTGGCGACGGCCCGTGGGCACGTCCCATCCGACCGGCGGCGAGCAGCAGATCGTAAGCGGCTCGGGGGTGTCGAAGCCAACCGAGATCGGCGCGGGATGCCCAGCGCTCGCATACGTGAGCGTGCCGCTCGCGCCGTCGTACACGGCGACCGCCACCGTCGCGAAGTGCGCCGCGGATGCGTCCGCGAGCACGCTGCCCGCGAGCGCGAGGACGGCCCGCGGCGCGAGCCCAGCCTGCAGGTAGGCGCGCAGCGTGTAGCGCGTCAGCGCCGCCTGCGTGAGCGCCTCGTGGCCGTGGCCGGCCACGTCTCCCAGGAGCACCGCGACCTTGCCGCCGTCCAGCTCGAAGACGTCGTAGAAGTCTCCACCCGCCGCGGGACCCTCAGCTGGCCTGTAGGCCACCGACACGGCCAGCTCGCCCATCCGCCGCGGGATCACCGGCACGAGCGCCGCCTGCATCACGCTGAGATCCTGCAGCAGCACGTCGCGCTGGCCCTCCAGGCGCCGCGCGCGCATGACCGCCAGGCGCGAGCGCGCGCCGAACCACAGCGCCGCGATCACCAGCAGCAGGATGATCGGCTTGCTCCAGTCGGGAACCGGCAGAGGAACCGGCAGGCGCCTGCCGAGCGCATCGAGCGGGTTCGCGGCGCCGGCGCTCTGAGCGTGCGCACCGCCCGTTCTCCTCGAGCCAGAGGACGACCCAGCCGCGAGCGGTGTGGTCGGGTAGCTCACGGCGAGCAGGCGGCCGGCTCCATCGCTGGACGTTTTGCGCGCGGTCGCCTTGCGGCGCCGGTGCGACGCTCGCGAGCGGCTCCTCGTCGCACCCGCGGCGATCACCTTGGCGCCAGTGGTGCCACTCGTGGAGGTTGCCGCGCCCGACGAAGATGTCGTCGTGGCCTTATCGGCCCCGCCGGCGCCGCTGCCCGCTTCGGCTCGCGATCCGCCGCCCGGAGAGGACGGGCTCGTCGGTGGCGGCGCGGGTGTCGGTTTGGGATTGCTGCCCGTGGGCGTCGACGGCACTTCCGGTTTCGAAGGCGGAGCGACTTCGACTTTTGGAAGC
>DASUPL010000036.1:0-7009 GCA_036281155.1 Solirubrobacteraceae bacterium | reverse complement strand
TCTCGGCTCCAGCTCGATGTGACAACAGCGGTGGCAAGGCGCGGGTCGAAGTCGAATCATGGGAAAATCCAGGGCACACGGTGGCGCGTGAAGCCACCGTGTTTCCGCAGATGACCGGCTGCGGCTTGCTCGCTTCCGTATTCAACCCATTCCTCGACGTGCGCCCCGGCGGAACAGGCAGCACGACCCAGGCAGATGAGCCATCGGCCTACACGGCGACTCTCGGGGTCCCGCAGACATCTCTTTTCACGGAACTCGCGGCTCCGGAGATAAAGAACCTCGCCGTCACCCTGCCAGCAGGAGTCTCCCTCTCGGCGTCCGCGGCGCAGGGCCTTGTGGGTTGCAAGGCCACTGGGCCCAACGGCATCAATCTCGGCACCGAACAGATTGCCCCGGATGGACGCGACGAAGGGAACCCGGAAGCGACGGAATTCGGGGCTGGGCACGCGGGCGGAAACGGCAGCTCCTACGACGACGGCGCCTACCACATCGCCCGCGGACATTGTCCTGAAGCGTCGATCGTCGGCAGCGTCGAAATTGCCTCACCGGTGATCGCCAAGCCGCTGCATGGTCATTTGTATCTCGCCGAGCCGCGATGCGGAGGGGAGTCTCAGCCAGTATGCACGGAAGAAGACGCCACAAACGGCGTGCTGTACTCCGGCTACCTGGAAGCGGAGGGCTCTGGGGTGCTGATCAAGGAACGAGGCACGCTGTCGGTCGACCCGGTCACCGGCCAGGTGACTCTCCACGCGAGTCAGCTTCCCCAACTTCCGTTCAGCGAATTGAAGGTCAAGGTGAACGGAGGCTCACGCGCTCCGCTCGCCAACTCACAGAGCTGCGGATCGTTTACGACCACGTCGAGCCTCGAGCCGTGGAGCGCGCCGTCTACGCCAATCGCGACTCCGTCGTCCGCGGCGTTCGCCATTGACTGGGACGGCACCGGCGGCGCGTGCCCCGCCAGTTTGCCGTTCTCGCCTGGGTTCGCGGCAGGCACCACCGCTCCAGTCGCAAAGACATTCAGCCCGTTCGTGCTGACGCTGACCCGCCAGGATCGTGAACAGGACCCGACGAGGCTGAGCGTCACGCTGCCGAAAGGGCTGCTTGGGAAGATCGCCGGTGTCCCGCTGTGCGGCGAAACGCAAGCGAACGCTGGGACCTGCGGCGCGGAAAGCCAGATCGGCTCGGTGAGCGTGCTCGCGGGCGCCGGAGAACATCCCCTAGCGGTTACGGGCGGCCGGGTGTATCTCACAGGCCCATATGAAGGTCAGCCGTTCGGCCTCTCGGCAGTGGTGCCAGCGGTCGCGGGTCCATTCAACCTAGGCGATGTCGTTGTGCGGTCGGCGATCCATATCGATCCACGTACCGCGGCAGTGACGATCGTCTCCGGATCGATACCCCAGTCCAGAGACGGTGTGCCGTTCCGGCTGCGCGCGATCCACGTGGAAGTCGACCGGCCAGGGGGGTTCACGCTGAACCCGACCAGTTGCGCTCCCCAACAGGTAACTGGGATCGCGTCTGGATCGGGCGGCGCCACCACGAGCGTGTCGAGCCCGTTCGGGATCACAGGCTGTAAGGCGCTTCCCTTCAAGCCCAAGTTCACGGCCTCGACCAAGGCCAAGACGCGCAAAGCTACCGGTGAGTATCTGCACGTAAAAGTGACCTCCGGCCCTCTGCAGGCGAACATCGGTAAGGTCAAGGCCAATCTGCCGTTGCAACTGCCCTCGCGGCTCGCTACGCTCAACAAGGCGTGTGTCGCTGCGGTATTCGACGCCAACCCATCATCCTGTCCGTCCGCATCGGTGGTGGGAACCGCGCGGGTCGTGACGCCAATCCTGAAGGGCGTTCTCACTGGGCCCGCGTATGTGGTTTCACACGGTGGAGCAGCCTTCCCGGACCTCGAGATCGTTCTTCAAGGCGAAGGCGTCACGCTTGTGCTGGATGGAGCCACCAATATCAAAAAAGGGATCACGTCCAGCACGTTCAGGGCGCTCCCGGACGCACCGATCTCAACGTTCGACCTGGTGCTCCCCAAAGGCCCATACTCGCTACTCGCGGGATACGGGGATCTGTGCGGCAAACCGCTGAAGATGCCAATCGCAATCACTGGCCAGAACGGCGCGGTGATCAAACAGACCACGAGGATCGCGGTTATGGGCTGTCCCAAGAAACCCAAACACCACACCGCAGCGAAGCACAAGAAACGCTAGTCAGGGGCGATCCGCTGGAGGTGGACCTCACCCGCAGCCAGCGCGGTGTGTCCGCCTCCATCGAGCGCCACCACGAGACGCCCCTCGCCGTCGATCCCGTCGGCGACGCCCTGCCCGGCGTTCCACGCGATCTCGCGTCCGCGCAGCGCGTCGCGAGCGCGCCAAGCCCGCAGGGTCTCCTCGGCTGACTCAGCAAGTCGTCGCTGCAGGGCATCGAGCAGCCGCGCGAGCAGCGGCTCGATCTGATCCCGCGAGAGACCCATCGTCGCGGCGCTGCGCGCGCCGGTTTCCTGCCCCGGCTGTAGCTCGGCCGGCAGCTCCTCGAGGCGCACGGCCACATTCACGCCTATCCCCAACACCGCCCAGCCTTCCTGCGGCCGTCCCTCCACGAGGATGCCGGCGAGCTTCGCGAGCGCGGGGGGCTCGGCGGACGCATCGGCTGCGACGACGATGTCGTTCGGCCACTTGATTCGCGCTCGCTCGCCCACCACGTCACATACCGCCACCGCCGCCATCAGCGGCAGCAGTGCCGGCGGGGAACGCAGTAGCAGCGACATCAGGATCGAGCTGCCGGGCGGCGCCGACCAGACCCGGCCCTGGCGGCCGCGCCCGGCGCTCTGCTCGGCGGCGGTGACGAGCGTGCCGTGCGGCGCGCCGGCGATCGCCAGCTCCCGCGCGCGCTCGTTCGTGGAGTCGGTCTGCCGCAGGTGCAGCCGCGGGCGCCCGAGCTGCGCCTGCACCTCCGGGGCCGAGGATGGAGCGTCGGCGTTGATGCGGGCAGGCCCGGACGGGCTCACGCGGGGAGGATCAGCAGCTCGTCGTCCTGGTCGGCGCCCAGCAGCTGGGCGGCCGAGCCGCGGTTGACGGCGAGCGAGACCATCCGCTGGGCGTCCTCGTAGATGAGGAGTTCGCCCGGTGTAACGTCCGCGAACGTCGCCACGTACACGGCCGTGTGGCGAGCGCCCTCGTGACGCACCGTGAGCGTGTCGCCTAGCGTCGCGCCCAGCCCGACGAGCTGCTCGTTGGAGGCGTTGAGGATCAGGTTGCCGAACGTGTCGCTGCGCAGCACGTGTGCCGTGAGCGCCTTGTCCCCGAGCTCCGCCGAGGGTATCCCCATGCGGCGCAGCTCCTCCACCGGGAGCGGCTCGCCGACGGAGGAGAGCGGCTCGCCGGCCGCCAGCGCCGCGGCGACGGGCGCGAAGATGTCCCTGCCGTGGAACGTGCGCGAGATCGGCTGCAGGCACTCGGGCGATGCGCCGATGTCGACCGCCTCCGCCACTCCCCCCAGCCGCTCCGCCGCGGGCATCAGCAGGCCGTTGTCCGGTCCCACGAGCAGCCGGTCCTGCTCGACCGTGCGCAGCGCCACCGCGCGCCGCGCGCTCGGGCCGGTCGCGCTCACGCCGGGGTCGACCACCGCGAGGTGCACCCGCGGCGGCAGATACGGAAGCGCCGCGCGCAACAGGATCGCGCCGCTGCGCACGTCGTGACGGGGCACCACGTGCGTGAGGTCGATCACCCGCGCGTCGGGGCAGCGGCGGACGATCACTCCGTGGCACACGCCGACGAACTCGTCGTCGTGGCCGTAGTCGGATAGGAACGTGATTACCGGTGGGATGGCGCTGCCGTTTGCCATTCGCTGACTCAGGATGTCGCGTCGGTGAGAAGCGCGGCGATCATACCGTCGATGTCGTGACGCTCGGCTTCCACGTGGGGCTGGATGCCGTGTTCACGCAGTGTCTCGCTCGTGACCGGGCCGATCGAGACGACGCGCGTCAGGGGTGAGAATCCGGCCTCACCGCCAGCCGCCCGCAGCAGGTATCTCACCGTCGAGGCGGAGGTGAAAGTGACGTAGTCCGCCGTCCGGGTCGCGTCGAGCGCCCGCGGCGTGAGCGGCTCGACGAGCGTCTCGTAAAGCGCGAGCACGTCCACCTCCGCGCCACGCGCCCGCAGCGCGTCTGGCAGCACGTCGCGCGCGTCGCGAGCCCGCGCCACGAGCGCGCGCTTGACGGGCGTGTCCGCGAGCGCCTCCACGAGCGACTCGGCCACGAAGCGCTGCGGCACCACATCCGCGACGACCCCGTGCTTGCTCAGCGCTCTGGCGGTGCCGGGCCCGATCGCCGCCACCGTCGCGCCGGCGAGCGAGCGCGCGTCCAGCCCCGCGCTCGTGAGACGCTCGAACAGCGCGTGCACGCCGTTGGGGCTCGTCAGGCAGATCAGGTCATACGGCGAGGGGTCCAGCGGCGGGCCGTCGAGGGTCTCCACGCGGATGACCGGCGTCTGCACCACGTTCGCGCCGAGCGCTTCCAGGCGCCGCGCCAGTCCGCTCGCCTGGGCGCGTGCTCGTGTGACCGCGACGGTGCGGCCCCGCAGCGGCCGCGGGCCGAGCCAGGAGAGCTCATCCGCGAGCGCCGCCACGGGCCCCACGACCGTGATCGACGGCGCTCTGACGCCCTCGCGCTCCACGGTCTCGGCGATCGTCGCGAGCGTCGCGCTGACCGTGCGCTGGTCGGGGAGCGTGCCTTTTTCGATCACTGCCGTGGGCTCCGACGGCGAGCGTCCCGCGGCGATCAGCGACGCGGCGATGTGCGCCAGGCGGCGCACGCCCATGTACAGCACGAGCGTGCCCGGGAACGCCGCCAGCGCGTCCCAGTCGAGCGCCGACTCCTCGCCCTCGGAGGACTCGCTCGCGTCCTCGCGCGTGTGGCCGGTGATCAGCGCGACGGCCCTTGCCACGCCGCGGTGCGTGACGGGGATGCCCGCGTACGCGCTCGCGGCCACGCCCGCCGTCACGCCTGGCACGACCTCGAACGGGATGCCCGCGGCGCGCAGCGTGAGCGCCTCCTCGCCGCCGCGGCCGAACACGAACGGGTCGCCGCCCTTCAGGCGCACGACCGACCTGCCCGCCCGCGCTCGCGCCACGATCAGCTCCTCGGTCTGCTCCTGCGGCACTGAAGGTCCGCCGCCCTCCTTGCCCACGAACAACAGCTCCGCGTCCGCGCGCGCGCCGTCGAGCGCCGAGCTCGGGATCAGGCGGTCGTACAAGATCACGTCCGCGGCGGCGATCAGCTCGATCGCGCGTGCCGTCAGCAGGCCGGGGTCGCCGGGGCCGGCGCCGACTAGGTACACGACCCCGGGCTCGCTCACGGCACCTCCGCCCGTCGCAGCAGCTCCGTCGCCCCGGCCGCCTGCATCCGCTCCGCCACGCGCCGGCCCAGGGCCTCGGGGTCGTAGAAGCCGCCGACCGAAGCCGGGAGACACGCGCCTTCGGCGCGAATCCCCGTTTCGGCCAGCTCGTCCGCCACCCACGCCGACCCGTCGGGCAGCCCCACCCACGCGCGCAGGTTCAGGCAGCCGCAGCCGGCGGGCACGGCGTGGGCGCCAAGCGGCGTGTGGCAGCTCGCGCCGAGCGCCCGCGCGAGCGCGCGCTCGGCCAGCAGGCACGCGAACGTGTCCGCGTCGGTGATCGCCCGCACGGCCTCCTCGATGCGCTCGTCCCCGGCGCGCCCCTCCAGCGCGAGCGCGCCCTGTCCGGGCGCCGGGACGAAACGCTCGGCGTCGAGCGCACCGCCAATCTCGGCCTCCCGGTCCAAGCGCTGCAGCCCCGCGTGTGCGAGCACGATCGCCTCGAGCCGCTCATCGGCGTCCGCGAGCTTGCCCAGGCGTGTGTCCACGTTGCCGCGAAGTGTCACCACGTCGAGGTCCTCGCGCACGGCGCGCAGTTGCGCCACCCGGCGGATGCTGCTCGTGCCCACTCGTGAGCCCTCCCTCAGCTCCTCCAGGCCGGCGACGCCGCAGAGCACGTCCCCGGGCGCCGCACGCGCTGGAGAGCCAAGCAAGGCGAGTCCCGGAGCGAGCTCACCGGGGACATCCTTGGCGGAGTGCACCGCCAGGTCAATCTCGCCGGCCACGAGCGCGTCCTCCAGCTCGACCACCCAGCGCGACTTGTCCGTGGCCGGTGCGGGTGGCTCGGCGTCCGAGTCTCCGCTGGTCGTCATCGGGACGATCTCGCAGTCGCCGAGAAGGCCGGCGACGAGCTTCGCCTGCGCGAGCGCGAGCGCGCTGCGGCGGGTTCCGATCCGGATCAACGCTCGCGGCGGCGGCGTGCCCTGAGGGGCGCACCCTCCGAGGTGCGGGCGGTCCCCCTTTCGGGGACAGGCAGGTCGTGGACCTCCGCGAGCTCCGCGCCACGCGTCTCGTTGCCCGGCACGTCCTCCTGCAGCCCGAACAGCTCGCGCACGAGCTCCAGGCTCGCGTGGCCGCGCTCGCCGCCGAGGCTGCGCAGTCGGATCGTGGGCTCGTGCAGCAGGCGGCTCATCAGCGCCCGCGCGACCGCCTCCACGCGCGCGATGTCGCGGGCGGAAGCAGACTCCCAGCGTCCGGCGTTCTCGGCCAGGACCTGCTCCACGATCGTGTTGCCGTGCTCGCGCAGCGCGCTCACCGTGGGCAGCGTGTCGAGCTGGCCGAGCCAGCGCGCGAAGCGGTGGATCTCCTCCTCGACGATCTCCTCAGCGCGTGGCGTCTCCTCGACGCGCGAGTTGAGGTTGCGCGCGACGACCGCCTGCAGATCGTCGATGTCGTACAGGCTCACCCCGTCCACTTCGGCGCAGCCCGCATCGATGTCGCGCGGCACCGCGATGTCGATCAACAGCAGCGGACGGCCCTCGCGCTCGGCCATCACCACCTCGAGCTCCTCGCGCCCGACAATCGGCTCGGGCGATGAGGTCGAGGACAGCACGATGTCCGCGAGCAGCAGCTGGTCGGGGAGTTTGTCCAAGCCCACCACCGACCCGCCGAAGCGCTGC
>DASUPL010000035.1:0-10567 GCA_036281155.1 Solirubrobacteraceae bacterium | reverse complement strand
TCACGATCAGTCCCGGCGCCCGGCCGCCGGCGGCGGCGTCGAGGTCGGCGGGCCGCGCGAGGTAGCCGTTCACCTGCGCGCCGCCCGCGCCGGGGAACGTGAGGTCCTCGCCGACGACGCGCGCGGGGTCGGTTACTGCGCCGGGAACACCCTCGGGACTGGCTTTCACCTCTGTGCTCGTCATCTAACCGCCACCTCCACGTTTGCGTTCACAGAATCGCCTTCGGGTAAGCGCGCGTGGCTGCGACGAGCATTACCCCGAAGAAGCCCGCCACGACGAGGAAGTCGAGCCACAGCTCGCCCGCCCCGCCGACGCCGACGAGCATCTGACGCAGGGCCTGGACCTCGTACGTGAGCGGGTTCACGCGCGCCACGACGTGCAGCCAGCCGGGCATCAGACGCAACGGATACAACGCGCTGGAGGCGAAGAACAGCGGCATCATGATCAGCTGCCCGATGCCCATGAAGCGCTCGCGCTCCTTCACGGCGGCGGCGAGCAGCATCGACATGCACGCGAACGCGGCGGTCGCGAGCGTGAGCATCGCGAGCGTGCCGAGGATCCCGAACACGTTCCAGCGGACGTCGATCCCGGCGACGGCGAGCACGACGAGCAGCAGCAGCCCCTGCGCGAGCGCGCGCACGCACGCCCCGGCGGCCTTGCCGAGCACGATCGACGTGCGCGACAGCGGCGTGGCGAGCAGCCGCTGCAGCTGGCCGACATCACGCTCCCAGATCACCGACAGGCCATAGAAGATCGCGATGAACAGCGCCCCCTGCGCCATCACGCCGGGGGCGAGGTAGGCGCGGTAGTCCAGACCGTGCAGGCGCAGCGCGCTGTTGTGGCTCAGCGCAGTGCCGAAGATGAACAGCCACAGCAGCGGCTGCACGGAGCGCGTGAGGATGTCGAGGTGGTCGTGGCGGAGCTTTCGCATCTCCGCTTGGGCCATCGCGAGCGTGCCCTCGGCCATCCGCGCCAGCGGACCCTGCGCGAGCGCTGCCGGGCGGCGCTCAGCCGAGGCGGCGGGCGACGCGGCGCTGGGCGCGGACATCGGCGAGCCTCCCTTCCTCATCGTCGTTTGCCTGCGCGTCGATGGGGTGGCCGGTGACGGCGCTGAAGACCTCTTCGAGGCTGCCGGCGCCGTGGCGCTCGAGCAGATCGGCGGGCTCGCCCTGCTCGACGAGCCGCCCGCGGTCGATCACGCCGAGGCGGTCGCAGTGGCGCTCGGCCTCCTCCATCAGGTGCGTGGTCACGAGGATCGTCGTGCCGGCCTGCTCGCGAAGCGCGCGCAGTCGCTCCCACACCATCGCGCGCGCGTTCGGGTCGAGTCCGACGGTGGGCTCGTCGAGGAACAGCACCGCGGGGCGGTTGAGCAGCGCGCTGGCGATCTCCAGGCGCCGCAGCATCCCGCCGGAGAGCGTGCGCGCGAGGCGCGTGAGCATCGGCTGCAGCTCCATCGTGTCGACCACTTCGGCGATCCGCTGCCGCCGCTCGCGGCGCGGCACGCCGCTGACGCGGCCGTAGAAGTCGAGGTTCTCATACGCGGTGAGCGCGCCGTCGACGGAGATCGCCTGGGGGATGTAGCCGATGGAGGCGCGCACGGCGAGGCTGTCGCGGCTGACGTCATAGCCGGCGACGAGCGCGCGCCCGGCGCTGGGGGCGAGCAGTGTGGTGAGCACGCGGATCGTGGTCGTCTTGCCGGCGCCGTTGGGGCCGAGCAGCCCGAACACCTCTCCGGGGGCGACGGCGAAGGACACGCCGCCGACGGCCTCAAGCGCGCCAAAGCGCACGACGAGATCGTCCACGAGGACCGCGGGCGGCTCCTCGCGGCGAGCGCTCACGGCCGCCCGCTCGGCTCGACGGGTGGGGCGTCGGCGCTCGCGGGGTCCTGCGTCGCGGGTGCGACCGCGCCGGCGGTCTGCGCGGCGGCTTCGCGCAGCTTGCGCTTCACGCGCTTGCGCGTGTCGCACAGCTCCTGCTCGAGCTTGCCCAGCTCGGACGCGCGGTGGCGCACCAGCTCCAGCTGGCGGTCGATGTGACCGAGCGCCTCGCCCAGCAGCTCCTGGCGGCGCCCCGCGCCGACGTCCTCGCGGCGCAGCTGCGCGCGCACCTCGGCGCGCGCCTCCTCGGCGGTGAGCAGCGTCTTCAGCTCCTCCAACGTGACGCCGAGCAGGTGCTTCAGGCGCATCACCTCGCGCAGCCGCTCGACCTCCTCGTGCGTGTAGATGCGGTGCCGGCCGGAGGGCCTGGCGGGCGCCTCGGGGAGCAGGCCGATCTCCTCGTAGTAGCGGATCGTGCGCGGCGTGGTGCCGGCGAGCCGCGCGACGTCGCCGATGCGAAGGCCCTCGCGCGGGGCGGGGGTGCGGGTCGGCGCGCTCATCGCGACGGCACGGGGATCGCGACCCCGCCCTCGACGCCGGCGTGCACGTGCGCGGGGCGCAGCAGGCAGACGAACACGCCGAGCAGCGAGACGGCGGCGAGCGCCCACAGCGCGACGTGCATGTTGGCGATGAACGGCGCGAGCTTGGCGGCGGAGAGCCCCTGGCTGAGGCCGGAGAAGACTGCGAAGAGCGTCGCTTTGGGGACGGCGGAGGTGATGATGGCGAGCACGAACGCGATCGACAGCACCGCGCCGGTGTTCTGCAGCAGCGTCCGCGCGCCGGCGGCGATGCCGCGGCGGTGCGCGGGCACGACGCCCATCATGGCGGCGGTGTTGGGACTGTTGAACATGCCCGAGCCGACGCCGACCATCGCGAGCCACACCGCGCTCTGCCAGTAGGCGGTGTGGACGTCGAGCGTGGTCATCGCGGCGAGGCCGGCGGCGCTTACGAGCATGCCGAGCGCGGCGAGCGCGCGTGAGCCGTGGCGGTCGGCGTAGACGCCGGCGAGGGGGGAGGCGACGAGCATCCCGAGCGCGAGCGGCATCAGCTTGAGGCCGGCGGTGATGGGCGAGTTGCCCTGCGCGCCCTGGTAGTAGAAGACGAACAGGAACATCAGGGCGAAGCGCGCCAGCCCGTTGATGAACGCGGCGGCGCTGGCGGCGGCGAAGAGGCGGTTGCGGAAGATGTCCAGGTCGAGCATCGGCGCGCGCGAGCGGCGCTCGACGAGCACCCACAGCGGCAGCAGCACGGCGGAGGCGATCAGGCCGACGAGCACGATCGTGTCGTTCCAGCCGCTGAGCCCGCCGCGCGAGACGCCGAGCACGAGGCCGGTGAGACCGACGACGAACGTGGTCGTGCCGAGCACGTCGTAGCCGCGCACGGAGTCGGGCTTGGACAGCTCGCGCAGGATCAGCGCGCCCCAGACGGCGCCGGCGAGCGCGATCGGGACGTTGAACCAGAACACCCAGTGCCAGGAGATCGCCACGAGCGCGCCGCCGAGCACGGGCCCGAGCACGAGGCCGATGGCGGCGACCATCGTGTTGGCGCCCATCGCCAGGCCGAGCTGCTCGCGGGGGAACGCGTCGGTGACGAGCGCGGCGGCGTTGGCGAACAGGAACGCGGAGCCGATGCCCTGCAGGATGCGCCACAGGATCAGCACGGTCGCGTCGCCGGAGAAGCCCGCGCCGAGCGACGCGAAGGCGAACACGAGAAAGCCGCCCACGTAGGCGCGCTTGCGCCCGAACAGGTCGCTGAGGCGCCCCGCCATCAGCACGAGCACGGTCGCGGCGATGAGGTAGGCGAGGATCACCCACACGAGCGCGAGCAGGCTCGTGTGCAGCGAACGCTCCAAGTCCGGCAGCGCGATTATCAGCGTGCCGGAGTTCGTGGCCGCGAGCAGCATCCCGAGGCTCGTGCAGGAGAGCGCCCACCACTTGTAGCTCTCATGGCCCGCGGCGACACCGAAACGCGACCCGAGATCTCTATTAGAAGTCTGTGGACGCTCTGCTGTGACGCTCAACTGTGTCGCTCCCACGTTGCTGTTTGCAAAACTGACGTGAACGTAAGGATTAAAATATTAGCACGGGTCGGTGGGTGGCTTCGACCGGCGCGGAGTGCTAGAACGTGCGTCATGTCCTCAGATGGGCCGAACGTGGTGAAGTCCGACAGCGAGTGGCGCGAGCAGCTGACGCCGGAGCAGTACGAGGTGCTGCGCAAGGCCGGCACGGAGGCGCCGTTCACGGGCGAGTACGTGTACAACAAGGACTCCGGCGAGTACCGCTGCGCGGCCTGCCAGGCGGTGCTGTTCACTGCTGACACGAAGTTCGACTCCGGCACCGGCTGGCCGAGCTTCACCGAGCCGGCGGTCGCGGAAGCGGTCGAGCTGCGCTCCGACAACAGCCTGTTCATGCGCCGCACGGAGGTCGTGTGCCGCAACTGCGGCGGGCACCTGGGGCACGTGTTCGACGACGGGCCGGGTCCGACCGGACAGCGCTACTGCATCAACTCGGCCGCGCTGGCGTTCGAGCCGAGTGAGGGGTCTTCGGAGTAGAGCCACGCTCGGCGCGAGTGTGCCGAGATGACACGTCGGCGTCCGATGTGGGTAGCCTTTCAGTCGCATGGTGATGTTTGAACAGTCCCGTCGGCTGTCCGAGCCGCTGCGCTGGGGACGGCGCGAGAAGGCGGCGATCGCGGCACTGCTCAGCTGCGTGGCGATCGCGCTCGCGGCGCTTGGCGTCCATGCCGCGACGAACAGCTCGTCAGCGCGTGCGGACTGCGTGAAAATAGAGTTCGCGAGCACGCTCGGCGGCGGAGAGCTGCATGCGTGCGGCGGCAAGGCGCGGCAGGTGTGCGCCGGCGGAGCGAGCAGCGGCGAGGCCGCTCAGCTGCGCGACGCGTGCAGGCGCGCGGGCTTTCCGTTCGGCAACAGCTAGCACGCTTTCACCATCCGGCAGGCGTGCGGCGAGCGCCGCGCGGGGCGTCTAGACAAATGTCGAAACGCCCCCGCGAAGTGTTGGCCACGATGGCCCTACCAGCACCGCGCGATGCCGGATTTCATACTCGGACTGTCATCGGCGCACGGTGCCCGCCCTCGTCGGGGTCGCCGCGCGCCACATCCACAACGGTAGGAAACGGAGGCCCATGTCCTGGCAGGCATATCCAAGTTGGCTGAACCCGGGCGACAACGCGTGGCAGATGACCGCGGCGACGCTCGTCGGGCTGATGAGCCTGCCGGGCCTCGCGGTCCTGTACGGCGGAGTCATGCAGAAGCGCTGGTCGGTCAACAGCATGATGCTCACGTTCGTCGCCTTCTCCCTCGTCCTCGTGGCGTGGGTTCTGTGGGCGTTCAAGATGGGCTTCGGCGACCCGATCGGGGGTCTCGGAAATCACGGGTTCTTCGCCAGCATGTGGGGCAAGTCGGGCACCGTCCTGTCACAGGGCGCCGAGCAAGGGCAGGCGGTGATTCCGTCGATCACGGAAGGCCCGCCGTTCCACTTCCCGATGGCCTCGCTGGTGTACTTCCAGTTCGTGTTCGCCGGGATCACGCCGATCCTGATGCTGGGGTCCGTCCTGGGCCGCATCAGCTTCAAGGCCTGGATCCCGTTCGTGCTGCTGTGGATCACGTTCGTGTACACGGTCAACGCGTTCCTGATCTGGGGCGGAGGGTACTTCTCCTTCCACGGCGCGCTGGACTACTCCGGCGGTTACGTCATCCACCTCGCGGCCGGCATCTCCGGCTTCGTGGCGGCGGCGGTGATCGGGCCGAGGTTGCAACGCGATCGTGAGATCGACGCTCCGAACAACCTGTTGATGGTTGCCGCGGGCGCCGGCCTCTTGTGGCTGGGCTGGAACGGCTTCAACGGTGGAGACTCCTACTACGCGGGCGCCAACGCCTCCGCGGCGATCCTGAACACGAACATCTGCACCGCGGTGGCGATGCTCGTGTGGATCACGTGGGACTACATCTTCCGCGACAAGCCATCGCTGATCGGCTCGGTCAACGGCATGATCACGGGGCTCGTCGCGATCACCCCCGGGGCCGGGTTCTTCACCGGCTGGGCGGCGATCGCGGTCGGCGCGATCGCGTCGACGATCGTGTGGATGGCGATCAGGTTCCTCAGCCGAGCTCCGATCTTCCGCAACGTGGACGACACGTTGGGGGTGATCTACACCCACGGGATCGCCGGCTTGATGGGCGGTCTGCTCGTCGGGGTCTTCGCCGACCCGGCGGTGGTCCTCTACGAAGGTCTCGGCGGGGCGAGCGACCTGCCGGGCAAAGCGGGCATCCTGCACGGCAGCTGGACGCTGCTGCGCTGGCAGGCCGAGGCCGGCCTGTGGGTGATCGTGTTCAGCGGAATCATGACGTTCATCCTGCTGAAGATCGTCGGCATCTTCCTGCCGCTCCGTCTCTCAGACGAGGAGCTGGAGATCGGCGATCACGCGATCCACGGCAACGAGGTGTACCCCTCGGACGTGCCCACGCTGGGCGGCCCCCACGCACCCGCGTGGCAGCCCGCGGGGGTTGGCGCGTAACTCGACCCCGGAGTGAGTGACGACAACGGCTCCGCCTCGGCGGGGCCGTTGTCCTTTAACCGGCGATGCCGACGGGGCAGGAGACCCCGGTGCCGCCGAGCCCGCAGTAGCCGCCGGGATTCTTGGCGAGGTACTGCTGGTGGTAGTCCTCGGCGTAGTAGAACGGGCGGCTCGCGTCGGCCTCGGCGAGCTCGGTGGTGATCGCGCCGTGACCGGCCGCGGAGAGCATCTGTTGATAGGCGGCGAGCGAAGCCTCGGCGGCTGTGCGCTGGGCCTCGCCGCGCCACATCAGCAGCGAGCGGTACTGCGTGCCGAGGTCGCCGCCCTGGCGCATGCCCTGCGTCGGGTCGTGGCCCTCCCAGAACAGGCGCAGCATCTCGGCGTAGGTCGTGCGGGAGGTGTCGAACGCGACGAGCACCACCTCGGCGTGCCCGGTCTTACCGCTGCACGCCTCCTCATAAGTCGGGTTGGGCGTGACGCCGCCGGCGTAGCCGACCGCTGTGGTGTACACGCCGTCCGCTTCCCAGAACAGCCGCTCGGCGCCCCAGAAGCAGCCCATGCCGAAGATGGCTGTGTCGACGCCGTCTGGGAACGGCCCGGTCAGCGGGGTGCCGAGCACCGCGTGGCGGTCGGGCACGCGCATCGCCTCGGCGCGTCCGGGGAGGGCAACGGTCGGGTCGACCATCGCAGTCTTGTCACCGCCAAAGAAACGCATGTAGTTGAGGCTAGCGCGGCTCGAGCACGAAGACGCCGATGTCGCGCGAGGTGCGCTCCTCATAGTCGTCGAACCCGGCGTATTGCTCGTTCATCTTGCGCCACAGCTCCGCGCGCTCCTCGCCCTCGGCCAGCCGCGCGCGCACGTCGCGGCGCTCGCCGCGGATCTGCACCTCGCAGTCGGGGTTCGCCTTGAGGTTGTGAGACCACGCGGGCGCGCGCGTGTTGCCGGCGTTGGAGCCGATCACGACGACGCGCTCGCCGTCGGCGAGGAACACGACGGGCGCCGTGCGCGGCTGGCCGCTGCGCCGCCCGATCGACGTGAGCAGCAGCACGGGCGCGCGGCCGACGTTGCCCATCACGCGACCGCGCGTGAGGCGGTACACGGGCACGTTGAGCTTGCCGATCGCGCGCAGCATGCCGGCGGACATCGACATCGACAGGCGCGAGTAGGCGTGGTCGCTGGGCATGGTCGGCAGTATGAACCCATGTAAGCGCACGCGCCGTCGCGATCGTCGTGCGCGGCGAATGTAGAGTGCGCGAGCATGGATGTTCGCTACGAGGTGCGCGACCGCATCGCACGGCTCACGCTCAACCGTCCCGAGCGCGGGAATGGGATAACGCGCCGCCTGGTGGACGAGCTGGCTGCGTGCGTGGAGCGCGCGGACCTCGACCCGGCGGTGCACGTGCTGCTGCTCTCTGGCGAGGGCTCGGGGTTCTGCGGCGGCTATGACCTCGTGGACAGCGCGGAGGGGATGGGGGTCGAGGATGCGGGCGGCGAGACCGCGGGCTCGGGTGGCCAGGCGGAGCGCGAAGGCGAGCGGGAGGGGAAGCGCGCGCCGAGCGGCTCGCCGCTGGACCCGATGGTGATGGCGGTGAACCATGACCCGCGCGGCACGTGGGACCCGATGGTGGACTACGCGATGATGAGCCGCAACGCGCGCGGCTTCATGAGCCTGTTCCACTGCGGCAAGCCGGTGGTGTGCATGGTTCACGGCTTCTGCGTGGCGGGCGGCACGGACATGGCGCTGTGCTCGGACCTGCTGGTGATCGCGGATGACGCGAAGATCGGCTACCCGCCGGCGCGCGTATGGGGCTCGCCGACGACGGCGCTGTGGGCCCACCGCGTGGGCGCGCAGCGCGCGAAGCGTCTGCTGTTCACGGGCGATTCGCTGTCGGGCGTGGAGGCGTTGGAGTGGGGCCTTGCGATCGAGGCGCCCCCGGCGGAGCGGCTGCGCGAGCGCACGGAGGCGCTGCTGGAGCGAATCGCGCGGATGCCGCTGAACCAGCTGATGATGATGAAGCTGCTCGTCAACCAGACGTTGTACGCCCAGGGCCTGCACTCGACGCAGGTGCTCGGCACGGTGTTCGACGGCATCGCACGCCACACCGCGGAGGGCTACGCCTTCCAGCAGCGAGCGGCCGAGGCGGGCTTCCGCGAGGCGGTCCGCGAGCGCGACGAGCCGTTCGGCGACGCGGGGCGCTCGACGTTCAAGGGGTAGGGCGGCGGCGAGCGCTCCAGGCGTCCGCGGCGCAAGCGCGGTGCCGGCGCTGGACGCTCACGCGCGGCGCGGGCTAGAATGGCCAGACCGTGCGGATGTAGCTCAGCTGGCTAGAGCGTCGCCTTGCCATGGCGAAGGTCGAGGGTTCGAATCCCTTCATCCGCTTTACACAAGTCCCCCGGATTTCCTGGAATTTTGTCGTTCTGGGCGGTGTGCGAGGGAGGTCTTGGCCCGTGGGTAGCAGCTATGGGTAGAAACGCGAGCGAGCGCTGGCCGGCGAGGATCTTGACGAGCTGCTTGTCTGTGTCGGCTCGGGGTCTGGCTCACGCGGCGTGGACCGCTACGCGGTCGCGGTGCACCGAGGGGATGGAAAGGCCATCCTCGTGCATCACTTCGAGGTACCCCTCGATCGCCTCTTGGGTGTTCGAGCGCGCTTCCTCGATCGTCTCGCTCTGCGTTGCGACACTTGGGAGCTCGGGCACGAACACGCTGTAGCCACCCTCGGACTCGGCCATGATCACGACATCAAACATGCGTTCTGCGCTCATTTGTGGATCAAACGATAGCGCCGACAGCCACGGCCGGAACGTACTGTCGCACGACACGACGACCGATCCAAGGCACCCTCTCGTCACGGTTGCTTGCTGGCGCTTGCGCTCAGCCGGCGCACAGCACAACGGCCAGAACAGACATGAGGATATCCGCGGATTGTCTCTCCATCGGCGGACGACCGATGCCGCTCGTGGCCAGTGCCCTCGTGTCTGGGCGAAGCGGCATCTATGCCGCGACAGGGCGATACGGGATCACGGACCGCCGGGGAGTGCGTGACCGTCGGGGCGTCCGGATCTCGGGCTACGCTCGCGTGCGGTGCTGGACTCGTTCCTGTCATTGGTCATCGCGGCTGGCGTGGTGCTCCCCGGCTTTGTTGCAGCGGAGCTAACCCAGCGCGGCCGCGCGGTCGCCGCATCGGGAGATGGACAGAGCACTCTGCTCCACGCCTTGTTCTATGCCGTTCTGATCAACCTGGTGTGGAGCTGGCGGACCTGGCAGCTCGCACAAGACCTGGCAGGCGGAAATTGGCAGCACCACCTCTCTGAGCTAGTCGTCTGGGCGATCCTAGCCCTGCTTGTATCCCCTGTCGTACTCGGATTGGCGATCAACGTGGTGCTTCGCCAAGCCGAGCATCGGGGCACGCTCTCGTGGTGGCACTACGCGCTTGGTGGGCGCGATGCTCGCGACGCCTGGGACTACAGTTTCCAGCGTGCCGCGGCCAACGGCGCGTGGGTGCTCGTGCATCTGAAGGGCGGCGATCCAGGCTACCCCCGCATGGTGCTCGGGAAGTTTGGGGAACGCTCGGCGGTCGGACAGACGCCGACAGCACACGATCTCTTCCTGCAGGAACTATGGTCAGTCGATGAGGCCGGCAACCCGGTCGCCACGATCGAACCATCCCGCGGCATGTGGGTCGCGAAAGACGAGATAGCCGAGATCTACTTCCTGGACGATTGAGACAGCATGTCTCAGTGCTAGCCTTACGTTGATGACCGAAGAACGGCAGATCAGGGAGGGCGCGTTGCAGGCGAAGAACGACCCGCCCGCCATGCCTCCCGGCCCAATGGGCGGCACACCCACAAACCCCCTCACGGGGCGCCCAATCATAGCGCCGGCCGGCCCACCGCGCCCTAGCGGACAGCCCTCGCGCTAGCCCGTTCCGGGGCGGAGCCAAGCCGTCGGTGATACTCCGTCTCTCGCCGGCCGAATTCCCCTCGCTGTGATCTTCGCGGCCGGACGGTCGCCAAGCGCCGCCATGACGTGACCGAGTGTTGTGCCTTCACCAGGGTTCGAATCCCTTCATCCGCTTCAACAAACCCGCTCCATGGCGCTACACGGTCAGAATCGTGGAGCCTGGTCCGAGTAGCTGTTGTAGATCGTCTGGGTCG
>DASUPL010000034.1:0-5028 GCA_036281155.1 Solirubrobacteraceae bacterium | reverse complement strand
TCCGCCGCCGATCGGGGCACCGATCCAGAACGTCGAGGCGCTCGTCGTCGACCGCCACGGAGAGCCGGTACCGATTGGCGTGCCCGGAGAGCTGTGGCTCGGCGGCGCAGGGTTGGCGCGCGGCTACCTGCGGCGACCGGAGCTCACCGCCGAGCGCTTCCTGCAGCACGACGGGCGCCGGCTCTACCGCACGGGCGACCGCGTGCGCCTGCGTGCCGACGGCGCGCTTGAGTTCCTCGGCCGTCTCGACGAGCAGGTGAAGCTGCGCGGCTTCCGGATCGAGCCCGGCGAGATCGAGAGCCAGCTGCAGTCTCATCCGGACGTGCGCGGTGCCGCGGTCGTCATGCGCGACGGCCGGCTGATCGCCTACGTCGCCGGCCGGCCCGAGCTCGTCGCGCTGCGTGAGCACCTGCGCGCGCGCTTGCCGAGCTATATGGTGCCAGCGCGCTTCGTTGTGGTCGACACGCTCCCGGCCACGCCCAACGGCAAGCTCGACAAGCGCGCCCTGCCGACTCCGATCGAGGATGACGCGGGCTATATCGCGCCACGAACACCGGCCGAGCAGACGATCGCGGCGCTCTGGGGGGAGCTGCTCGGGCGCGAGCGGGTCGGAGTGCACGACGACTTCTTCGAGCTGGGCGGGCATTCCCTGATCGCGACCCAGCTCATATCGCGGATCCGCGCCGCGCTGGGGTTCGAACTGCCGATCGGCGCGATCTTCGACACCCCGACGGTCGCCGGCCTCGCCGAGGCGGTGGCATGCACGCGGCCGGCGGACGGCCGACCCGCGGAAGCCATCGCGCCCGCGCCGCGCGAACGCTACCGCGCCCGCACGGCGCCCGACGGTGCGCTCGAGCTCGACCCCGCGCTGCGTCGATTGCTCCAGCTCGACGGCGACTGGAGGGAGAAATGACCTCCAGGATCGAGTTCGTCGAGACCACTGCCGAGACCACGCTCCTGATCGACGGCGCGCAGGCGATGCAGGGCGGGGAGGAGGCCTTGATGCGCCGCAGCGGCGACATCCTCTGCCGCCACGGGAACGAGTTCCTTGAGGTGGGCCTCGGCCTCGGGCTCTCCGCGCTGCACATCGCCGGCAAGCCCACGACGCACCGGCACGTGGTCTTCGAGCTGCATCAGCCCATCATCGACCGCTTCCGAGCGCACACCCCCAGGCCGCCTGCGGCGCTCGAGGTCCGGCTCGGAGACTTCTTCGCGCTGCTGCCAACGCTCCCGCCAGCCAGCGTTGACAGGATCTTCTTCGATCCCTACCTGCCGGCGAAGACCCGCAATGACACGGCGTTCTGGAATCACGTCACGCCCGCGATGATCGCTTTGCTCCGGCCCGGCGGCGTGTTCGTGCCCGGCTTCTCGACGAAACCGTACTTCCACTTCCTGCACTATTTCGACCACGCGACGATCGAGCGCCAGCGCTATACGACCTACCCGGAGACCACGTACACGCTCGCAACCTCCGGGGACGCGTTCATCCAGTGCTACTTCGCGCCCGGCTGACACAGCGCGCGTCGCAACTCCCAGCGTGCGACTTCATCCCCCTGAGGTCGCCGCCGACTTCACGACGGTGAAGTTGCACTCCGCGGGGACCGACGGCACCGAGTGACGGCGGCATCGGGTCGTGAGCACCCCGAGCAACTCAAGGTCACCGTCGGCTACCGCGCCGGCTTCCTCCAAGCTGCGGTCGATGGCGCTGACGGACGCTTCGTGGCCGTGACGGCTTCGCGTAGGGCCTGCGTGGCTCCGGCCAGAACCGGGAGCTCGGCCTCGAGCTGGCGCAGAGCGTCGGCCTCGGCGGCCGGCGCGCCGGGCGACGGCGTGGACATGGCCTTGCGAGCGTCGGCAAGCTGCTGCGCGACGTGGCCAATCTCTTCGGTGAGCGGCCGGCGGTTCGTGATCTCGACGACCTGGAGGTCGTCGCCCTCGAACGTCATGGCTGGCCTCCGCGGGAGCGCCGGTGAGCACGAGTCCTCGGCCTTCGAGGCGATCGGCGAACGTCGCGAGCGTCATCTTCCACTGGTCGCGTTGCAGACGGATGGCGCGGGTCCAGTTCGGCGCGGCGTCGTGCCCGCGAGTAGACGTCGATGCCGAGCAGGTACACGGCACTGCCGGGGGCTCCGCCTTACTACGCGCGCGAGATCACGTTGACCATCGGCGAGCGCCTCGTGCGCGACCGCTCGACGGCGTCGCCGTGGTCCTTTGCTCATTCTGCGTGGGCGCTGCGGAGGCGTCGGATGACGTCGCAGCGACGTAAGACCACCGAGATCCCGGAGCGCGAGGTCCGTCTACACCCACGACTCGCCCATGCATACGGACTGCGAGCTCGGTGTTGCGCCCGCCCCACCTCCGACGCACGGAACGACGCGCCGGCTTATCCCGCGAGGTCGAGCAGCTCTTCGCGCGGTCCATCGCGGTGCACGAGCGGATCGCCGGGGAGGCGGAGTAGGTGCCGATGCGCGGGCGACGCGGCGACGCCATCCGTCCCGAGGCTCGCAGGGTCGCACCGGCGTAGGGCTACTTGTGCCGACGCCTGGCGCGCAAGTCACGCTTGCGATGGACGCGAAAGCGCCCGAGGCGCACGCACAATTCCTCCGGGGGGAAGGCCGCCACTACGGCCGACAACACTGGTGGAGATCACCCGGATGTCTGGGCAAGCGATGAAGCCAGGAAAGCCTCCCGAGAATCCCAAGCGGAGCCCGGCGCTCAGCGACGGCGATGAGCTGCTCACGGTGCCCGAGGTGGCACAGCTGGCCCGCTGCTCTGCGCTCACCGTGCGCCGTGCCTATCGCGCCGGGCACCTGATCGCTCGGCGCCGACCGAACTCGCGCGCCGTGCTGCTGTTGCGCTCGGAGGTCGAAGTCTGGGTGCGGGCGCCCCTCACCGAGCCTGTGCTCCCGCCTGCGACAGTGACAGCCGCTCCAAAGATGAGCGGCGAGCGTCGGGCCCCACGCGACCGTTTCGTCGAGAGAGCCGAAGCCGCGTTGCGCGCCCGCGGTCGTCTGGCGTGAGCTACTCTCTACCGCTCCCTCGTGGGTATCGTCGACAGCAAATCTGCGCCGGACGGATCCGAGCTTCCTACCAGCGTGTGGGGCAGATACCGGGAGGGCGGCGCGCTGATTGGCTTCAAGGTCAAGTGGCGGGAGCCGGTCCGTCCTGGCGTGTACCAGCAACGCAGCCACACGGTTGTTGCGAGCGCGAGTGGCTGGAAGTCCGCGCTCGCGGAGGCCGAAAGATTCCTCCGCGGTGCCCAAGGCATCGCACATCGCGGCGAGAAGGTCGCGCGGCCAGGGCATGGCCACGCGGTAACGCTAGACGAGCTCTTCGACGACTGGGTCGACCGGTACGCCAGCCGCCAATTGTCGCCGCGCTACGTCACCGACAGCGCCCGACTCTGGGGACGCGAAGTAAGTCCCGTCGTGCTCGGCGACGACGGAGCGCGCACGTTCGGCGACCTCACGCTCAGCGAGATCATGGAGCAGCCCGCGTGGTTGGTCGCCTACCAGGAAGCCCTGGATGCCACCGGTTTGGGTGACGCCACCCGCCGCAAGATCCTGTTCCTGATACGCGGGGTCCTAGAGCGGGGCCAGCGCTGGTATCCAGAGGTTCTCACGCGGAACGCGGCGGTGAGCATGTTCGAGATGCCGAGCGGGAAGCGACGTCGTCTCGTCCGTGCACCGAGCCTGATCGCCGTGCACCGGATCCGCGAGAGCATCCTCGCTCGTGCGACGCGTGACCCACTGCGCCCGCTGATAGAGGCCGCTCTCGTCGCCACGATGGGCGAGACCATCGCTCTCCGGCCATCCGAACTCCTGCACTCCGCGAGATGGGAGGACCTGCACGAGCGCACCCTTTGGCTTCAGCGCTCTGAGGACGCGTTCGGGGAAGACCACGCCGAGCCCGGGCTCAAGACGGGCGCGCGTGGAACTCGGATCCTTCCTACCGCTCGGGAGGATCTGCTTGGGCTGCGCAACGCGCTCGAGGAGCGCTTTGGGGCGCAGCCCGACCACGGCCTCATCTTCCAGAAGCTCGGTCGCGACGGGCCGCTATGGACCGCCGACGGGGAGTCGGTCGGTTGGACCCTCGACGACTACAAGCGGTTCACCGAACGGGTGTATCGCCCAGCTCGGCTGGCAGCCGCTGCAGCCAAGGATGTCGCGGCGTGGGTGGCGAGGATGCGGTTCTACGACCTTCGCCACGGCGCGGTGTCGCTGGCGCTCCACGGCGGTATGCCTCAGCACCTGCTCACCCGCTACAGCGGGCACTCGGAGAAGACGCTCAACGACGTCTACTCGCACATCATCAAGGAGTACGAAGGTCAGCCGAACGTCGACATGGCCGAGGAGGCGCGCAAGGCGCGCGCGTACGTCGCAGCGCACCCTCATCGGTACAACCTGTCGGCAGGACCGCAGAACGCTCAGCAGCGACGTCGCCGCGCGCGTCGTGCCAGCGAGTCGGCACGCCCCAAAGCGGGGCGATAGGACGTCGAGTGCCGAGTACGGGGGTCGGGCTCGCTTGCGATCGTCCCGCCACTCGGATGTTCCCTCAGTTGTTCCCCCATGGCCTACTCTCCGGCCCACTACTCGGATTCGCGCCCGTGATTGTGGGGCTCGGCGGCTGTGAGGGTCCCTCCTTAGGAGGGAGTCGCTCTATCCGACTGAGCTATCGGGGCCAGGGCGGCCGATCATAGAGCGCTCACGGGACCAGCTGCCTGTGCAGAGCGACGTTTGCGCACAGTGGCCCCGCTTGGCCTGTGAGGGAGGGGAGGAGAAGGCCTCAACGCAACAAACGAGACCCGTCAGGAGCCGTCGTGAGCGGTTGAACAGACGAGGAGCGAGCGCGCCTCGGGGACTCCCGGTAGCGTGACGCTCACGAGCTTGCGTCCGTCGGTGGCGAGGATCTCACGGTCGGCCGGGAACCAGTCGGCACCCTGGCCGACGCCGTGCAGCAGCCGCGGCGCGCGCTCGTGGTGCCCGGACCAGACGGCCACCTGCGCGCGCTCGACCACGGCGCGATCGA
>DASUPL010000033.1:0-11201 GCA_036281155.1 Solirubrobacteraceae bacterium | reverse complement strand
ACGAGCGCCGTGCCGCGGCCGAACAGGCGCGCCGTCAGCCCTCCCGGCGCGAGGAACACCTGCAGCGCACGGCCCTCCAGGAAGCCCAGCAGCCGCGTGGGAGCGCTGAGGAAGTCCAGCGCGTTGCGCGACGGCGGCGTGTCGAGCACGATCGTGTCGAAGTCGTGCTCCTCGTACAGCTCGTACAGCTTCGCGATCGCGCTCAGCTCGTGCGACCCCGCCACCGCGGTGGACAGCTCGCGGTAGACGGGATTGGCGAGGATCTCCTCGCGCGCTCGCTCGTCCGGCGCCAGCCGCGCGATGATGTCGTCGAACGTTCGCTTCGCGTCGAGCATCATCGCCCACAGCTCGCCCTCCACCCGCAGCCCCGCGCGTGCGAACGTCGTCGCGTCGATTCGCACTGGCTCGCCCGCCAGCTCGCGCAGCCCCAGCGCCGAGGCGAGGCGCTTGGCGGGATCGATCGTCACGACCGCCACCTTGCGCCCGCGCGCAGCCAGCCCCAGCGCCAGCGCGGCGGACGTCGTCGTCTTGCCCACGCCCCCGGCGCCCACGCACACGACGACCCGCTTATCGCTCAGACGCGCCCACAGATCCCGTTGGGCGGGCGCGCTCTTCGTTGTGCCCATCGCGGGATCGTAGTTCCCATGCAGGAATCCGCCCCGTTCATGCGAATACCCACCGGACGGCTTTCCAGCAATCGACTATCGGAGCCACCGTGCAAGGCAAGGCCAAGGTCATCGCGTTCGCCAACCAGAAGGGCGGGGTGGCCAAGACGACGACCACGCTCAACCTGGCCGCCGCATTCGCGGAGGAGGGCCACCGCGTGTTGTGCGTCGACATGGACCCGCAGGGCAACCTGACGATGTCCCAGGGCATCGACCCCGACACGCTCGACAAATCGATGTACGACGTGCTCGTCCACAAGGTGTCGATCCGCGAGGTCGTGCGCAAGCGCGAGATCGACGTCGCGTGCGCCTCGATCGACCTCGCCGGCGCGGAGATCGCGATGTCGACGATGATCGGGCGCGAGCGCTCGCTGCAGAAGGCGTTCGAACCGATCCTCGACGACTACGACTTCATCTGCATCGACACGCCGCCCAGCCTAGGCCTGTTGACGATCAACGCGCTCACCGCCGCCGACAAGGTGATCGTCCCCGTGCAGTGCGAGTATCTGTCGATGCGCGGCTTGATTCAGCTGCAGAACACGCTCGCGATGATCCGCGAGAACCTCAACCCCGGCGTGGACATCGAGGGCATCCTGCCCACGTTGGTGGACTCGCGCACGATCCACGCCAAGGAGGCGATCGAGATCCTCGAGGAAAACTTCGGCGACCGCGTGTTCGCGTCGCGCATCCGCAAGACGGTTCGCTTCGCGGAGGCCCCGGTGAAGGGCATGTCGGTCCTCAAGTACGAGCCCGACGGCGTCGCCGCTCAGTCCTACCGGCAACTCGCGCAGGAGGTTCTCACCAATGGCTAACACTAAGCGCGCGAGCATGCGCGAAGGGCCTCTCGCGGCGCTCTTCCGCAAGACCGAAGACGCCGAGGGTGAGCCTCTCGAGCGCGAGCCGAGCGTCGAGATTCGCACGGGCGCGCACGCCTCGACGAGCGAGCGCGCGCCGGCGTCCCAGACGGCGCACCCGCGCGAGAGCGGCCTGCCGCACCCCGCCCTGCGTGCCACGCCCGAAGCTCAGCGCGAGGACCCGCGCATCCCCAGCCCGCAGGAGCGGCTGCGCCACGCGTTCTCCTCCGAGATTCCCGAGAACTTCATGGAGCGCTCGGCTCCGCGCCACGTGGTCGAGGAGTACCCGCGCGAGTACTCCTCACCCGCTGGGGACGGGCAGCCGATCATCCGCGTCGTGGGCGTGGGCGGAGGCGGCGTCAACGCCGTCAACCGCATGGTCGAGGCGGAGGTCGAGGGGGTCGAGTTCCTGGCCGTCAACACCGACGTGCAATCGCTGCAGCAGTCCACCGCCGACCTCACGCTGCACATCGGCGCCGAGCTCACGCGCGGGCTCGGCTCCGGCTCGGACGCCAACATCGGCCGCCAGGCCGCGATGGAGGACTACGACCGCATGAAGGCCCTGCTGAAGGGCTCCGACATGGTCTTCATCACCGCCGGCGCCGGCGGCGGCACCGGCACGGGCGCCGCTCCGATCGTCGCGCGGATCGCGCGCGAAGTGGGCGCGCTGACGGTGGCGATCGTGACGAAGCCGTTCGGCTTCGAGGGCACGCGCCGTCGCGACCAGGCCGAGCGTGGCGTGAGCGCGCTCGCCGAAGAGGTCGACACGCTGATCGTGGTGCCCAACAACAAGCTGCTGACGGTGCTCGATAAGCAGACCGCGATGGTCGAGGCGTTCCGCGTCGCCGACGACGTGCTGCGCCAGGGCGTGCAGGGGATCTCCGATCTCGTCACGCTGCCCGGCCTGATCAACCTCGACTTCGCCGACGTGCGCACGATCATGAGCGACGCCGGCAACGCGCTGCTCGGCATCGGCATGGGCGTGGGCGAGACCCGCGCGATCGACGCCGCCCAACAGGCCGTCTCCTCGCCACTGCTCGAAACCTCGATGGAAGGCGCGCGCTCGATCCTGCTGTCGATCACCGGTGGCGTCAACCTCTCGCTGTGGGAGGTCAACGAGGCCGCGAAGTCCGTCTCCGAGGCCGCGCACCCCGACGCGAACATCATCTTCGGCGCGATGGTCGACGAGAAGCTCGACGACCAGGTGTGGGTCACCGTGGTCGCCACCGGCTACGGCGACGAGGGCCGGCGCAAGAGCGTCAGCCGCTTCAAAGAGCCCGTCGGCGAGGTCAAGATCCAGCGCGCGGGAGCCAGTCGGGTATCGCGCCGCAGCTCTCCAGCGGACGACCTGCAGATCCCAGAGTTCCTCCCCAACCTCTAGTTTCTCAGCGCGCGCGCCGCACCATTGGCGCCCGCTGTGGTATCGCTCTGCAATGAGCGCAGCTGAGAAGGGAGTCGTCGCGGCGGGGCATCCGCTGAGCGCGCACGCGGGGGCGAAGGTGCTGCGCGAGGGCGGAAATGCCGTCGATGCGGCCGTCGCGGCGATGCTGACGTCGTTCGTCGCGGAGTCGCTGCTGACCGGACTGGGCGCGGGCGGCTACATGCTCGTGGCCGGCGGCGGCGTGGAGCCGACGCTGCTCGACTTCTTCGTCGAGGCGCCAGCCGCGCGTGGCACGGGGCCGGCGGATGGCGGCATGCACGTCGATCTGCGGGGCGTCGAGGTGTCGTTCGGCGATGCGGTGCAGGTGTTCCACATCGGCCCCGCCTCGTGCGGCGTATACGGCGTTCCCGCGGGCGTGTGCGAGGCGATGCGCAGATGGGGCACCGTGCCGCTCGCCGATCTCGTCGCCCCCGCGGCGCGCCTCGCGACCGAGGGGGTCGCGATCAACAAGGGCCAGGCGTACGTCGCGAAGATCCTCGCGGACCTGCTCAAATCGACGCCCGAGTGCGCCGCGCTGTGGGCGCCCGACGGGCCGATCCTGCGCGAGGGCGACACGCTGCGCAACCCCGATCTCAGCGACGCGCTGCTGCGCCTCGCAGACGACGGCGCGGAGCCGTTCTACCGCGGCGACATCGCCGCGGCCGTGTGCGACTGGCTGGGCGCGCGCGGCAGCACGCTCAGCGCGCGGAACCTCGCCGACTACCGCGCCGTCGAGCGCGAGCCCGCGAAGGTCGCCTACCGCGACCGCGAGATCCTCACCAACCCGCCGCCGTCGGCCGGCGGCACGCTGCTCGCGTACGCGCTCGCGCTGCTTGACCGCGGGCCCGCGCCGCCGAGCCTGTGCGACATGATCTCGGCGATGGGCGCCGCACAGGCGCAACGCACGCCGAGCTTCCTAAAAGATCTCGACCGGGACGGCTTCCTCGACGATTTCCTCACCACGCGTCTCGGCTCGACGACGCACATCTCCGCGATCGACGCGAACGGCTGCGCGTGCAGTGTCACGTGCACCAACGGCGAGGGCTCGGGCGTGGTGGTGCCCGGCACGGGCATCCACCTGAACAACGTCATGGGCGAGGAGGACCTCAACCCGTTCGGCTTTCACCAGCACCCCGCCGGTAGACGGATGCCGAGCATGATGGCCCCGTCGGTGGTGATGCGCGACGGCGAGGTCGAGCTGGTGCTCGGCAGCGCCGGCTCCAACCGCATCCGCTCAGCGCTGCTGCAGACGATCGTCGCGGTCGTCGACGAGGGGATGGGGGTGCGCGCGGCGGTGGACGCTCCGCGCGTGCACCCCGAGGACGGCGTCGTGTTCGCCGAGCCCGGAATCGACGTCGATCGACTCGACGCGAGCGCGAGCGTGGTTCGCTTCGGCGCGCCCAACCTGTTCTTCGGCGGCGTGCAGGCGGCGATGCGCCGCGGCGGGAGCGTCACCGGAGCGGGCGACCCGCGACGCGGCGGCGTGGCGGTGAGCGCGTGAGGCTCCTCACAACGGTCGCGGGGGCGTTGCTGGCCTGCATCCTCGCCGCGAGCTGCGGCGGCGTGAAAGCGGCCGATCTGTTTCTGATTCAGCGCACAGGCTCCTCGCCGCACGCGCGCCTGACGATGCTCGTCAACGAAGAAGGCGGCGTGCACTGCAACGGCGGACCGTTGCGTCACCTGAGCGACCGCCAGCTCGTGATCGCGAAGGCCACGCAGGAAGAACTCCACGACGCCGCCTCGAGCGACCTCGTCCTGCCATCGCGCGCTGGGTCGGTCTTCAGGTACGCCCTGCGCGACGAAAACGGCACCGTCGAGTTCAGCGACAACTCCCTGAACCAGCCGGGCGTCCTGCGCCAGCTGCAGCTGTTCGTCCTGCAGACCGCGCGACAGGTCTGCCACCTGCCCGAATAGCGGCCGGTCGGCGGTCGGTGGTTGGCGGTTGGCGAGCGGCGAGTCGGGGAGCGGCGGCCGGGCGATCTGTGGGCGGGGTCGCTAGCCGAACCTGACCTTGCCGTTGGAGAGCGCTCGCATGCGCGCGCGCTCCAGCGCTTCCAGGTGCTCGAGCGCCTCGCCGAGCAGCCGCGCGAGCAGCCGCAGACGCGCGTTCTCCGAGCGCAGCTCGAGCAGTTCCTGCTTGGCGTCGATGTCGAATTCGACGGTCGCGGCCATGCGGTAGGCGTCCATGCTCTCCAGATCCTCCGCCTCGATCTCACGATCGGTGGCTTCGCTGACGAGCTCGCGGTAAAGCTCGCGCGCTGCGCGGCCCGCCTGTGGATCGCTCCGCTCCTCGCCCTCGTGGACGAACTCGATCACGCCCGCGGGGTAGGGCAGGTCGTCCTGGCGTTCGAGCAGGCGAAACGGCCGCGTGCCGCGCGCGAGGATGTTCAGACGGCCGTCGTCCATGCGCTCGAGCACCTCCTCGACCTCGCACGCGCAGCCCACGGGCTTGAGCTCACGCTCGGAGAGCCACAGGATGCCGAACTGCCTGCCGAGCGATCCAGCGGGCGCCTGCAGGCAGCGCTCGATCATCTTGCGATAGCGGTCCTCGAAGATGTGCAGCGGCACGCTCTCGTTGGGCAACGCCACGATGCCCAGCGGGAACAGTGGAAATCCCCGCGAGACACGCTCGGGGTCGGACATGCCCGGAGTTTAGGCGGGCTTGCGCGCTGCGAGCATCAGGTTGTAGAAGATCGCCGGCGGCAGCCGCGGCTCGAGCAGCCTGCTGTCGAATCTCTGCAGCAGCAGGTAGCCGCGATACGCGTAGATGCGCCAGCCCCACGGCACCTCCTCCGGAACCGCGGTCGCCTCGAGCGTGCGGTTGGTCCAGCCGAACCAGTTCGCGAGCAGCTCCTCGCCGCCGACGCGCACGTCCTGCAGGCCCGCCGTGCGAGCGACCTTCGACAGTTCGCCCGGCGCGAACGCGTGCACGTCGACGATGCCCTCGAGCGCCTCGTCGGAGTCGCACGCGTGGCCCACCGGCGCGGCGCTCGCGCCGATCGCGCGGCGCCACAGCGGCGCGATCGTCGTGGCGAAGCGCTTCGGCACGTTCGCCAGGCGGTCGCCGTAGCGGGAGGGCTCGCCCGCGAACAGCACCGTGCCGCCGGGAGCGAGCACGCGCTCGAACTCCATGAACGCGCGCTGCAGGTCGGGGATGTGGTGGAGCACCGCGTGGCCGAGCACGAGGTCGAAGCTGTCCTCCGCGAACGGCAGACGCTCGGCGTCGGCGGGTTCGGTCTTCACGTTCAGTCCCAGACGCTCGGCGTTGGCCGCGAGCGTCTCCAGCATCCCGGGGGAGATGTCGCTGCACGTCGCTTCGCCGATCAGGCCGGCGCGCATGAGGTTGAGCGTGAAGTAGCCCGTGCCGGAGCCGATCTCGAGCGAGCGCGCGAAGTGGCCGGGCTCGCGGCCGAGCGCCTTGCGCACCTTCGCGGTCACCTGGCTGAGGCCGAGATCGCCGAAGTCGATGCCCCACTTCGAGTCGTAGTGGTCGGCGGCCACGTCGTGGTAGCGCGTGTTCGCGTCGCGGATCTCCTCGGCGGTGAGAGTGGGCGTCACGGTGCGGCACCATATACTCGCGCGCCGTGCTCGCGCCGTCCACCTCGGCTTGACTTCTTCGAACAAGGGCGTCTCATGACACCAACTCTGTATCTGCAGCGCGACCAGCCCGAGGGCGTGCCCCCGTTGGCGCTCACCGGCGAGCGCACGCTCCCCGACGTGCCCGAGGAGAACTACTGGTACCGCCGTCACCTCGTCGTGTACGAGTGGATCGCCGCGCAGCTCGCGGGCGTGCGCGCGATCGACATGGCCTGCGGCGAGGGCTACGGCTCGGACGTGCTCGCGCGCAGCGCCGCGAGCGTCGTCGGCGTGGACGCCAACCCCGAGGCGCACGAGCACGCGCGCCTGCGCTACCAGCGCCCGAACCTGCGCTTCGCGCGTGAGCTCGTGGACACGTTCGCCGAGCCCACCGACGCGGTGGTGTTCCTGCAGACGATCGAGCATCTGCAGGACCCCGGCGCGGTGCTCGACCACTTCCGCTCGCTCGTGGGCGAGAGCGGGCGGGTGTTCGTCTCGACGCCGAACGTGCTCACGCTTGCGCCCAAGGGCGCCCCGCGCTCGGACAACCCGTGGCACGTACACGAGTACCGCGGCGAGGAGTTCGAGCGGCTCTGCCGCGAGCACTTCGCGCGCGTGGACATGTTCGGGCTGTTTCACGCGCGCAAGCTGCGCGTGCACGAGATCGCGCTGCGCCTCGGCTGGGACCGACTGCACAAAGGGCTGCGCCTGAGCAAGCCCTTCTACGACCGCTTCACGCCCGCGATAGCCGTCTCGGACTTCGCGCTGCGCCCCGCGCGCGAGGCCGATCTGGACAAGGCGCTCGACTTCGTGGCGGTGTGCCGCCCGTGAGCCCCACCCGCCGGCGCGGCGGTGCGCTGGCGATCGTCCTGCACACGCACATGCCCTACGTGGAGGGCTTCGGGACGTGGCCGTTCGGCGAGGAGTGGCTGTGGGAGGCGATGGTCGGCTGCTACCTGCCGCTGCTCGACCTGCTCGACGAGGGCGCGCCGCTGACGCTTTCGCTCACGCCGGTGCTGTGCGACCAGCTCGAGGCGCCCGACCTGCGCGAGCGCTTCGCGACGTTCGTCGAGGACGTGCGCCGCGGCACCCACGAGCAGGACACCGCGGGCATGCGCGCGGGCGGGTTCGAGACGCTCGCGCGCGAGCTGGAGCGGTCGTGGAGCGACTACACCCGCGCGCTCGAGAGCCTCGATCGGCGCGGAGGCGCCCTGCTCGGGGCGTTGGCGCGCCACGCGCAGTGGGCGTCCTCCGCCACCCACGCGATCCTGCCGCTGCTCGCGACGGACACGGGCGTGCGGATGCAGGTGCAGACGGGCGTGAGGGCGCACCGCGCGCGCTTCGGCGAGGGCTGGCGCGGCGGCTTCTGGCTGCCCGAGTGCGCGTACGCGCCGTGGATCGAGCGCGCGCTGGAGGACGCGGGCGTGAGCGCGGTGTGCGTCGAGCTGACCAACCGCTTCGGGCTGGGCGCCCTCGAGCACCTGCGCCCGATCGCGACCGAGTCGGGCGTGAGGCTCGTGCCGATCGACCGCAGCACGATCTCGCTCGTGTGGAGCGACGGCGGCTACCCCGCGAGCGGCGCCTACCGCGACTACCACCACCACACCATCAACCACCACAACCCGTGGAACAACAGCGGCGGCGACTACGACCACGACGCGGCGCTGGCGCTCGCGCGCGAGCACGCGGCGGACTTCGTCAAGCGCACGCTCGCGCGGCTGGAGGAGGCGAGCGACGCGGCCCGCGAGAGCGATCGCGACGATTCCGCTGGCGGTTACGGCGCGGGGGGCGGCGACTCGGGCGCGGACGGTCTGGTGGTGTGCGCGCTCGACACGGAGCTGCTCGGGCACTGGTGGTATGAGGGAATCGACTGGCTGCGCGCGGTGGTGGAGGAGTGCTCGCGTCAGGGGCTGGAGCTGGTGCGCCTGGACGATGCGCTCGAGCGCATCGAGCCGGTGCCCGCGGGCGCGATCGTCGCGAGCGGCGAGCAGGAGGTCGTCCAGCAGCCCTGCACCTGGGGAGCGGGCGGCGACCTGTCGACGTGGTCCGCGCCCGCTGTCGCCGACATGGCGTTCGCGGCGCGAGCGGCCGAGCTGGAGGTGCTCGCCGCGGGCGGACGCGCCGGGACGGCGGCGATCCGCGAGCTGCTCGCGTTGCAGGCCAGCGACTGGCCGTTCATGATCTCACGCGGCATCGCCGTGCCATACGCGCGCGAGCGTTTCGAGGGTCATCGCGCAAGGCTGGAGTGTGCGCTCGGCGACGGCGACGGCGACGGCGACGGCGAGAGCGCCGACGCGGGCGCCCTGCGCAACCTCGCCGTGTACGCGGACGGCGCTTCGCTGCTCGTGCCTCTGTAGGCGAGAGAGAGCCACCGCAGGATGTTCATTGCATTCGTTGTGTTTGTTGCGTTACGTGCGTGAGTGCGGTAAAGTCGTCTCTCCATGCTTGCGACGCTTCAGACGTTCGACATCTCACTGCTGGCCTATCCGACCCTTACCGAGGCGGCTCGTCTGCTCAACGTGAGCGCCTCGACGCTTTCGCGGCGAGAGGATCTGGCTTACGAGCGAATGGGTGAGCGCGACAAGCGGATCTCCGCCCGCGAGGTCATGAGGCTTGCTGCCGTCTATCGCAAGCGTTCTCTGGGAGAAGTGGCAGCCGATCTCATAGGTTGCGCTCGGGACAACACACCTGCGTATGTCGAGCACGTGGAGGAGGAGATCGAGCGCTTCTTCGAGGGAGGCATATCCTCGCCGGCATCCTCAGGGAGCGCCTTTCTCATCGAGGCCAAGCGAGCTCTGCCCGCTGACTTGTACGAGCAGGTTCGGCGTGTCTACCGAGCCTCGACGGGCGAGCGGGCACCAGCGCTGGTTAGTGCTGGTGGGCAGCGTCTTGGCGCATATGGTGCCCCGAAGGGTTGAAACCGCTCACCCGCGGAGCGTCGCGGAAGCCCAGCTGGCGCAGAACCACGGGCACGGCCTATGGAGAACGAACGGTTGTACGGTCGAGCAATGAGTCTTGTCGCACGCCGCGATGCTACGGGCGACTTGAGAGGGAACTCTCGGCCGGGAATACAGCGCTGAGGTGTCTTACGTTCTCACTCCCAGCGCATCGCCCGCGGCGTCTCGCGCATGCGGATCACACGGGCTGGGGACCCGCCGACGACGGCATTGGCGGGCACGTCCTTCGTCACCACGGCGCTGGTGCCGATGATGCTGTTCTCGCCCACGTCGACGCCGCGCAGGATGCACGCGCCGTAGCCGATCCAGACGTTGTGGCGGACGCGGACGTCGCGCTTGTAGATGCCCTGCAGGCGGATGGGCCGCTCTACCTCGGTGACGCCGTGGTCGAAGTCGATCAGCATGACGCGGTCGGCGACGATGCACTCGCGCCCGATGGAGACGTGCTGGAAGGCGGAGACGGTGCACTCCTGCCCGATGACGGTCTTGGCGCCGATGCTGACCTCGCCCTCGTGCACGCGGATCTTGCTGCCGTGCCCGATCCAGGCCCAGCGCCCGATGCGAAGCGTGGCGCCACGGCCGATCTCGAGCTTGACGTGCGGGCAGATGAAGCAAAGGCCGTCCGTCTGCAGGCGCCCGCGAAAGCGCAGCTTCAGCCAGAGGAAGCGCGCGATCAGATAGGCGTACTGGCGCCTGAGCATGTTGTTGGCGCGCATGAAGCGCAGCAGCGCGAGCGGCCCGCCGCGCAGCGGCTCGGGCGCGCGCCTGATGGCCTCAGCGATCTGCTCGGTGGACGTGGCGGCGGCGGGGTCGACGAGGAGCTCCATGGAGCGTGGAATCGTAAGGGACGGCCGGGTCGAGAGACGGCCGCGACGGCCCCTGCGATGATTGCGCGCGATGACGGAGCCCTCACTCGCCCAGCGCCTGCTCGACGGCGACCGTCGTGCGCTGGCGCGCGCGATCACGTGGGTGGAGAACGACCGGCCGGAGGGCTGGGAGCTGGTGCGGGAGATCTATCCGCACACGGGCAACGCGGAGGTGATCGGCTTCACGGGACCCCCGGGCGCGGGCAAGTCGACGCTGATCGGCGCGCTGACGAAGGCGCGGCGCGAGGCGGGCCGCACGGTGGGCGTGCTGTCGATCGACCCGTCCTCACCGTTCACGCACGGCGCGCTGCTGGGGGATCGCATCCGCCTGACGGAGCACTTCCTCGACCAGGGCGTGTTCATCCGCTCGATGGCGAACCGCGGCGCGCTGGGGGGGCTGTCGGAGGCGGCGCTGCAGGCGGCGCTGCTGCTGGACGCGGCGGGCCGGCAGGACGTGTTCGTTGAGACGGTCGGCGTGGGGCAGGCGGAGATCGACATCATCGATCACGCGGACACGATCGTGCTGGTGCTGATGCCGGGCTCGGGCGACTCGATCCAGGCGTTGAAGGCGGGGGTGATGGAGATCCCGGACGTGATCGTGATCAACAAGGCGGACCACCCGCTGACGGACACGATGGTGCGCGAGATCCGTGGCGTGCTGTCGCTGGCGAACCTGGACCGCACGCCGGAGGAGGTACGCGAAAGCTGGCGGGTGCCGATCGTCAAGACCGAAGCGACGCGCGGGAAGGGGGTCGACGAGCTCGTGACGGCGCTGTCGGACCATCGCGCGCACATCCTCGCGGGCGGGCAGCTGGAGGAGCGCCGCGGGCGCAACCTGCGCAACGAGGTGCTGGCGATCGCGA
>DASUPL010000032.1:0-9349 GCA_036281155.1 Solirubrobacteraceae bacterium | reverse complement strand
CACTTCCCCATAATGCTGATCCAAGCCGCTCGAACAGATGTCGAGATCTCGTGACCATCTCTAACGCGTTCGCTGGCGCATCATAAACAGCGCCTGAACGCAAAGCAAGGTGGCGAGAACGCTTGCAGGAAGGTCGTGTTCCCACATGCTCCAACGATGCACATAGATCCCATCCGCTGGTCGAACGGGTCGCTCAGCAGGTCGAACCGGTCGCTCAGGACCGAGCCCGACCAGCACGCCGTCCCGGTTGGACGTTTGTTCGATCTCGCACCCGGAAATCAGGGGTGCAGGCGTAACGTCCGATAAGACGAATATACCGTGAGGGTCGCGAGGAGCGGGAACCATCACGGGCACCCAAGCCATGATCTTTGTCCTGATACTAATCGCCTGGCTGACGATCGTCGCGATCATCGTGAACGCGTGCCGCTCCGCCGCCCGCGGCGATCGGCTGCTGGCGAATGAAAGCTCCGCCACGCCGCAGCTTCGCGCTCGCATCGGCATCGACGCCGGCGCCCTCGGTCTGACCGCCACGCAGCACCTGCAGCGCGTCCACGCCGGCGCCTTCGGCGGCCGCGGCGAGCGAGTGCGCGGCGGCGGCTGCGCGACCGGCTCCTAGAACACAGACCGGGCCGCCGCATCCCTGCGACGGCCCGACCCGCTAGGCGGACACGGCTGGCTAGAAGCCGGCCAGCGCCGCGCCTTTCTGAGCCTCTTTGAGCACGGTGCCCGTGAGCGGCATGTAGTCGTGGAGCTTGATCAGGTATTGACCGCCGTTGTTTTTGTTGCCTTCTTTTTCTTTCGTCGTCTGCAGCACGTACTGGAGGTAGTTGTTCACCGTCGTCGCCTCTTCGAGGCTCGTGCCCGGGAACGCTCCGTACTTCGTGAGCGCGAGGTCGAACGTCAGCCCGCAGATCGTGTACTTGGGCTCTTCCGTCTTCGTCGTCACTTCACTCCAGCTCACCTGCGCGCTTTCCGGCGGGAAGGCGGTTTTGCCGTCCGTGTATTCCGTTTTGGCGCAGTTCGATTCCTTTTTCGCTGCGACCTCTTTGTTGCTCGCCGGGTCGGCATACGTGACCGTTCCGGTTTTGTTCTGGATCGGGATCCAGAACGTCGCTGTTTTGGGGCCGCCCGTCGGCGGGACGAACGCGGCGTTCACGCGCGCGTCGGCCAGGTTCGCGTAGGCGATCGTGCTCGGTTCTGACGCCACGAGTGAGACGAGCGGACCGTTGCCTTTTTCTGCCGGGCGAATGACCGCGTCAGCTGTCGGCCAGGTCGTGTTTTCCGTGCCTTCGGCTGTCGCGTCCCACGTTTTGTTGCCTACGGCTTCGCCTTTGATGTTGGTCGCGGGCCATTCCGTTTTGCTGATCAGGCCGAGGTACTTCTTGAAGATGTGCGTCGTGCCCGAGCCGTCGAGGCGCACGGCGTGCTTGATCGTGGCCGAGCAGGTGCCAATGAACGTGTCGCCGCCGTCTTTGATTTCGGTCCAGTTCGAGATCGTGCCGCGCCAGATTTCCTCGAGCGTGCTGTTGTTCAGCACGAGGCGCCCTTTGTTGGACGTGCTCGACGCGGTGCAACCAGTCGGCAGGTGCACGATGACCGCGACCGCCGCCTGCAGCACCGGGATCGTCAGCAGCGCTTTCGGCGTCAGCGTCGTCTCGTTTTCTTCGATTTCCGCTTTCGCCGTCGGGTTGGGGGCTTCATCCGTGCCGATGTAGGCGTTCGTGGCGTCGTATTTGTGTTCTTCTTTTTTCACGCCCCAAGATTTCAGCCCGGCGCCGCTTCCGCTCGGGTTGTAGGCGTTGATTTTCGGCGTGCCTTTCGTGCCCTGCGTGCCGTTGCAGGCGAACTTGTTCGACGAGGTGTTGAAGTTCGGGATCCAGATTTCCTGGGCGAGCTTCTGCAGGGACGAACCCTGCCCGCCGATGTTTGATCCATTGCACGCCGAGCCGGTTGTCGCGCTCGCGGCGCCTGGTACCGCGAGCGCGGCCACGCCGGCCGCGGCGATGATGCACGTCGGCATGAGCCGTCGCGCGGAAAGAGACCGCATTAGATGACTACCTCCTGGTTGAACAGCTTCCATTGCTGTGACTGGGAGGGCAAGCCTCCCGCAGCAAATCTGTCAGGAGATAGCGCCTCCGAGGTTATCAACCTGGTTATTAACAGTCCTTCACCGTCTCGCAACTTTGTAAAGCCGGAGTGTCACGATGGACTGCGTCTTATGTGTCACACCGGCGGAGTCGCGCGCCTGGATCGTGGCGCTCACACGCAGCGTGTGGACGCGCGCCAGGAGCGCCCGCCCCTTCGCCGACAGGCGCAGGGTGAGCGCCTTCACGTGTCCTCCCGCGAGCACGAAGGACCCCGAGGCGAGCGTCAGGATCGCCTTCTTGTGCTTGCCGGCCGCGACCGCGCTCAGCGTGCGGAGCGTGACGCTCCCCGTGCACGAGCTCCGCGCGGCGCAGTCGACCTTGATCGCGAACGCTCCCGTCTTGGAGACCGTCAGAGCCGTGCCCGCCACGAGCAGCTTGTACGCGAGTACTTCCGTAGCAGGTGGCGGGGGTGGCGGGGGTGGGGTCGTCGTGGTGGTCGGGGTCGTCGTAGGTGGTGGTGGCGGCGGAGGTGGCGGCGCGGTGACTTTGACCGAGTTGCTCGCGGGCGCGCTCGTGAGTTTGTGAGCGTCGAGGACCGTCAGTTTGACCGTGTATTCACGGGCTTCGGAATAGCTGTGAGTGGTCGTCGGAGTTTTCGTCGTCGCACTCGTCCCGTCGCCGAATTCCCACTTGTATTCCGTGATCGCCGACCCTTCCGAGCCCGTCGATTTGCTCGCGTCGAAGCTGTCGGCTTCGCCCACGGCGACGGTGGCGAGAGTGGTGAATTTGGCGACCGGCAGCGGCTTGGCCACCTTCACCGTTCGTTCCTCGATAATTTCGGGGGTCGCGAGGTTGTCGGTCGCGATCGTCGCTTTGACTTTGAATTCGCCTTCGCTGAGGAATTTGTGCGTCGTTTCGAGCGACTGATGCTGGTTGGTCGTGGTTTCGGTGTTTCCGTCACCGAAGCTCCATTTGACTTCCTTAGCGTTGGCCTCGCTCAGCGTCGAGGACAGCTTTACTTCGGCGCCTGGTTCGACGGCGTGGCCTGGTTCGACGGCGTGGCCGGCCACGGTCACCGTGAGCGCGCTCGATTTCGCTTTCGGGCAGCCGCTGCCGCCCGGGCCGAACTCCACGACGCTCGGGGCCGGCGGATTGGAGTCGAACATGAACACCCGCTGTTCGGCGCCCGCCGCGACCATCGGGTGGCCTTCGAAGCTGATCGTGCAGCTTTCCAGTCCCAGGGCCGCGCTCTGCCCGCCCGTCCAGCCGAGCTCCGAGCCGTCGGGGTTGAAGGCCAGCGCACCCGGCAGCCTGAAGCCTTCTGAGGCGCCTTCGGGCTTGTTGAAGATCTTCGCATACGCCCACAGGGTCCCGTCTGGCGCGATCGACAACCCCGCGCCCGCGAGCGGCTGAGGTAGGCCGGGGAAGGCCGCGAGTTCTTCGGGCCCGGAGTCGAACGCGGTGAAGGTGGCCGGCACTTCCGCGGCGCCGAAGTTCTTGGGGATTTCGACGATCTGTTCTCTGAGGCCTTGCAGGGTGTCGAGCGCCCCGCCGATCACGTACACCTTGCCTTCGCTGCTCACCACTGGGGAGGTGGCTTCTTCGGTGCCGCCTTCTTCGAAGAAAGCGGCTTCTGACTTGTCGACCCAGCGTGCCCCGAGCGAGCCTGTCGATTTGACGCGCTCGAGCGCGATCCGATAAGCGGGTTCCTGACCGGCGCCTTCGCGGTCTTCGCGCCCCATCACGATCACGTCGTGGCTGGTCGGGTCGACCGCGATCCCGCTCGGTTCGAGAAGCATCTGGCTGGCGTTTTCCGACTGCGGGTGAAACACCGTCCCGCCTGCGAGCACGCCCCCTTCGCCAGTGCCCGAAGCCGGTTCGAGTTCTCCTTTTCCGTTCGGCACGGTGGAGAACGCGTACAATGCACCCGCGACTGGGACTTCGGGGTCCAGTTCTCTCGAGGATGAGCGCGTCTGCACGACCAGGACGTAGAAGCGATGTTCCACCGGGTCGATCGCGACCCCCTCGATCCCGCTTTCCGATTCCGCGCCGCCTTTCGTTTTCAGCGACGCCGAACCGAGAAATTCACCGCTCGCGTCGAACTTCTGGATGCGAAACAGATGTTCTTCCGGCTCATCGCCCACGTACACGCTGTTGTCGGTGGGGTCGACCCCAAACGCGGACGCGACCGCCCCGTGCTCGGTGAACTGGCCCTGGCCGACGCCCCTGGAGCCGAAGCGCGCAAGCTCGCCGAAGCTGTCGGCGCCGGCGACCGCGGGAACAGCGCCTCCGAGCAGCACGACGCCCGCGAGGAGAACCAGCCACGATCTGATACGGGTAAGCGTGAGCATTAATTTCCTTATCTGTCGCTCTAAGGGGATCCCGCCCTATCGTGAACCGCCGTGGTGAGCGTTCTGTTGCGAATCGGTGAAGCGTTGTGAAGAGATCGTGTCGTCAACGCAAACGTGAGTTGCGGCCTCGCTGAGACACGCTGCGCTGCCAGCGAGCCGCTGTGATCGTCGCCGGCGCCACCCGCACCTCCCGCCTGCCCCGTCCGGGGCGCCTGCGCGCCGAGGCGCCAGCGAAGGCCGCCAGCAGCACCAGCGCCAGCAGGTAGGCCGGCGGCGTCTCGTGTTCGGCCTGACGGTAGGCGGCGGCGTTGTTGCCGACCGACTCGGTCGCCCGCTCCTCTTCTTCCTCCTTTTCAGGCGCCTCCACGGGCGAGGTCACGGGGGAGGTTCCGCTCGGCGGCGTCGGGCGTGCCGGCGTGGGCAATGGCGGGGGGAGAATCGCCAGCAGCGCGGGCGTGGGCTGCGCCGTGAGCAGGAAAGGCGCCGGGGTGTGAGCTGGCTTGGGAGGCACTGGCGGTGCGGGCGGAACCGTCACGAGCGGCGCCGGCGCGGAGGTGGGCGCCGAGCCCGCTGGGGCCGGCGCGGGCGCGGGCGCCACGGGCACTGGCTGCTGCCCATCCGCGGGCAGTTCTTTGAGCGCTGTCGTGCCGCACGGACGACGGACGCTCCCCGCCTGGATCGTGACCGGCAGGGAAGCCGAGAGTCCGCCGGCGCTGATCGTCACGATCGTCGTGCCGGCGTTGTATGCGCAGAACAGGCCCGATTTGGGGTCCGGGATCGGTCGTCCTTCGGGGCTCAGCAGGACGGCTTCGGGGGAGAGCGCGAGATTCGGCTCGACGAAGTCGCCGAAGTCGGGACGCGAGGAGGTGAACGTGTATTCCGGCTGGATGCCGTTGGCGCAGGCCGCCTGCACGCAGATCGACGGGATCGGGATGTACGGATCGGTCTCGGGCAGGGGCTGGCCCGGCCGAGAGACGTTGCCCGAGCGCGGCCGCCGCGCCAGCCCCGCGAACGTCGCGACCTGGCTGCGATGCAGGAGCGTTCCGCTGTGGGCTTCGAGGGCCAGCTCGCCGATGTTCGGGATCAGGCGCGCGCTGACCTCCGCGATGTTGGTCGTCGGGTCGTGCTTGGCCAGGTTGACTTCCGCCAGCAGGAAGCCGCTCGCGCCTGTGAACGCGCCGCTTTTCTCGGCGAGAAAGCTGACGTAGCCGAGCGTGCCCGAGCCAAAGGCCGGAATCGAAGCGCCCCCGAGCTGCAGCCGCTCTTTGACGTTGTGTTCGGGCGAGTCGAAGAAGTACGCCGAGGCGGAGTGCGTGGGAGCGAGCAGGCTCTGAGCAACCCGCCGGGCCGCTTCCTCGCCGGCGGCGATCTGCGCGTTCAGGTCGGCGTTGCCGACCACGATCGCGGGCTCATGTGCCTGGCTGGCCGCGACCAGCTGCCCTTCGAGCCACGTCAACTGCGATTCCTGGACGTCGGCGCTGTCGTCGAGCACGATCACCCGCGTCGGCGTCCCACCTTCCGGACCGTGCGAATCGAACGCGTAGTAGGCCGACGCGCAGCCAGCTTCACCCGCGCATTCCACTCCAGAGGACCCCGCCGGCGCGATTGCTCCGCTCGGCCCGAACGGTTTCGGAAAGCCCGCGAACACCTTTCCGAAGGACGCGCCCTCGCCGCGCTGGCCGTCCAGCTCGAAGGGCGAGGCGGCTGCGAACGTCGGCAGCTGCGCGCTTGTCCCGAGCAGCGAAGCGTAACGACCGAGCTCGCTCGCATACGGCAGCGCGAGCGTCGGCGGCCCCACGGTTGCACCAGCCGTCACCCGCGGGCCGGTGTAGATGAAGGCGCGCACGCCGATCGCGCTCGCGCGGGCGATGGCCGCCTGCAGCCAGACGTCGGGCCCGATCCTCGCTTCGGCGCGTTCGGCGCATGGCGCCGCGCACTGCGCGCCGCCGCCGATCGCGAACGTCGCCTTACTCGGTTCGAGCGCGATGGAGGAGTTGGCGATGCCTGTGGGCGTGACGCCGTCGGCGGGGTAGCGCTCGATGTCCGCCGTGTCGAGCACACCGCCCTTGTTGACGTTGTCCACGAAGCCGCCGACCGCCCACCCCTGTGCGCCAGTCGGGTCGACGAGCACGGCGGCGACCGGGTCTGGCTGGAAGACGGTGTCATAGCGGCTGTACTGCCCAGGCGGTTCGGTCGCGTTGTTCAGCTCGTGCTGCTCGTCGGACCAGCCGCTCGCGGTCTGACGCAGCACGCCGCTTTCGACGTTCGAGCCGACGCCATACGGTTCGATCAAAGGCGGGGGAAATCCGGGGGGCGAGGGCGGCGCGCTTTCCACGTCGAAGCCCGCCGGCGCCGTGCCGGAGGCGATCACGCGCAGCGCCCCTCCTTCGCGGAACAGCGCCAGCGACCCGGGCGCGGCCCCGCCGGGGAAGGGCGTCGCAACCGGCTGCCAGCCGCCACCGGCGTCGCGCTCGAAGATCCTCGCGCCTTCGCCCGAGCTGAAGGATTGCGCCGCGAAGGCCGCCCCGCCATCCGCGAGGCCCGCTACGACGAGCGGCACTTCCGATCCGATCGCACTCGCGGCGGACTGGTCGACGTGCCATCCGGCCCCTTCGTTGACGAGCAGCCCGCCGACATAGCTGGAGCTCTGGGAGGGATTGACGAGCTTGCGGTAGGCGACGATCGCCTCCGAGCCCGCGAAGGCGATCGAGGTGAAGCTCGCCCCAGCCACCTCGGGCGGGAGCGAGGATTCCTGGGTCCAACTCTTGCCGTGACTTAGCAGCACGCCGTTCTCGCCGACCGCGTAGCCGCGCGCCGGGTTGTTCGGGTCGAACGCGATGCCGAGGAGGTTGCCGCGGAAGTTGTACGGCGTCGCGGGATCCGGTTCCCACAGGCCGGTCTCCCCCCGCCACAACCACATCGACGCCGACGTCCCCGAGTCGCCGACCGCGAAGGCGCGCGTCGGCGTCGGCCACGCGACCGCGCGCAGTCGCGGCGTTTCGTGACGCCCGCCGGCGGAGAGCAGGCTTTCGGGAGTCCATCCGCGGCCCGGCAGATAGCGCGCCACCTCGCCCTGGTCGCCGACCGCTAGCGCCTGGCTCGAGAGCGCGCCGATCGGCGCGCCCGGCTGGGGCGCGACCGCGAGCAGAGCGTGGCGAAACGACACCGGCCACGGCGTCAGTCGACTCGCGATGAAGTTGCGCGTCAGATGCGTCGGCAGTTTCTGCTGGCCGAGCCAGCCCTCGCTCGCGGAGGAGAACGCGGCCCCGTAGGCACCCCCGGGCGAGGATTCGGGCGAGCCGCCCAGGCCGAGCACGCGCGTGAAGGAGGTGCCGTCGAGGCGCAGCGTGACGCCTTCGGGCAGGCCCGTGATCACGCGTTCGCCCAGCCCTTCGGGGGTGGCCGCATTCGCCCACGCGAAGCTGCGCGACGGTCCCGTCGGCAGCGGCTCGGGCAGCTCGTGCGCGCACGGCGTGGCTCCCGCGTGCGCGGACGGAATCGAGCACCAGGTCGCGACCACTTCCCCACCGCCCTGGCCCATGGGTCGGAAGAGCATCGTCGTCGAGGCATGTATGTCGGAGCGTTCACCGTCGATCCACACGCCTTCGCCGGTGACGGTCAGGATCTGAGCCTGGACAGAGGGCGGCTCGCCGGTGTGCGCGACGGTGAACACACCGCCGCCGGCGCTCAGCGGGTGCGCTTCTTCGTCCCCGCCTCCGGGGGTGAGTGCGACGGGCACCCACGCGGCGGGGGTTTCGCCGGATGGCGGACGACGCCGGAACAGAGCGACGGCCCCGGCGGGATAGGCCCCCGAGGAGGACAGCTGCGCGAGCAGCCAGGCGTTCGACGGCGCGCTGGCGCCGATCGCCAGGACCCTGAAGTCCGAGCTGCTCGCGGCGGGAACGTCGATCGGCTCGCGCGAGAAGGCACTGCCATCCCAGTGCAGCACGGAGGTCTCGGGGCCCGATTCCCTCACCGGCACGACCAGTGCTCCCGCCTTGCTCGGGCTTTCCTCGAGCGCCGCCAGCAGCGGCGCTCGCCCGGGGGCGAACAGGCTTTCGCCCGGCTGCAGAGCCGTTGCTCCGGCTTCGGGCAGTACCGCGGTTTCCCGAAACGCGCCGCCCGGATCGCGCACCAGGAGTATCTGTCGCGGGGCCTGTCCTTCGGCGAGCGCAGGGACTTCGCCGCCGAGCACGCCGCTGCCCGTGGGGGTGATCTCTCCGGCAAGCGGGCTCGGCGTCGCGCCGTCGGGAGCCGCCAGCCTGAAGGCCGTGAGCGGATTGCCGGCCGCATCCTCGTATCGGGGCCCGAGCGACCAGCCGCTTTCGCGCGTGTAGCGGACGAGCGGGGAGTTGAACTTCGCGGCGCCGTTGCCCTGCCCCACCCCCCAGGTCTCGTCGGGCGCCTCGAGCGGTGAGGATCCGATCATCGTCAAGTTCGGCGCGGGTATCGAGTTGTCGGTCTGCGGCTTCGCTTCGCCCGCTGCGGGGACCGCGGCGCGAGAGCTCGCCCCACCTCCCGACGACGCGAGCGCCGCCACGATCGCGACGACAGCCAGCGGCAGACCCCAGGGCAGCCGACGTCGAGGCCGGCGCCGCGATGCGTGCCCGCGCTTCAAGGCAGCGGTCCGAAGTGGGGCAGCTGCGGGAAGCGTCTGAGCGCGACCAGGCTCGTGCTGACGGTCTGGTTCCCACCGCCGCTGCCGGCGGGAACCGTCGGCAGCGCTGCCAGCGCGTGCGTCTGGAGCCGCAGCCTCGTCGGCCACCTGCGGGGGTCCAGACGCAGCAGCAGCCGTTGCTCGCCGGCGCGCAGCACTCGTCGCGGCGTGCTCGCCACGACTCTCTTCCTGCGCGAGGCGATGAGGCGTATCCGGGCCTTTACCGCGAGGCGGAAGCGCAGTTCGAGCGTGCT
>DASUPL010000031.1:0-2679 GCA_036281155.1 Solirubrobacteraceae bacterium | reverse complement strand
TGACGGTCGGTCTCAAGGGTGAAGCAGAAACGGCGGGGCGCTCATCGTCCCCAATCCTCCTCCGTCTCCCGCTTCACGGCCGGACAAGCCGGGTTCTTCGACTTGAGCCAGTCGCGCGACAAGCCTGATCGGTAGGTCGAGTTCTTGCGCTTCGACACGATCCCCTCAAGGCCCATGCGGCAGGCGTGGGCAAACACGGTCGGCCCGTCAGCCTCGATGTGCTCATTGAGGCGCAGGCCAGGGGCAGCTCTCGACAGGACAGGGGCGAGCGTCGCCTTGCGCACCTCCAGCGGCTCGCGGCGCAGGTCGTCGCCGTTCAGCTCGATCAGGTCGAAGGCATAGAGGAACACGCTCGCGTCGTGGTGGCGATGGCGCAGCCGGTCGAAGCTGGGCATGCCGTTCTCGTCGCAGCACACCGCTTCGCCGTCGAGGATCACGGATCGCGAGCGCAGGCCCGCGAGCGCCTCGACAATCAACGGGAAGCGATCGGTCAGGTCGTTGCCGGGCCGGCTGTATAGCCGCACGCGATCGCCTTCCTTGCGCGCGATGACGCGGAAGCCGTCGTGCTTGATCTCGTGCAGCCACAGCTCGCCCGATGGCGGGCGCAGCGCCTTGGTGGGCAGGCAGGGCGGGACGAAGCCGGGCGGCAGGGGCATGGCCCGCTATAGGCCCTATGAAGGCAACGGCGGCGAAATAAACATCATCGGCCGGATTTGCTGGTTCGCGCGGGAAATGATGTCGCGAAGGTTGCTCACGGCACGTTGCTTGGCGTTACTGCAGCTCTGGCACTTCTCTAAAAAAGCCCTGTTCCGGCCCGACCAAGGTGCTTTCGGACGCTTCCTGCTCCGGTAGGTCTTTCCACGACTCGTTGGCCTGCGCCCGCGCCAAGTGTGCTTCCTTCTCCCTCAGCGGCTCGGCTATGAGATCGACAATGTCATTAACCGTAGACGACGGGCCGATGTCATCCGGCAGAACAAGGCCGAACCGCTCCTCGGCACGGAACAGCACAGCGATCAGATCGACCTCATCCATGCCAAGGTCATCATCCAGACGGCTGTCGAGCATGACCCGCGTGAACCGGTCTCTGGCTTCCATAAGCCCGTGCTCATGGGCGACAGCAGCCACGATTTGCTCGACCGTTGATGCGATCTCGACACGCGTCATTTCACTCAAGCTTTTCAGCGCTAGCAAATCAGACCACATCGGACTCCGCCCTTTTGCCTTAGCCTTAACTGAGACACTCTGTCTCGGTTCAAAACGCGCCAACAGGCGAGTTGTTCTCGGTATTTTGCTATCTTAAATCTCTCGCGCGCAGTTGGCTGCTCTGATGATCCGACGTTTGCCGGATGCACTGCCGAGACGGTACACGTCAACAAGGTCGGCGAGGTCTCTTGCTGAACCCAGACGTGGAGTTCGCGCCGTTCGCCTGCTCCCCCTCCTCCCCGAGCGAACCCCTCCCAGAGCGCCCCGCAGGGAAGCCCTAGGACAGCGTTCAAGTCTTCCGGGGCTAGGGAGATAGCTCCCTTCCCCGAAAACCACACCGAACAGCCCCGCAGGGCCGCCCGCGGCCCTCCCTCGCGCCCCCGCCGCGCTCGCCGCTCCGGAGGCTGATAGGGGGGGTCTCAAGCCCCTCTCGGCCTAGCTCCCTACCTCAGCCCCCCCGAAAACCACACGGGTGCGGCTGCCTGGGGCGTCCCGCGCCCCTCCCGAAACGGTGGGACCCCCCGAGCGAGCGCCCGAGGGGTCCGAAGCCGGCGAGCACTCTCGGGCCTAGCCCGCCCTAGTCGCGATAAGCGCCTTTGCCCCGCCATCTCGGCGGGGGTCGGCTTCCGCCCTAACGCCGCCCAGGCCGACATCAGCGCACGTCGCTTGTCGAACAACGTGCTTCTAAGGTAGGCCTGTTCGACCGATGAACCGACCTTATGCGCCAGACACATTTCAATAACGTAGTTGTCCGTGGTCGCCTTGTTGTGGGCCCAGTCGCTGAAGGATGATCGGAAACCATGCACCGTGAGAACTGGTCGCATCGTTCGCAACACTACGAACATTGAGTGTGCGTGCAGCGGACGGAGCGGCTTGTCGCCCACGAACAGGAACGGGTTACCCTCCTCATGCGGCAGGCTGGATAATATCTCGATGACGCGATCCGACAGCGGCACGCGGTGCTCTAGTCCAGCCTTCATGCGATCCGCCGGAATGACCCAAACGCGCTCTGCTAAGTTGATTTCGTCCCAACGTGCACCAAGGACCTCGCTGGTTCGCAGCGCCGTCAAGATCGCGACCTCCAACGCCCTCGCCGGACTGCCCTCCCGCGCCTGTAGCTCGCCTAAGAACGCCGGAACGTCGCTGTAGGCCATCGCCGGATGGTGCGTCTTCTGGGGCTTCGCCTTGCCGAGCGCGTGTTGAAGCACGTCCCAAGATGCCGGGTTGTCGCCTTCCCTCCACCCGCTGCCCTTCGCGAAATTCAAGACGCTCTCGATCCGCGACCGGACGCGGCTAGCGGTAACGTGCTTGGTCTGCCAGATTGGACGCAAGACCTCCAGCACGAGCGCCTGATCGATTGCCGAGACCGGCAAGTCGCCTAGGGTGGGGAACGTGTATGTAGCGAGCGTCGTGCGCACCTGCCCGCGGTGGACTTCATTCGTCCAGGCCGCTTCGTTAGCCGCGATGAACCGTTCG
>DASUPL010000030.1:0-7447 GCA_036281155.1 Solirubrobacteraceae bacterium | reverse complement strand
CGCCGCGATTCGACGCAGCTCCGCGTCGGGGTTCACGACCACCGCGTGGCGCACCGTGCGCAGCATCGGCAGGTCCGACTCAGAGTCCGAGTAGGCATAGGACTCATCCAGCGCGATGTGCTCGCGCTCAGCCAGCTCGCGCATCGAGAGCACCTTGCCCTCGCGGTAGTTGAACGGCCCCGCCGGCCTGCCCGTGTAGCGGCCGTCGACGATCTCCGAGCGCGAGCCCAGCCCACCGTCGAACGCCAGCACGCGCGCGAGCAGGTCGGCCATCTCCTGCGAGGCCGCCGTCAGGATGTACACCGGCACGCCCGAGTCCTGGTGCGCGTACGCGCGTTCGAGCATCTGCGGATACAGGCGCGGGAGCACGCCCGAGAGCACGCGCGGGGAGAGGCGCTCCAGGTCGCGCACGCGCACGCCCGCGATCATCTCCCCCACCCGCTTGCGCACCTCATCCGCGCGATCGTCCGTCGAGCCGAGCAGCCTGAAGCGCACGTTTTCATACACGTCATGCGCCAAGCGCCTGCGCGAGATCATGCCCGTCTCATACGCCGCCCGGGCAAAGAAGATGCCCGACGAGCCAGCCATCAGCGTCTTGTCCAGATCGAAGAACGCCGCGGCGCGTGGCCGATCGGCCGGTGACCCGCCCGCGCCGTTTTCGCTCATCTCAGACCTTGATTATGACCGCGTCGCCCTGACCCCCGCCGGAGCAGATCGCGGCGCAGCCGTAGCCGCCGCCGCGGCGACGCAGCTCGTGCACGATCGCGCCGAGGATCCGTGCGCCGGAGGCGCCGATCGGGTGTCCGAGCGCGACGGCGCCGCCGTTCACGTTCACGCGGTCCTCGTCGATGCCGAGCATGCGGATCGAGTTCAGCGTCACCGACGCGAACGCCTCGTTGATCTCCCACACGTCGATGTCGCCCGGCTGCAGGCCCGCCTTCTCCAAGGCCTTCTTCGCCGCGCTCGCTGGCGTCGTCGCGAGGTACGCGAAGTCGTTGGCGCTCTGCGCGTGAGCCACGATCTCCGCGAGCGCCTCCTTGCCGTTCGCCGCCGCCCACTCGTCCGAGGACAGCACCAGCGCGCCGCCGCCATCGTTCACGCCCGGCGAGTTGCCAGCCGTGTGCGAGCCCTCCTTGCCGACCAAGCCGGGGAGCGCCGCGAGGCGCTCCAGCGACGTGTCCCTGCGCGGACCCTCGTCGACCTCGACCACCGTGTCGCCCTTGCGCCCCTTGATCGTCACCGACACGATCTCCTCCGACATGCGGCCCTCGTCGATCGCCTTCAACGCCAGCTCGTGCGAGCGCAGCGCCCAGCGGTCGAGGTCAGCGCGCGTCATCTCCAACTCCTCGCCGATCTCCGTCGCCTCGACGAACATCTGCTTGCCCGAGAACGGGTTCGTGAGGCCGTCGTGGACCATCGCGTCGAGCATCTTCGCGTCGCCCATGCGATAGCCGAAGCGTGCCTGCGGCAGCAGATACGGAGCCTTCGACATCGACTCCATCCCCGCGCCCACGCCCACCTGCACATCGCCCGCGCGAATCGCCTGGTCGAGGATCACGCTCGCGCGCAGCCCCGACGCGCAGACCTTGTTGATCGTCTCCGACGAGACCTCCTTGGGGATGCCCGCTTTGATCTGCGCCTGACGCGAGGGGATCTGCCCCTGTCCGGCCTGCAGCACCTGGCCCACCACCACGTGCTCGATCTGCTCGGGCTCGACGCTCGAGCGCTCGAGCGCGGCGCCGATCGCGAGGGCGCCCAGCTCGGTGGCGTCCAGCGTGGACAGGCCGCCGCCCATCTTGCCGATGGGGGTGCGCGCGGCGCCGAGGATCACTGTCTTTGGCATGTGAGCGGGTCTCTCCTGGGGGTAGTTGCGAAGGGACGGGAGAGCGAGAATGGTAGTGGACGACCGTGCGATTCCCCGTTTGACGCGTTGCGACCGGAGCGTCCGCCCTCGCCTCGCCGTAGCCGGGTGGAGGGTTGGGAGACGAATCGTTCACGACCTGGATATCGTGCCCGGCCATGCACGTATCCGCGATCGTCCAAGCAGGCGGGACAAGCGAAGGGGACACCGTCGCCATCGGACTGTTCGACGGCGAGGGCGCGCCGGGCGACACGCCGGCCCAGCTCGGCGAGCTGCTCGCCTCGGGCGAGGCGCGCAGCGCGTTCAAGTCCCTCGCCCTCACGCATGCTGACGGCAAGCGCTGGCTCGCCGTGGGCCTCGGAGCGCGCAAGGACCTCACCCCCGAGCGCGCACGCGTCGCGGCCTCGCTCGCGGGCGGTCGTGCACGTGAGCTCTCCACGCGCGCTCTCTGCTGGCAGACTCCCGTCGACAGCGAGCCCGCGATCGCAGCGGCGATCGTCGAGGGCACACTGCTCGGCGACTACCGCTTCGAGCGTCACAAGTCCGCGCCGGAGGCGGACGACGGCGCCGACTCGCCGCCGAAGCATCTGGAGCGTCTGATCGTCTCCGGCCCGCCCGCGATCGCGTCCGCGGTCGCCGAGGCCGCGATCGTCGGCGAGGCGGTCAACCGCGCGCGCGACCTGCAGAACCGCCCCGGCAACGACCTCACACCCACCGCGCTCGGCGAGTACGCCACCGCGCTCGGGCGCGAGCACGACACCCTGTCAGTGGAGGTCGAGGGACGCGAGGGGATCCTCGCGCGCGGTATGGGCGCGTTCGCCGCCGTCGCCCAGGGCTCCGAGCAGGAGCCCGCGCTGATCACCATCCGTTACGAGGGGGCGGGCGGGGGATCCAATCCTCAAGGCCCCACGCTCGGACTCGTCGGCAAGGCGGTCACGTTCGACAGCGGCGGGATCTCGCTCAAGCCCGGCGCGAAGATGGCGGAGATGAAGTTCGACATGTCCGGCGGCGCCGCCGTGATCGAGGCCGTCGCCGCGATCGCCGCGCTGAAGCTGCCGGTGAAGCTCGTCGCGGTCATAGGCGCCACCGAGAACCTGCCCAGCGGAAGCTCGATCAAGCCCGGCGACATCGTCTCCGCGGCCAACGGCAAGACGATCGAGATCAACAACACCGACGCCGAGGGCCGGCTCGTGCTCGCCGACTGCCTCTGCCACGCCGTCGCCGAGGGCGCCGAGCGGATCGTCGACCTCGCCACGCTCACCGGCGCGGTCATCATCGCGCTCGGCTCGACCCACGCCGGGCTGATGAGCAACGACGACGCGCTCGCCGCGCGCATCGCCGCCGCGGGCGAGAGCACCGGCGAGATCGTGTGGCGTCTGCCGCTGCACGACGAGTACCGCGAGCTGATCAAGGGCGCCTACGGCGACCTCGACAACGCGCCCGAAGGGCGCAAGGCCGGCACGATCGTCGGCGGGATCTTCCTGTCGAACTTCGTCGGCGAGACCCCCTGGGCGCACCTCGACATCGCCGGGTCGGCGTGGGACCTCGGCCGCGCCTACGTCGGCAAGGGCGCATCCGGCTACGGCGTGCGCCTGCTCGTCGAGCTCGCCAAGTCCTACTGCAAGTAGCGACTTCCCAACCCGTGCTGGGAAGGTGGCCGCATCTGTCCGTACGATCGGACGATGGATGAGTGGTCCAAGAGAGTTCGGCGCACAGGCGGAGCCGAGGGCGGATGGCGAGAAGAGTTCCCGCTCCATCGCGACTTGCCAGAGCACCTGATCATCGATTGTGAAGCGCTGGAGCTGCCCATATATCCATTGTTTTGGCTTCGGATCAGAACCTTCTTCGACTGGCATCACGCAGAGGGGCGCTCACTCAGCGTAATCCCTCCTGATAATCGTCATGCACGAACGATCTTCGATCAGATGAAGGTCGTCGATACAAGTTACGTCGATCTTCGTGGAAGAGAGAAGAACGCCTCTCCGGACGGCGTCGCGATTCTTCCGCTTACCTCTCTCACAGACCACACCGCTGTTGAGGAAGTTGCCGCTACGACACGGGAGATCATCGAGTACCAATACACAGACGTCTCGCCGCTTGGCCATGCCTGCTTCATGGCCGTGTCCGAGCTTTGCGGCAATGCGATCGAGCACGGACGCAACGGCCTCGGCGCATACGTCGCCGTTCAGCGCTCCGCCGAGCCTCACCCGCAAGTCTCCATTGCCATCAGCGATCTCGGCATCGGGATACCGGAGCACGTCAGGCAGCGCTACCCAGAGTGGGCGGAAGACAGCTTCGCGATCGCACACGCGATGGACGCGCGAATCAGCGGAACCGGGGATCCACATCGTGGCAACGGATTTTCCGAGACGTTCGAGGCTGCGCTGGTGTCATCACTCAGCGCGGCCCGTCTTGACGTGCATTCGGCCAACGGGTTCGTACGCACACAGATCGTGCAGGAGACCAAGAAGACAGACATGTTTCCTGCAGCGGCCTTCAAGCGGGGGACTTGGATCGCCTACGATCTTGTGCATGCCGCCGGATGACTAGGTAGCATCGGTGTCAGCCGCACCACGACCCAGGAGGCAATGATCATGCCCCTCAGATTTCGTCTATCAGACTTTGGGTCGACATTCTCGACCCGGCCGCGAGGCATCGAGCTTCGAGATGCCCTCATCCAACAGGCTGGTCAAGAGGCCACAGTTGAGGTCGATTTCGAAGATGTGTTGAGCGTCAGCTATTCGTTCGCAGACGAGTTCGCTGCCGGACTCGTGCAGAAGAGCGCTGGTGGCTCGGTTCCCTTCGTCGTCCATCTGACTGGCGCCTCATCCGAGGTCGAGCGAGTGATCGGTCGTGCGGTGTCGAATCGCCAATTGTCGACATTGACGAGCGACGCGGCTGCAGCGCTTTCCTAGCCAGTGGGCGACTGATCCGCGGTGGACATCGCGGACGCATCGACCAAGCGCTCGGTGACAGCCGCCCATGCCTCGCCGCGCGGGTCGATGTGCGCGCGGTGGCTCCCCGCGGCGCCCTCGATCTCCACCAGCTCCACCTCGCCGCCAGCCGCCCGCGCCTCGCGCGCGTAGTTGCGGCTCAGCTTCACCGACACGGTCTCGTCGGCGACGCCGTGCACGAGCAGAACCGGCATGCTCGGCGGCAGCAGGCGCAGCGGGTCGGCCGCGCCGTAGCGGTCGGGGAGTTCCTCGGGGCTCCCGCCCATCAACGCCAGCACCGCGCCGCCCCGCCAGCGACGGTACGCACCCTCCAAGTCGCACACGCCCGCCTGCGAGATCGCCCTCCGCAGCCGCACGCGCGGAGCGCCGTCGATGAAGCCCGGAGCCCCTGACGGCAGGTTCTCGCGCGCGGCCGCCCACAGCGCCAGGTGCCCGCCCGCGGAGTGGCCTAGAACGCATACGCGATCGAGATCCAGCGGCGCGTCGAGCTCCGGCAGGTAGTCGATCGCCGCGGCCACATCCGCGAACGTCTGCGGCCACCCGCCGCCGTTGCCCACGCGCCGGTACTCGATGTTCCACGCCGCCCAGCCGCGCCGCACGAGATCTCCGATCAGCGCGCGCATCACCACCCGCCCGTAGCGCGCCCGCCAAGAGCCCCCGTGGATGACGACCATCAGCGGATGCGGCCCCGCGCCTGGGGGCAGATACAGATCCGCGCGCTGCGAGCGGTCGGGGCCGTAGCTGAACGTGCGTCCGCGCTTGAGCACGTCCAGGATCAGGCGGCCGCGGCTCACTCGCGGCAATGCTAGCGACGATGCCGCTTCGCGCGGACCTGTGAGAATGCCCGCCATGGACTTCGACCTCTCCCCAGACCACGAGCTGATCAGACGCACCGTGCGCGAATTCGCCGAGGGCGAGGTCGCGCCCGTCGCCGAGGAGCTCGACCGCACGAAGTCCTTCCCCTACGACATCGTCGCGCAGCTCGGCAAGCTCAACCTCATGGGCATCCCCTTCCCCGAGGAGTACGGCGGGGGTGGCGGCGACACGCTCGCGTACGCGCTCGCCGTCGAGGAGCTCACGCGCGTCGACTCCTCCGTCGCCATCACGCTCTGCGCGCACACCTCGCTCGGCACCCAGCCCATCTACCTGTTCGGCAACGAGCAGCAGAAGCGCGAGTGGATGCCGCAACTGTGCTCCGGCGAGAAGCTCGGCGCGTTCGGGCTGACCGAGCCCGAGGCCGGCTCCGACGCCGGCAACACCCGCACCCGCGCACGCCTCGAGGACGGCGAATGGGCCATCGACGGCGCCAAGCAGTTCATCACCAACGCCGGCACCCACATCTCAGGCGTCGTCTGCATCACCGCCGTCACCTCCGACACGGCCAACGGCGCAGACAGCAACGCGACCCGAGAGATCTCAAACTTGATCGTCCCCAACGGCACACCCGGCTACGCCCAGGGAGAGCCGTACCGCAAGATGGGCTGGAACGCATCCGACACCCGCCCGCTCACGTTCGACGACTGCCGCGTGCCCGAGGAGAACCTGCTCGGCCCGCGCGGCGCCGGCTTCAAGCAGTTCCTGCACATCCTCGACATCGGGCGCATCGGCGTCGCCGCCATGGGCGTCGGGCTCGCGCAGGGCGCGCTCGACGAGGCGCTCAAGTACGCCAAAGAGCGCCGCGCGTTCGGGCAGGCGATCTCCAAGTTTCAGGCCATCCAGGCCAAGCTCGCCGACATGTCCACCGAGATCGCCGCCGCGCGGCTGCTCGTGTACAAGGCCGCCCGCGAGAAGGACGCCGGGCGCAACTTCACGCTCACCGCCGCGCAGGCCAAGCTCAAGACCGGCCGGTTGGCGGTGCGCTGCGCCGAGGAGGCCGTGCAGATTCACGGCGGCTACGGCTTCATCGAGGAGTACCCCGTCTGCCGCTTCTACCGCGACGCCAAGATCCTCACCATCGGCGAGGGCACCGACGAGGTTCAGCAGATGGTCATCGCCCGCGCGCTCGGCGCGTAGGCACGCCAGGCCGGGCCAGGACGCGCTCGGGCACTCGCTCTAGCGCGGCTCGAGGATCACGAGCGGGATCTCCCGCTCCGTGCGGCGGCGGTAGCTTTCGTAGCCGCCGTACACGCCCACCATCAGCTTCCACATTCGGTCGCGCTCCTCGCCCTCCGCCACACGCGCGTGGACGTTGCGCTTGCTCGATCCGACCTGAACGGTCGTGTCGGGATTCGCGCGTAGGTTGTGAAACCACGCCGGGTGCTTCGGATAGCCGCCCTTCGACGCCACCAGCACGAGGTTCGCGCCATCCACCCCGTACACCAGCGGGCTCGTGCGTTTCGTGCCGCTCTTCGCGCCCACGTGGTCGAGCAGCAGCGACGGCGGTGCGCCAGGAACGCGGTGTCCGATGAGGCCGTTCGTCGCGCGGTAGATCGCCGCGTGACCGCCCATCAAGCGCCGCAGCAGCGGCCAGTTGCGATCTGCCAATGCGAGATAGTCCATGCCGACGAGCCTACTCGACCGGCTGCCCGAGGTGTGACGTGCGCGCGAGCAGCTCCGTTGCCGCGCTCGCCGGATCCAGCCGCCGCTGGACGACCGCGAGGAGCAGACGCTGGAACTCCGGGTCCTCGTGGAG
>DASUPL010000029.1:0-3010 GCA_036281155.1 Solirubrobacteraceae bacterium | reverse complement strand
GGCGTCGGGTTGCCGGGCGTTGGGCTGAGTCGGGCGTCGGGCGCACCCGCGCGCGCGGGGATAGGGTTCAGGCTATGAGCGACGACGCCGCGCCCGAGCCGCAACAGCAGTTCGCGAACTTCCAGTACGAGATCTACGGCTACGGCCTGGCGGGACAGAAGCCGAAGCTGCCGATCTCCGTCGCCGCGCTGCAGGAGCGCGCCCAGGAGGTCATGACCCCCGAGGCGTACGGCTACGTCGCCGGCGGCGCCGGGACGGAGAAGACGATGCGCGCGAACCTCGACGCGTTCGAGCGCTGGGAGATCGTGCCGCGGATGCTGCGCGACGTCGACTCGCGCGATCTGAGCGTGTCGGTGCTCGGCACGGTGATGCCCGCGCCGGTGATGCTCGCGCCCGTCGGCGTGCAGTCGATCGTCCACCCCGAGGGCGAGCTGGCGGTCGCACGCGCCGCGGCGGCGCTCGGCCTGACGTCGATCCTCAGCACGGCCGCGTCGCGCACGATCGAGGAAGTCGCTGACGCGGTGGGGGAGGGCAGCCGCTGGTATCAGCTCTACTGGCCCAAGGACCGCGACCTGGCCGCGAGCTTCGTGCGGCGCGCCGGCGAAGCGGGCTACAAGGCGATCGTGGTGACGCTCGACACGTGGATGCTCGGCTGGCGTCCGCGCGATCTGCAGAACGCATACCTGCCGTTCCTCAAAGGCGAGGGCGTGGCGAACTACTTCAGCGACCCGGTGTTCCTCGACAAGCTCGAGCGCACCCCCGAGGAGGACCCGGGCGCGGCGATCGGACAATGGGCCTACCAGTTCGCGAACCCCACCGTGACGTGGGAGGACCTCGCGTGGCTGCGCGAGCAGACAGAACTGCCGATCGTGCTCAAGGGCATCGTCCACGAGGACGACGCCAGGCGCGCGCTCGACGCGGGCGTGGGCGGGTTGATCGTGTCCAACCACGGCGGGCGCCAGGTCGACGGCGCGATCGGCGCGCTCGATGCGCTGCCGGCGGTCCGCGACGTCGTGGGCGCGGACTTCACGGTGCTGTTCGACAGCGGCATTCGCGGCGGCGCGGACGTGCTGAAGGCGCTGGCGCTCGGCGCGGACGCGGTGTGCATCGGGCGCCTGTTCATGTGGGGCCTCGCGCTCGACGGGCAGGCGGGCGTGGAATACGTGCTGCGCTGTCTGCTCGGCGACTTCGACCTGTCACTTGCGCTGAGTGGCTATACGGAGATCGCGCTCCTCGACGGCGCCGCGCTGCGACGACGCTCGGGCTGACGGGGCGCCCGCCCGTGCCTGCGCGTAGCGATGCGTCGGTGAAGCGCCTGACGCTGATCGCGTGCATCCTCGGCTCGGGCATCGCGCTGCTCGACGGGACGGTCGTGAACGTCGCGCTGCCGACGATCCAGCGGGAGCTGGGCGGTGGTCTTGCGGCCCAGCAGTGGGTCGTCAACGGCTACCTGCTCACGCTCGGCTCGCTGATCCTCGTGGGAGGCTCGCTCGGCGACCTGTATGGCGAGCGGCGCATCTTCGAGCTCGGCGTCACCGGCTTCGGCATCGCCTCGCTCGGCTGCGCGCTCGCGCCGACGATCGGCTGGCTGGTGGCGGCGCGGGCGCTGCAGGGCGTCACGAGCGCGCTGCTCACGCCGGCGTCGCTGGCGGTGATCGTGAACACGTTCCCCCCGTCCGAGCGCGGCGGGGCGATCGGCGCGTGGACGGCATGGGGGACGATCGCCGCGGTGCTCGGGCCGCTGCTCGGGGGCGAGCTGCTGGCGATCGCGTCGTGGCGGTGGATCTTCGTGATCAACGTCCCGTTCGTGCTCGTGTGCCTCGCGATCATCCGCGTCGCGATCCCGCGGGCGCCGGCGCGGCCGGTCGGAGCGAGGCGCGTCGACGTCCCCGGCGCGCTGCTGTGCGCGGTCGGTCTCGGCGGCACGGTGTTCGCGCTGATCGAGCAGCCGCGCCTGGGCTGGTCGAGCCCCGGCGTGCTCGCGCCGCTACTCGGCGGCGCGGCGCTGCTGGGCGCGTTCGTTTTTTATGAGTCTCGAGCGAGGGACCCGATGCTGCCGCTGCGGCTGTTCGCGCGGAGAAACTTCTCGGCGGGGAACGTGGAGACGTTCTCGATGTACGCGGGCCTGGCGATCGTGTTCTTCTTCCTGATCCTGTTCCTGCAGCAGATCGGCGGCTACTCGCCGCTGAAGAGCGGCCTGACGACGCTGCCGGTGACGGTCGTGATGTTCGTGCTCTCACGACGCTTCGGCGCGCTCGCGGACCGCTTCGGCCCGCGCCTGTTCATGGGCGGCGGGCCGCTGGTGTGCGCGGCGGGGCTGCTGCTGTTCCAGCGCACGGGGATCCATGTGGACTACCTCGCAGATGTGCTGCCGCCGCTGCTGCTGTTCGCGCTGGGGCTCTCGCTGACGGTCGCGCCGCTGACGGCCGCGGTGCTCGCGGACGCGACGAACGACGACGCGGGCATCGCCTCGGGCGTGAACAACGCGATCGCGCGGGTCGCAGGGCTGATGGGCACGGCGGCGGTCGGCGCTGCGGTAGCGGGGTCGTTCGTCGCGGACCTGCAGAGCCGTTTGGCCGGGGTGAAGCTCGACGCGGCGGCGCGCGCGGCGGTGACAGCCGCCAAGCGCCTGCCGCTCGGACGCCCAGACGTCCACGCCCTGCCCGCGGGCCAGGCGCGAGTTCTCACGAGCGCGGCCGAGCAGGCGTCGCTCCACAGCTTCCACGTCGGCATGGCGATCGCCGCCGCGCTGCTCGCCGTGGGCGGGTTGATCGGGGCGGCCGGCATCCGCAATCAGCGTGGGGTAGTGCCGGCGGAGGAGTGCGCCTCGGGGCAGCTGCTGGGCAGCGGGCGCCACACGCTGGCCGGTTAGTTGTAGTTCCTAGGAGCGTTGGTCAGTAGACATCCGGGTCTCCTTGGAGGCTGGGCGGTGCTCAAGCCAACCAGCACCAAGGAGGACACCGGATGAAGCTGCACGGTAATGCTCGGTCCTGTCCGAAGAGCAGGCGGC
>DASUPL010000028.1:0-9067 GCA_036281155.1 Solirubrobacteraceae bacterium | reverse complement strand
TGCGCCGCGGTCGTGTGGGCGCCCCGCCACGCGCGATGCTGGGGCGACTCGGGCAGCGCGGGGACGCGCCCCGCGCGTCGCTCGCGTCGCAGGTGGCGCGAGCCCGTGCGCGTGAGCTCCCACGATTGGATGCCGTGCTGGCGCGAGAGCGCGATCCATCCGGCCGCGTGCATCACGTCCAGGCGGATGCGCACCCTGCGCGCGCCAGTCGAGCGTCGGGAGACGCCCAGGTGCTCGAAGATCGCCCACACGGGGACCGCCGCCGTGTCGCGCGCACGGTGGCGCGCACAGCGGTCGATGGCCGCGAGCACGAGCTCGTCGGATGGCTGCTCGGCGCGTGCGGCGCCGGAGTCTGGATCGGGGTTGAGCATCGCCGTCTCCTCTTCTCGGTAGGGCCCGAGCGGCGCACGTTCGACTCCCGTCGAGTGCCAGCCTGGCATCAAATGCGCGGCTGAGGGACAATCGACGGGCATCGAGGGTGAGCAACTCGGTGCCGGGCCCGGGGTGTTCGTGCACCGCCGGGCCACTATTTTCAGGATGTCGCGACTCTAGGTTGAGTTGGTGGCGCGCGCAACCGAGGTGTCTGAAAGGTTGCTGTTTTGACACGTTTGGAGGGAGAATTGACACACATGTGCGCCTCGAGAGCGGCCGGCCGGCGTATGGATGACGCCTGGACGGAGCAGCTCGGGGGCCGAGATTGTCCAAGTGGGATAGTTGTCGCTGCCTGAAAGGCGCAATAGACTCGCAACCGATGGTCTCCAGTGCAGGTACGAGGATGGATGTGTCGGGTTCGCATCCTCCGTCGGCTGGGGTCACATCCGCGGGCGTGGCGGTGAGACTGGTGGACGTGCGCAAGACCTACGGCGACGTGGTCGCCGTGGAGCGGCTCTCGCTGGAGGTGCTCGCGGGCGAGTTCTTCACGATGCTCGGGCCGTCGGGCTCCGGCAAGACGACGACGCTGCGGGTCATCGCGGGCTTCGAGCTCGCGGACTCCGGGCGGGTGGAGCTCCACGGGGCGGACGTCACGCGCAGCCCGCCCTATCAACGCCCTGTCAACACCGTCTTCCAGGACTACGCGCTGTTCCCGCACATGAACGTCTTGGACAATGTGGCGTACGGGCTGCGGGTGGCGGGGGTGGGCAAGCGCGAGCGCGCGGAGCGCGCCGCGCGGGCCCTGGAGATGGTGCGCCTGCCTGGCGTGGAGGGCCGGCGCCCGATCCAGCTCTCCGGCGGGCAGCGCCAGCGCGTGGCGCTCGCCCGCGCGATCGTCAACCGCCCGCGCGTGCTGCTGCTCGACGAGCCGCTCGGCGCGCTCGACCTGAAGCTGCGCCAGGAGATGCAGCTCGAGCTGAAGTCGATCCAACGCGAGCTCAGCGAGCGCATCACGTTCATCTACGTCACCCACGACCAGGACGAGGCGCTGACGATGAGCGACCGCATCGCGGTCTTCTCGAACGGGAGGATCGAGCAGGTGGGCACGCCGGGGGAGATCTACGAGCGCCCCGCGAACGAGTTCGTGGCGGGCTTCGTCGGCACCACGAACATCCTCGAGCGCTCGGGGCGCAGATACATGGTCCGCCCGGAGAAGATCCGCCTGCTGCCCGACGGCGAGGACGCCGCGCGGACCGGCGCCCCCACGACGCTGCGCGGGGTCGTGCGCGAGGTGGCCTACCTGGGCTCCGTCACGCGCTACGTGGTCGAGGCGGAGGGAGGTGAGACGCTCGTGGTGCTGGCGCAGAACCTCGACACGTCCGCGGCGAAAGCGCTGGAAGAGCGTGGCCGGACCGTCCGCATGACTTGGCGGGAGACGGATGAGTCGGTGCTTGACACAGACAAACGGGAGGAAGCGAACCAATGAAGCTTGCAAAGATCGACTGGGCGATGGGAGCGGTGCTGGCGTTGATGGCCGTTGGCGTGAGCGCCTGTGGCAACTCCTCCAGCACGACCGCGTCGAGCACGCTGCCGAGCAGCGTCGGCGCGGGGGAGGGCCAGCTGAACCTGATCGCGTGGGAAGGCTACACGCAGCCGGAATGGGTGAAGCCGTTCGAAAAACAGACCGGCTGCGTGGTGCACGCGAAGTACGCGGGCTCCTCGGATGAAATGGTCACGCTGATGCGACAGGGCGGCGGCAGCCAGTACGACATGGTCTCCGCCTCCGGCGACGCCAGCCTGCGGCTGATCCGCGGCGGCGACGTGCGGGAGATGAACGTGGCGCTGGTGCCGGAATGGAAGAACTTCATCCCGCAGCTGCAGTCTCCGCCACACAACACGATCGCCGGCAAGCACTACGGGATCTCACTGCAATGGGGCCCGAACACGCTGCTCTACAACACCAGATCGGTGCAGTCGGCGCCCACGAGCTGGGAGGCGATCTACAGCCCCAAGTACAAAGGCGAGATCACCGTCCCCAACAACCCGATCCAGATCGCCGACGCGGCGCTGTATCTGTCGAAGACCCAGCCGAGCCTCGGCATCACCGACCCGTATGAGCTCACCGAAGCGCAGCTGGACGCGGCGATCGGTCTGCTCAAACAGCAGCGTCCGTTGATCAAGAAGTACTGGGCGCTGGCCTCGGATGAGATCGAACTGTTCAAGAACGGCGACGTGGTGATCGGCGCGGCGTGGCCCTACCAGACGAACACGCTGCAGGCCGACAAAGTGGCCGTCAGGGATCTGATCCCGAGCGAGGGGGCGACGGGGTGGGCGGACACGTGGATGCTCTCCGCGCACGCCAAAGACCCCAACTGCGCATACAAATGGGTGAACTGGGTGTCGAGCCCGAAAGTGCAGGCCGAGCAGGCGCTCTCCTTCGGAGAGACGCCCGCGAACACGAAGGCGTGCGCGCAGATGGAAAGCATCTCGAAAGGCTCGTGCGGCCAGTACCACGCGAACGCGTCGAGCGCGTACTTCGACAGCATCAAGTTCTGGAAGACGCCCGTCGCCGAATGCGGCAACGGCCAGAACGACTGCATGGACTACACCCACTGGCAGCAGAAGTGGACAGAAGTAACCGGCTAGCGCCAAGCTCACGGCGAGATCGATCGTGGGTCTCGCCGTGAACGGGACGGCTCGCATCCGCGCGTCGGCGGCTCTCTTCCGCCGGCCGTGGCTGCGAGCCGTGCTGCTGCTGTCCGCGCCGGGCGCGTGGTTCGTGCTGATCTACATCGCCGCGCTCGCGCTGCTGTTCATCTCGGCGCTTTGGAGCGTGGAGCCGTTCACCGGCAAGCTCGTTCACCACTGGACGTTTCATAACTTCGAAACGCTGTTCACCGTTCACGTCTACCGCTCGATCGCGCTGCGCACGATCGGGATCGCCGCGGCGGTGACGGTGACGGACGCGCTGCTCGCGCTGCCGTTCGCGTTCTTCGCCGTCAGGATCGCATCCAAGCGGGTGCGGGCCGCATTGTTCGTGGCGGTGCTGATCCCGCTGTGGTCGAGCTACCTCGTGCGCGTGTACGTGTGGCGGTTGATCCTCGCCAAAGATGGCGTGCTGAACTGGACGCTCGAAAACGTCGGCCTGGGAGCGGTGAACATCGGGTACTCCAACTGGGCGATGTGGATCGTGTTCAGCTACATCTGGCTGCCATTCATGATCCTGCCGATCTGGTCGGCGATCGAACGCGTGCCCGACTCGTACATCGAGGCCTCCGCGGACCTCGGCGCGCGCGGCTGGCGCACGTTTCGCACGGTGTTGTTCCCGCTGATCCTGCCGGGCATCGCGGCCGGGTCGATCTTCACCTTCGCACTCACGCTCGGTGACTTCATCACCCCCACGCTCGTAGGCGGCGCCGGCTCGGACTTCATCGGCAACGTCGTTTACCAGAGCGTGGGCATCGCGAACAACGTGCCGTTCGCGGCGGCGTTCGCGACGGTGCCGCTCGTGGTCATGGGCGTGTACCTGCTGCTGGCGCGCCGGCTGGGAGCGTTCGAAGCGCTGTGATCGGCACGAGTCGATGGAGTCGCGTGGGGTTCGCCGTGTGGACGGCGCTGATCCTGCTGTTCCTGTTCGTGCCGATCGCGATCATCGTCGTGTACGCGTTCAACCCGTCCAACGTGCAGAGCTGGCCGCTGAGCGGCCTCTCGACGAAGTGGTTCTCCTCGACGTGGCACAACGCGGAAATGCGCCACTCGCTGTGGCTGTCGGTGCGCGCGGGGCTGTTCTCGACGGCGATCGCGCTCCTGCTCGGTTCGATGGCCGCGTTCGCCGTTCACCGCTTCCGCTTCTTCGGCCGCGAAGCGATCTCGTTCATATTCGTGCTGCCGCTCGCGCTGCCGGGGATCATCACGGGCATGGCGCTCAACTCGTTCATCAACTTCGCCGGCGTGAACTTCTCGCTGATGACGATCGTGATCGGCCACGCGACGTTCTGCATCGTGGTCGTCTACAACAACGTGCTCGCGCGCCTGCGCCGCACGCAGTCCTCGCTCGTGGAGGCGTCGATGGACCTCGGCGCGGACGGCTGGCAGACGTTCCGTTTCGTGACGCTGCCCGTGATCGCAACGGCGCTCGTCGCCGGCGGCCTGCTCGCGTTCGCGCTGTCGTTCGACGAGATCGTGGTCACGATCTTCACCGCGGGCGCGCAGAACACGCTGCCGATCTGGATCTTCGGCAACATCCGCCTCGGCCAGCAGCTGCCGCAGGTGAACGTCGTCGTGCTGCTCGTGATCGCCATCACGATCATCCCCGTGACGCTCGCGCAGCGCCTCAGCCGCGACACGGGGCTGCTGCGGCGCACGGCCAAACCAGATGCCGGCGCGGCTCCGTGAGCACTCGATGACGCGCGCGTTTGTCACGGGAGCGCTGGGGTTCATCGGCGCCGCGCTCGCGGCTCGGCTGCGCGCGGAGGGTGTGGAGGTCCGCGGCGTGGACATGCGCGCGGACCCACAGTTGGGCGTGGTCGCGGGGGACGTGTCGAGCGTAGGGGAGTGGCAAGATCACGCGCGGGGGTGCGACGTGGTGTTTCACACGGCGGCGATCGTGTCGCTGCGCTCGGGCCTGGAGGACTTCCACCGTGTGAACGTGCTCGGTACGCGCAACGCTTTGGATGCCGCGATCGAGGGTGGCGCGAGCCGTTTCGTGCAGCTGTCGTCGGTGACGGTTTTCGGCAACGACTTCCCCGACGGGGTGGAGGAGGAGCACCCGGTGAGGCTGCTGGGCGTTCCCTACGTGGACACGAAGATCGCGGGCGAGCAGGTCGTGCTGCAGGCGCACGCCGCGGGCAGGATGGCGGTGACGGTGGTGCGTCCCGGCGACGTGTACGGGCCGGGGTCGCGCCCGTGGATCCTCGCGCCGCTGCAAGAGCTGAAGCGCGGGCGCCTGGTCCTGCCGATGGGCGGGCGCGGCATCCACAGCCCGGTCCACGTAGATGATTTGATCGATGGGATCGCCGCGGTGGTGGGCGCGGATGCGGCGGCCGGCGAGGTGATCACGCTGTCGGGCGGGGTCGGGGTGAGCACGGGTGAGTACTTCGGTCACATCGCCGCGATGATCGGACGCTCGCGCGTGCGCTCGGCGCCCACGTCGGTGCTCGTGGCGCTCGCGGGCGCGCAGGCGGCTGTGGAGCGGGTGCGGGGCACGCCGGGGGAGATCAATCCCAACGCGGTCCGCTACCTGACGCGCACGGGCACGTACTCGATCGCGAAGGCGCGGCGGCTGCTGGCGTTCGAGCCGAAGGTCGCGCTCGAGGACGGGATGCGCGGCTGTGAGGCGTGGCTGCGCGCGGAGGGGATCGTGGGTAGGGGATGACGTGAGTCACACGGCGGACTCGGAGGGCCGGGCGAAGGTCGAACCAGCCATGCACTGGTTCGACCTTCGGGCCGTTGATGGACCCTCGGGAGCTAAGACGAAACCCGGCGGCGCGGGTTGAGGGGTTGCGGGAGGCCATCTATAGCCAACGAATCTCAAGCTAGGTTCGTCTCGGTACCGCGCAACCAAGGAGGGTGGCTTGTCGATATGCACGGTATGTGTCTACTAAAGGAATTCTCAGCGAGATAGCGAAAGCCTCGTTCAGCCCCTCCGAGGGGTGCGTCGGCGTGGTTGTATTTAGCAAGCTACATCTGTAGCATCATCGCGACGTCGCATAGCACCACGTTCGGACGGAGGCACGCACGCATGGCCCAAAGCCAAGTCAACGTACGGTTGGACTCCAGAAAGCTGGAGACCCTTGAGGCCGCTGCGTTCGTCGACGGGCGCACCGTGGGCGACCTGATCCGCGCAGCAATAGAGGATCTTGCCGATAGGCTTCAGGACGAGGTAGCCGTACAGCTAGCCATACAAGCCCGCGATGCGCGCTCGCGAGTCGCGAAACCGACGGTTGTGGGGTTCCCGACGAAGCATCGCGCGAGGCGCGCCTCGAATGGCTAGCGCCGGCCCACCGCCCGCTGGACCCCGGTTTCCAACTTCGGTATTGGTGTCCTGGATGGGCATGTTCTGTGCCTGCATAGCGCTCGTCACAGTTTGGGTGATGCCTCTGAGTGTGCCGATCCAGATCTTGGCGACGGCGCTTTTCGCCCTCGTTCCGATCGGCATCCTCATCTACTGGCTTGGGGGTTTCATGGAGCATCGGCGCCGCAGTCGAAGGTCTGATTGACGTAACTCCCTCCGTCTCAGCGCGACTAGCCTCAGGGCCGAGTCTGGTCCCTGATGAGCCACCAAAGGAGCGGGCCATGTCCGCCAGCTCTGACCAGGCCGTCAACATGGCCAAGAACACCAGACATCGGCAAGAGTCCAAGAAGCAGATCGCGCTAGGTTCCGGATAGCATCCGCACATGGAGAGGGTTCTCGGGGTCGCATGTTCGAAAGATGAGCTTCTGCTAGCGGTTGCCTCTGATGGTTCGTTGGTGAGTGACGGTCACGAAAAGCTAGCGACTGCGGCGGTGCTTGAGGAGACCGAGCGCCTACAGGCAATGCAGTCCGACATCGACCGGACGCTTCTCGAGGTTCGACCCAATCTGGTCAGAATTCTCATGCCCGAGCAGACGTACAAGGATTCGTATTCACGCATCGCACCTCGCGTTGCCCTTGAGACGCTGATGCAGCTCGCGTGCGTGCGCGCTGGTATTCCAGTCGAAATGCTGCACCGAAACACTGCGCGATCCCGGCTCAATCTCTCCCGCAAAGGCAAGCTGGAGGATCTCATGGCGAGTGTGACCGAGCCCGTGGGCAAGTACTGGAATGCGGGCCGCAGTCTCGCTGCTGCCGCTGCGCTTGCTGAGGAGAAGTGATGGCGCTACGCGGCGAGCGACTGGATAAGCCAAGCTATTCGATCCTGCGCTCACTGAGGGGTGGATCGAGCGGGGATGTATATGAAGCGGATCACTTGGTGTTCGGACGGAAGTGTGTCCAGAAGACCTATTCCACTCTTGGGCTAGAGGACGCCGCCGCTCATCGAGAGCCCAGGCTCCTGCATCGCATCAAGCACGATCACGTCGCAGAGGTTTTGGAGGCTCAGTACGACAGCGAGGTCGATCACGCGATCACCTTTGTCTCGATCTACTACGAGGGGCGCTGCATAGCGAACGCCTTCGACGAGGATTACCGCTTCTCGGTCCATCAAGCCATCCGCCTTGCTATGCAGGTTCTTGATGCACTGGCGTTCGTCCATAGCGAGCCAGATCTCCTCGTGATCCACCGCGACGTGAAGCCCGGCAATATCTTCCTAGACGGATCGAGAACGTATGCTCGTCTCGGCGACTGGGGCTCGGCGGCAAGGATTGAGTCGGACGGCAATGTCGCGGGCATCGAGGGCACACCCCTCTATACGCCGCCGGAGGCTGGTCCCATAGATGGGCGTATGGGGGTGGCAGGAGATGTCTATGGAGTGGGCATGACCCTTTTTGAGATGTTGAATGGTCCATTCGCCTACGCGAGCATCGACCCAGCCCGCGTCGACGCTCGCCTCACAAAGGGCCTCCGTGCGCTACCTGACTCGGCGTTCGGCTTCGCGCCGCACATACCCGAGCGACTTCGCACGATCGTGCGGAAGGCCATGCGCCCAAAGACCGGCGATCGCCACCGATCGCCGTCACAGCTCATCGCTCAATTGCAGCGCGTCAGCTGTATCGATTGGACCTTCGCGGAGGGAGCAGACCTCGATGGCCGATGGGAGGGCACTTGGCCACCCAACGCCGCGGAGAACCGACGTCGGCACTACGAAGTCAAATCTTCGATCCTCGCGGGCGGCCCCGATCGTGGTCGTCGACGCCTCGAAGCGCGTCAAGCGATGCCGGCCAACGGGCGTTTCGCACGCTTCGGGGTCGAGGACGTGACCATCGATGCCGACGACCGTGCGGCGGTCGAGCGGTTCTTTGCCGCAGTTGAAGCTAGGGCAGCCCAGCGCTCGCCTGCGCGTTGAAGAAGGCGTACACGATCTGCTGGCAGCGCCATCAGCTCGCGGCGAAGTGCAACCACGGCGTCTTCGTCCAGCACGAGAATGGCGTTCCGCGTTTCCCCACGCGCACTCAGAATCCCGGCATCCACCAGTTCGCTTAGCGCAGCCTCCGCACCGACAGCAGCTATACCCACTTGGGGCGACGCGCGGAAGGCAATCGGAACATCAAGCATCCGCAGGTCTCCCCGGCGACCAGCACGCTCCGACATCTCGTAAAGGGCTACATGCAAGGGCCAATGGACCCGCGCCAACTGTTCGCGAGGGCCTCCTGCTGCCAATATGTATGCCAAGAGCTTGCCAAATCCAGTCATAAAGAAAGATCAAAGCTAGCTTTCGACTCGGACGGACCATGTCCCCCAACTACGACTCCGACCAGCGCCTCACGGAGGCCGATCCCAAGCCACTCGGCCAACGCATCCCCAATCCTCTACACGAGCGCGTTAACGAACTCTGCGATGCCGTATACAGGGCGGGCAACGCGCGCCCTACTAAGGTCAGAATGCTCGCGGCGCTCATCTTGGCGGCGCCGACTGACGCTGCGACCTTGGACGATCTACTTCGGGCATTCGATGGCGCCACCGTGGGCGATGCCCTCGTTGCGTCAGATCGCGCCGTCGGGAACGTAATCCAATTTCCCGACCGCAAGTCAGGGCCACGCAGTCGACCGGCAAGCTAGT
>DASUPL010000027.1:0-10933 GCA_036281155.1 Solirubrobacteraceae bacterium | reverse complement strand
GCTAGCGGCCATCTTGGCGAGATCCTGGGGCTCCTCGACCCGCCGGCCGTCGCGGTAGATAGCACGATCAATGATCACGCCCGGCACGCTACCGTGTGATTGCAGTTCGTGAGTCCGGGCCAAGCCCGCCACCCAACGGCGGATAATCCAGCAAGCCTGGTACAGCCATTGACAGCAACCATCGAGCGAGTTGAGCCACCGCGATCGCCCCGGAGGCGATTGGGACGGGCCGGGCTGCGTCAGCTTCGCGGTTTCAAGGCCGCTGCATTTAGCTGCTCTGCCACCCCTCCGGACGATCGTCGAACGCCAGCGATAGGTGCCGTGCAGCAAGCCTCGCCGCGCCAAGCGTCTCGTCCCTCTTTGAGCGCAACGGCCGCGATCCCAAGCGCTGTTATCGGGTCGGCCCACCACCACCCGAGTAGCGCGTTCAGGCCGAGCCCGAGGAGCAGCCCGGCAGACAAATAGGCGCAGAGCATCGTCTGTCGGCTCTCGCTCTTGGTCGCCGATGATTCAAGCCCCTCAGCGACCCGTGCCTTCGCGTTGGCAAGCGGAGGCATCGTCACCAGAGTCAAGACCGAAAGGCCTATCCCGATCCAACTTACGGCGGGATGATCCCCGGCAGCGAGTGAGCGAATCGCCTCGACGGCGACGTAGGCGCTGAGCAGATAGAAGGACACGGCGATCATCTGCTGCGCCCGGCGCTCGGTGATCGCGCGAGCACTCGCCAATCGCCACAGAACGACAAGACCCGCTGATAGCTCGATCAGCGAGTCGGCACCGAACCCCACGAGAGCAACCGAGCCGGCAACAACTCCCGCTCCGATGGCGATCGTTGCCTCGATACCGTGCCAGCCAAGCCCGATCCAAGCCAGAAGCCTCGCGCGACGCATCAGCGATGCTTGGGAACGAATCGCCCTTATCGGCGGATCGACTTGCAGGATCGGCAACTCGCCTGACTCGGCGCTCACACCGTCACCTGATCCGCAAGCACCACATCGATCAATGTCCGGCCCCGGTCGGTGAGTTCGTACATCACCATCTTGCCGTCGCGGCGCGAGCACACGAGCCCGGCTCTGCGCAGCGCTCGAACGTGATGGGAGACAAGATTCTCCGCCCGCTCGGCGATCCAACTCAGGTCACACACGCACAACTCGCCGCCATCGCGGAGCGCGACCGCGAGCGTTAGTCGCGTCGGGTCACCCAGCGCCTTTGCTCCGGCAGCGAAGCGTCCGGCGAGGAGCGGGTCTAGCCGCGCTTGGCGTAGCTTCTCGGCACGGGGTAGGTCCAGACAGAGAAGGTCGCAGCGATCATCGGCCATTGCTTCATCCTAACGCCCATTGATTTGTAATGATGGCTCCGAGTTTCGCGCTTGACGAGTCCGGGCTGCGCTCGCAACTGGAAACAAGCCCGGCAACGCGCCACCGAACAGACCGGGAAGCCCATCCCGAGCGGTACGAGAGCTGATCGCGCGCCACGAACCACCCCTCCGCGAGATAACGATCGCACGCGCTCGCACTGAGCGAACTCGCTCAAATAGCCGCTGGCTCGAGCCTCACCGCAACACGCGCGCCGTTCGCGAGCTTACGGCCAGCTCTAGCGTCTGCGCCATGACCACAAGCGCGCCGCGATGCTTGTGCGGCTTGCTGACCTTGCCCAGGCCGCAGTGGCCTTTCGCCAGCGCGCGTCGCGCGGCTGTGAGGGAATCACCCTTCAATCGCGGTACAACGCAAGCGATCTTCTTGAACTCGCGCTCTGCCGCTTCACGACCCGCACGTTCGCCGGCTTCGCGGATTTCACGTTCCTTCGCCGCGCGTGCGGCCGCTTCCTTGGCCGGGCGTTCTTCTTCCCTCTTCTTGGCTTCGCGTTCTTCTTCTTCGATCCTTGGAGCTTCTTTGGCCGCGCGTTCCGCGCCTTCGATGACCCACGATTCCTGCTTGCCTTCGTACGGAGCGCCAACACCACTGCCTCCGGGGGCGCCAGGAGGAGGAGGCGAACCCGTCGTGAACGTCAACGGGTAGCTCCGGCTCGTCCCAGCCGGGTTGGACGCAATCACAACGAAGCTGTAGAAGTAATCCCATTTCAGGAAAGTCAGTTCGACGCTCACCACCTCTTCCAGCCGGCTGGCCGGGATCGCGCCCTCACCGACCCGTTCGCTCGTCATCGGTTCGCACGTACCGCCTGGCTGGCACGCCGGGTACTCCAGCCACAGCTCGTACATAGTTTCAAGCCCGTAGGGCCTAATCGGCGCCTCCAGCGTCGCGATGTTCTGGCTGACTCCAGCCGACAGAGAGCCGATGAGCGGTGCCGAAGACGCGAACGAAACAGCTGGCAGTATCACGTAGCCCATCGCTACACCAAACGCCGCGACGATCGCCACACGAAGCCGAACTCCTTCGCACAGATTCCTAGCTAGCATGGGCTCGGCAAGTATCGCATACCGAAGGACTGAATAGACCTAGAGTCTGCGCTCCACAGCCCAGCGGTGCAGCAAAGCCAGTAGTTTCGGCGCTCTACGGTCGCTGGCAACGGACGTGCCACACCTTGTGCGTGCAGGATAATCGCGACTGGCCCAACGGCGAAGCTCGAGCGCGCCACGCACGCGGCGGGCACTGCACTGGATGTCGCAAGCAGCAGAGAGGCGGTCGTCTTCGGCATGCGCGGAATCATGCCACCTCTCAACCGACGCTTCGGCGCCTCAAACACTCGCAGACTCCACGCCGTGAGCATGCGAGAAACACCATCTCAGCCAGAATGTCGTCTCGACATCCCAAAACGCCGCGGGAATAATTCCCAAGCTTGTCCGAAAACAAAACCCCTGCGCCGCTGCAATCGCTGGAAGAGTGAAGTGTACTGCGTCAACGCTCTGAGCTATATCACTCCAGTCCGGGAAGACGCACTCGCCCACGACTCGTGGGTGGCTAGACACGAAGTTCACCCAAGCCGTAGCACTTCCAATCTCAGCAACGGTGATCTCCTTGTCGATCTCCAGCATCCACGTGTACCGAGGCAACGGCAGTCGGAGTGAGCCACCGGGGCCGAGAAATGCTCTCCACATGGAGACTCCTGCTGCGTTGGCGGTAGACGTATACAGGCCGAACTCGAACGGCTTGACTGCCGCGGCTCGCTCTGTGTGCGGCACGATGAAGCGCCCCTCGGTTGGTGCCTCACCACTCAACGCTGATCGTCCAATCGGCGTCCAATACTGTCTCTCCTCACACATTGGTCCGGTAATCAGACTGGCGTCAAATCGCTTAATCTCCTCTAGCAGCTGGCTGCGACCGGCCAATTCATCCGCCACGCATGACGCGATTGTTGCCCCAGTGCCCAACTCAAGTTCTACAAACGCATCGGTCCACTTACTCATGACGCTCGCAAAGTGACCAAGTCGCGAAACTGTACGCTGTGCTCCTGCTTCTGTGTCGCGCGGCAGGCTGAAATCCCGCGACAGCTCTGCGTCAAGTTCCTCAACGCGTCGCGACATGGCCATCTCCACGTGGTCAGTCTGCTCAGAGGGCGTCGAACTCACCTTCCTCATCAAACCACCACTCACCAAAGTCCACTCACCATGCCTAGCGCCTAACATAACGACCCACTTTCGACCACGAATGTCTACGCGCAGCTGCAGCAGCGCGCCAAGCGCGACCACGGCGCGAACTTCGACAAGCTCGTGCAGCAGGCGCGACGAGACCGCCTCGAACGCGTCGATTGGGACGGGACGCCAAAAATCGCCGCTTTCGGCTACGTCTGAGCAAGCAGAAAGCGAGATGGCGAGACCGGGACTCGAACCCGGGACACCACGATTTTCAGTCGTGTGCTCTACCAGCTGAGCTATCTCGCCGCATGCTCGATCCTACCGGCTGAGGCGTCCCGCCATAGGCCCAGGCGGCAGGCCGCTACCGGTGTTCCCAGGCTTCCAGATACGGGAGCGGGTCAATCGGGTGCCCGCCAGCAGACTGCCAGCCTCCGACCCAGATCTCGAAGTGCAGGTGCGGCGCGGTCGCGTCGCCCGTCTGGCCGGCGCTGCACAGCGGCTGCCCGGCGGACACGGCCTGGCCGGCGCTGACGGCGAACGACGAGGCGGCGCAGTGGGCGAACATGAAGTCGAAGCCGACGGCGGTGTGCTCGGCGACGTAGTAGCCCGCGCCCCCAGGCTGGCTGCTGGTCATGACGATCGTGCCCGCGAGCGGCGCGAGCACGGGCGTGCCTTCGGCCGTGAGCACGTCCTGGCCCTGGTGGATGTGGCCCGAGCGGGCCGCGCCGAAGCGGTTGTCGGGTCCGCCGAATTCGTGCGTTCCGGCCACGGGGAACACGGCGCCCGCGGCGAGCGTCTGCGCCGGCGTGGGTACGCCCGCTTCGAGCGGTGGGGTGGGGGTCGGAGTCGGCATGGGCGCGGGCGCCGCGACGGTGAGGCTCGCCTGGCCCGAGCTGTGCGCCTTGCGCAGCAGCGTGCCGCCGTGGTGGTCGTGGGCGTTCACGCTCACCTGGTAGCTGCCGGGCGCGAGCTTCGCGTGGGTGGGCCATCTGACGGTGAGCGTGCGCCCGGTGTGCGACCAGCCCATCGTCGCGGTCACGGCGGCCGTGTGCGTGGCGAGGTCGATGACGAGCACCTGCACGTAGACGGTGCCGACGCCCTTCTCGTCGATGCGCAGCGCCACGCGCGGCGGGCGCCCGACGGTGGCGGTCCTCGGCACCGAGAGCCTGCTCACGACGGGGCGCACGCGCGGCGCGTGCGTGGGCATCCCGTACTCGCTGCCGCCGGAGGACGGGGCGGACGGAGCCTGCGTGCCGCCGGGCGCGCCTTTGAGCGCGAGCGCGGGCGCCGCGTTGCAGCACACGGCGAGGATCGTCAGGGCGCCAAGCGCAGCCCGGCGGGCGTGCCTCATACGTTCAGTCTCGACGCACCGTCGGACCTTCACGAGGCGTGTGAGCGTAATTGCAAGCTTTGTCCATCTCTGCGCAGGGTCCGCGCGCGGGACGCCCAACGCGCCCGTGGGCCCTACCGCGCTTCGAATTCCGCGACGAGCGACTCGTACGTCAGCCGCAGGCCATCGGCGATCGGCACTCGCGGGCGCCACCCCAGCTCGCGCGCGGCCAAGCCCGCGTCGAGGCAGCTGTGCTCGAGCTCGCCCGCGCGCAGGTCCGCCAGCCGCGGCTCGATCCGCTTGCCCGCCGCGGCGCTCAGCTCGCTCCAGACGGTCGCGACGTCGGTCTCGACGCCGGTGGCGATGTTGTACGTGCCCGCCTTGCCCAGCGCCGCGAGCAGCGCGCTGACGACGTCTCCCACGTACACGTAGTCGCGCGTGGGCTTGCCGTGGCCGTAGAGCTTGGGAGCCTGATCGGTGTGCAGGTGGTGCGCGAAGATCGCCACCACGCCCGCCTCGCCGTGGGGGCTCTGGCGCGGCCCGTAGACGTTGCCGAGCCGGCACACCGCGTGGGGGATGCCGGACGACAGCGACCACGTGTTGACGTATGCCTCGGCGGCCCACTTCGACGCGCCGTAGGGCGACAGCGGCGCTGGGATGCGCTCCTCGCCCGTGGGCATCGGCGCGTCGTCTCCGTAGAGCGCTCCGCCGGTGGAGGTGAACACGACCGACGCTCCCACCCGTCCGGCGGCCTCGAGCACGCCCAGCGTGCCCTTGACGTTGACCTCGCAGTCGCGTCCGGGGTCCTCGACGGAGGCCACGACGCTCGCCTGCGCGGCCAGGTGGAAGATCGCGCTGGGGCGCACCTGCGCGACGAGCTCCTCGAGCGCGGGCAGGTCGACGATGTCGATCTCGCGCAGCCGCGCCTCCTCGGCCACGCGCTCGGCTTTGCCCGAGGAGAGGTCGTCGACGACGGTCACCGCGTAGCCGTCGGCGAGCAGCGCGTCGACCACGTGTGAGCCGATGAAGCCGGCGCCGCCGGTGACGATCGCGCTTCGAGCGCCTGGGGTCATGCGGGGGAAATCTATACGGACGCGGTCTGCGCGGCTGTGGTGAGGAGACCTTCCACGGCCTGAACCGACTCGTCGATGCGCTCGAGCACGAGCATGCCGTCGCGCTCGCGCGGCAGGTTGCCGCCGACCGCGGGCCCGCTGAGCACGATCGGGATGTCGGGGTGGTTGGAGCGCAGGTCGCGCAGGGCGATCTCGACCGACTCGTCCTCGTCGGCCATCGTCGCGCCGAGCACGACGAGGTCGGGGGAGCGGCTCTCGATCATCGCGAGCAGCCGCTCGGCTGAGAGGTCGGTGTCGAACACGGTCTGGAAGCCGGCGGCGGCGAGCTGGTCGTGGACCATCTGCAGCCCCAGCGTGTGGCGGTCGCCTTCGACGCCCGCGAGCAGCACCCGCTGGCGAGTGGGCTCGGTGCCGCCGGTCATGTAGCGGTAGAGCGTCGCGAGAACGCGGCGCGCGATCGTGCTCGCACGGTGCTCGCGCTCGGCGTCGAAGTCGCCTGCTTCGGAGAGCACGCCGATGCGCCGCAGCGCCGGCCCGATCACCTCGGCGTGCATGGTTGTGGGCGAGATGCCGTCCTCGATCGCCGTCGCGATCGCGCCCTCGGCCATCTCCGCGTCGCCGCGTTCGAGGGCCGTGGCAAACGTCTCCAGGGTGCTCTCCACGAGCGCCGTGGGATCCGAGCGCAGCTGCGCGCGGGCGTCCGGTCCGGTGCGGCCGAGCACTTCCATGAACGCGTCCAGCAAGACTGGGTCGAAGTGGCGTCCGCGCTGTTCGCGCATCATCTGCACGGCGTCCTCGACGGAGAAGGCCTTGCGGTAGACGCGGTCGCTGGTGAGCGCGTCGAACACGTCGGCGACGGCGACGATCCGTCCCTCGATCGGGATCGTCTCTCCCTTCAGGCCGCGCGGGTAGCCGGTGCCGTCCCACTTCTCCTGGTGGCTCAGCGCGATCGTCGCGGCCATGTCGAGGATCGAGGAGGAGGAGCCGCGCACGAGCCTGTGGCCCTCCTCGGCGTGGGTCTCCACGATCGCGCGCTCCTCCGGCGTGAGCGGTCCGGGCTTCAGCAGAATCGCGTCGGGGATCGCGACCTTGCCCACGTCGTGCAGGGGCGCCGCGTGCCTGAGGCGCTCGCAGAAGTCCACCTCCATGCCGATGTGCTCGGCCAGCAGCACCGAGAAGCGTCCGATGCGCTCGATGTGCGCGCCGGTGTCCTCGTCGCGGAACTCGACCGCCATCGACAGCCGCTGAACGGTCTCGGCCTGCGCGATCTCGAGCTCCGAGAGCGCGCGTTTGAGCTCGCTCGTACGCGTGTCGATCTCCTGCTCGAGCGCCGTGCGGCTGCCTTCGCCGAAGCGCCAGCCGAGTCCCAGCGCGGCGCACGCCAGGGCGGCGAGGCAGCCGGCGACGAACGCGGAGACCCCCGCGAGCACGACGCCCACGATCGCGCCGGCGCCGAGCAGCGCCCAGAACAGCAGGCCCAGGGCCGAAGGTCCCGAGCCTCCGAGGGACGGACCACCGTCGCCGGGGGACGTTACGAGGCGCTCCTCGACGTGATCAACGCGACGCATCGACACACCGGGCTTGTTGGTGGGCCAGTGTCCGACGGCGCGACCGCCGCCATCGCGGGTGCGCGCAGACCCCCCGCGGTCGGCGGGGCGTTGGAGAAAGCTGACTTGAATTGCGCCACTCACCGAGAACTCTCGCGTCCTTGTCCGGTCCTTGGGTCATTTCGCGCTGCGCCATTCCACTCGACATCACTACCCGCTGCGCTGACACGGTCTCAATGGAGATAGACATATGTCCGAGTGGCGGGCTAGCGGCCGCTCTGCAGCTGGTTGATGTTCACGGAGTCCGCGGGCGGCACGATCGTCACCGGCTTGTTCCAGCGGTCGAACACGATCCTGCCGCCGCTGGCGCCCTTCTTGACGAGCGCGATCGGGTATGGAGCGCCCGTGGTGGCGACGTACAGCGTGCCGTCCTTGGTCCCGTCGGTCAGGCCGACGACCTTCTGCCCAGCCACCGTCGTGCTCTCGCCGCGCGTGAGCTTGCCGTGCGCGGCGAGCGTGGAGCCGACGAGCTTGCGGAGGTTGGTGAGCTGGGAGAAGGATTCGAAGTTGGCGCTGTTGGCGGGCGCCTTCAACCATTTGCCCTGCAGCAGCTGGGCGGCGGCGGTGCCGGCGAGGCGCTTGTAGAAGGCGGTGCTGCCGTTGATGTAGACAGCCTTGTCTACCTGGATCAGCTTGACGCTGAGTCCTTCGACGGTGATGCGTCCCTTGCCGCCCTTGCCCGCAACTAGTTCCATATCGAGCGATATCGGCTTGCCGTCGCTGACAATTGAGCCCGCCACGTGCGCGCTCACGGCGCTGGCGGCGGCGGCTTTGGCCGCGTCGATGATCTGCACGGGCGTCTTCGACGCCAGTTCGTTGCTGGAAGAGGAGGAGCCACAGCCGCCGAGCAGCGCGGCCGCAAGCGCGAGCGCGGGCAGCGAGACTCCGACGTGCGTGAGGCGAAAGCGCATCGCGGCGCAGACTTTAGCCGCCTGGCCAGTCGTCACCCCGCAACGCGGCGATCACAGTCCGAGCGCGACGTACTTCGTCTCGAGATACTCGCCGATGCCCTCGAAGCCGCCCTCGCGGCCGAAGCCGGACTGCTTGACGCCGCCGAACGGCGCGGCGGGGTTCGACACGACGCCCTGGTTGAGGCCGATCATGCCCGTCTCGATGCGCTCGCAGACGCGGAACGCGCGCTGCAGGTCGCGCGTGTAGACGTACGCGACGAGCCCGTACTCGGTGCGATTGGCGGCGGCGAGCGCCTGCTCCTCGGTGGTGAACGTGGCCACGGGCGCGACCGGTCCGAAGATCTCCTCGCCGAGCAGGCGCGCCTCCTCGGGCACGTCGGCGAGGACGGTGGGCTGGAAGAAATAGCCGCGGCCGTCCGCGTGACCGCCGCCGAGCAGCACGCGCGCGCCGCGCGCGACGGCGTCGTCGACGAGCTCGGTGACCTTCTGGCGCTGGGCTTCGTCGATCAGCGGCCCGACGTCGACGTCGGGCTCGGTGCCGCGCCCCACGGTCAGCTCTCCCATGCGCTGCGCCATGCGCGCGGCGAACTCCTGCGCGACGGACTCGTGTACGTGGAAGCGGTTGGCCGCGGTGCACGCCTCGCCGACGTTGCGCATCTTGGCGAGCATGGCGCCGTCGACGGCGGCGTCGAGGTCGGCGTCGTCGAACACGAGGAACGGCGCGTTGCCGCCGAGCTCCATCGAGACGCGCAGCACCTGCTCGGCGGACTGTTCGATCAGCGCGCGCCCGACCTCGGTGGAGCCGGTGAAGGAGAGCTTGCGCGTGCGCGGATCCTTCAGCAGCGGCGCGACGACCGCGCCGGAGCGCTTGGCGGTGATCACGTTGAGCACCCCGCGGGGCAGCCCCGCGTCGTGGAGGATCTTCGCGAGCGCGAGCATCGACAGCGGCGTCTGCTGCGCGGGCTTGACGACCATCGTGCAGCCCGCTGCGATCGCGGGGGCGATCTTGCGCGTGCCCATCGCGGTGGGGAAGTTCCACGGCGTGACGAACACGCACGGACCCACGGGCTGACGCATGGTGAGGATGCGTCCCTTGCCGGTGGTGTTGACCATGTAGCGGCCGTGTATGCGCACCGCCTCCTCGGAGAACCAGCGGAAGAACTCCGCCGCGTAGGAGATCTCGGCCCTGGACTCGCCGAGCGCCTTGCCCATCTCGAGCGTCATCAGCAGCGCGAGCTCGTCGGTGCGCGCGACGATCTGCTCGTACGCGCGGCGCAGGATCTCGCCGCGCTCGCGCGGCGGATGGACCGCCCACTCTTCCTGCGCGTCGCAGGCGGCGTCGAGGGCGGCGATCGCGTCCCGCTCCTGCGCGTCGGCCACCTCCAGGAGCGGTTCCGTCGTGGACGGATCCTCGACGGCGAGCGTGCCGCCGCCGCTGGCCGCGCGCCACTCGCCCGCGATGAACAGCTGGGTTGGCACCCGCTCGAGCACTGAGCGCTCGCGCTGCGCGCCAGTCATCGTGCAGCGCTCACGCCGTGGCGGTGGAATCCCGACCGGGGACAGATGAGAGATGCGCAGCTCGAGCGCGACGGTGAGCCGCTGCCCGTGTTGAGGGTGGGACGGATGCAGGCCACGACGTCAAACTACCACCGCATAGGCGCTACCAATCGCGCTGCTGGCCTCGCCGCGAAACTCATCGGCGCGCGGGCGCGGCGCGCGTCGTGGAGCGCCCCCGCGGCGGTGCTGGCGACGCTCGCGCTGTGGGCCGCGCCGGCGGGCGCGTCGACGCTGGTGATCGAAGGCGCGGGCGCGGGCCACGGCGTGGGCATGAGCCAGGACGGCGCGCTCGGCTACGCGCAGCACGGCTGGAGCTACGAGGCGATACTGGCGCACTACTACACGGGCACGACGCTCGGCCAGGCGCCGGCCAAGGCGATCGTGCGCGTGCTGATGCGCTCGAAGGTGGTGAAGGTCCCGCTGGAGCGCTACGTGCGCGGCGTGGTGGCGGCGGAGATGCCGTCGAGCTGGCCGCTGGCGGCACTGGAGGCGCAGGCGGTGGCGAGCCGCACGTACGCGCTCACGTCGCACGCGGGCGGCTCGCGCTTCGACGTGTACGCGGACACGCGCTCGCAGACGTACAGGGGCGTGGCGGCGGAAACCGCGAGCACGAACGCGGCCGTGGCGGCGACCGCGGGGCAGATCGCGCTGTACGACGGCCAACCCGCGACGACGTACTTCTACGCGAGCTCGGGAGGCATGACTGAGAACATCGAGGACTCGTTCCTCGGCGCGCGGGCGCAGCCGTGGCTGGTGGCGGCGCCGGACGCGTATGAAACACACGCGTCGAGCTGGAAGCGCAACCTCACTTTCCGCGCCGCCGCGGCGCGACTGCGCGGCCTGGTGAAGGGCTCGTTCCGCGGCATCAGGGTGCTGACGCGAGGTGTCTCGCCGCGGATCGTGGCGGCGGAGGTGCTTGGCAC
>DASUPL010000026.1:0-4208 GCA_036281155.1 Solirubrobacteraceae bacterium | reverse complement strand
CGGCGTTTCCAGTGCGCTCGCGAGCGTCGACCCCGACAGCTCGATCAGCCACACGTTGGCGACCGGCGGGAGCGTGCTCGGCTTGGCCTTGCGCGTAGGCGTCGTCGAGGTGGGGGGCGAGGGCGTTTCCGGCGCTGACGTGTCCGCGCTCGCGGAGGGCTGTGCGGCGAGGGCGGCGTGGTGGGCTGGCCGCCGTTTGGTGCGCGGGGTCGCCTGGGAGACGATCGCCGGCGGCTGGACGGGCGCCGTGCTCGGGTGATCGCCGACGCCAGCCGCCGCGAGCAGCGAGGGAAGCAGCAGCGGCAAGCGTGACCCGGCGGCCAGCGACGGGGTCGGGGTGGGGCCGATCGCGGCGCCAACAGCCACCCCAACGGCGAGCATCGCCGCGGCCAGCGCCGCGGTCGTGCGCGGCGAGGGTGCGCGCAGGGGGCGGCGCGTGCGCGATTCGGTGGGAGGAATGCTGGAGTTGTCCATAAAGTAGCTAATGTCGATCAAATCTATCAGAATTATGATAGGTTTGGATTTCACGTTGTCAACTTCTCGGAATGGAGCCTCTCTTCAATGCATCGAATCCGCCGTCTCTCCGTCGCCCTCGCGGTGACTGGCGTGCTCGGGGTCGCGGCGCCTGCTGTCGCCGGCGCAACGCGCCTCGTCACCCTCAGTGGCGCCACCGCGTCCTACCCGCTCGTCTCGCTGCTGGCCCAGAAGTACGTCAAGACCCACCCGCACAAGCTCAGGTTCAAGATCGCGCAGGGTGGCGCGCAGATCGGCATCAACGACGTGGCCGCGGGCCGTGTCACGATCGGCAACGTCTCCCGCGAACCGCTGGCCAGCGACCCCGCCGGACTCGTCTTCTACCCGATCGCCAAGTACGCGATCTGCGTCGTCACCAACAAGGCGAACCCGCTCAGCAACCTCACCGCAAGCCAGGTCGTGTCGATCTTCACGGGCAAGATACGCAGCTGGAGCCAGGTCCCCGGGGCCACCGCCAGCGGCACGATCGACCTGATCAGCCGCACCTCGGTCGCGGGAGTGCTGACGAACTTCCAGTCGCTGCTGCTGGAAAACAAGAAAGTCTCGACCATCGCCGCCGAAGAGGCGTCCGAGGGCCTGCTCAAGCAGCAGGTACAGAACGACCCCAACGCGATCGGCTTCCTGTCCAACTACCAGGCCGATCTCGGCGGCGTCAACTCGGTCGGATACAACGGCGTGCCCTGCAACCTGACGACCGCCAGCTCGGGTCAGTATGCGGGCATCGCTCGCTTCAACGAGGTGACCAAGGGCACCGCCAAGGGCGCGGCCGCGGCCTTCATCGGCTGGATCCGCAGCTCGAAGGCGGCACGCAAGATCATCTCGAGCCAGTGGATCCCAGTCACCTGAGCGACAGGCGATCGGGCGACTCAACGGATCACCGTCGGTAGCGAATGCTGGAGCGATTGCGCACACCCTGGCCCGATCAGCGCGCCGAGCGTAGCCTCGGCGCGCTGTCGCTCCTCGTCGGGGTGGGCGTGGTCGCGATGGTGGCGTTCGTGGGGATCCGCGCGTGGCCGATCTTCGAGCACAACGGGCTCAGCTGGCTCGGCTCCGGCGGTCATATGGAGACCCAGTTCGCGGACATGCAGGCCACCGGCGTGGACGCGCCCGCGTCGGCGTTCCACCTGCGGGCTTGGCCGATCGTCTACGGCACGATGCTTACGAGCGCAATCGCGGTGCTCCTAGGCGTGGCGATCTCGCTACTCGCGTCGATCTTCATCGTCGAGCTGGCTCCCGCGCGGCTGCGTGCGGTGGCGATACCGGTGATTCGGCTGCTCGCGTCCGTCCCGTCGGTCGTCTACGGCCTCATCGGCATCCTCGTGCTGGTGCCGTTCGTGGGCAACCACGTAATCACCCCCGCCGAGAAGGTCTCGGTACAGAACGTCGTCGCGCTGACCGGCGCGGGGCTCGGCGTGACGGCGGTGATCCTCACCGTGATGATCACCCCGATCATGATCGCGCTGATCTGCGAGGCGCTCCTCGCCGCGCCGACCTCCTGGCGAGAGGGCGCGATCGCGCTCGGCCTGAACCCGTTGCGCGCGCTGATCGCGGTGACGCTGCGCGCGATCCGACCCGCGATCGTCGCCGCGGCGGTACTCGCCGGCGCACGCGCGCTCGGAGAGGCCGTGATGATCCAGATGGTTTCCGGCGGGCGCTTCTTCACGCCCAGGCCGGCCGACGGCCTGATCTTCGCGTTCGAGCCGCTGAGGACGGCGGCGTCGACGATCGTCGACTTCCACGACGGCACCGGCGCCCCCGCTCTACGCGCGACGCTCTACGCGCTCGCGCTGCTGCTGCTGTTCTCCGCGTTCGTGCTGTCCCTCGGCGGCTACCTGATCAAGCTGCCCCTGCGCAGATACCAGACCCGCGGATGAGCGTCTTCGCCCCCAATGCCGCACCCGCGGGCGTGTCGCCGAACGGCTTGCCCGTGCACCCTTCGAACGGGCGCGGTCGCCGCTCCTCGCCGTTGACGTGGCGCTGGGGGGACCGGCTGGTGCTCCTGTGCGCTTGGGTCGCGGGGGTCGGGCTGTGCCTGCTCGCCGCGGCGATCATCATCTACATGGGCTATCGCGGCGTGGAGTACGTGCGTCCGGAATTGCTCCTCAGCCGACCACAGGCCGGTCACGACCAGGCCGGCTCGGGTGGCTTTCTCGACCCGATCCTGGGCACGTTGCTGCTGACGGTGATCGGCATCGGGTTTGCCCTCCCGCTGGCGGTCGGCAGCGCCGTGTGGATCGCCGAGTACGGCCGGCCGAGCTGGCTGGCGCGTGTGGTCGAGTCGAGCGTCGAGGTCGTCGCGGGCACGCCCGACATCGTGATCGCGCTGTTCGGGCTCGCCGTCTTCCAGCTCGGCGTGTTCGCGCCGCTGTCGTTCACAGCCGAAGGCGGAGGCGTGTACGGGCGCTCGTTCATAGCGGCCGGCGCGATGATGTCGCTGCTCGCGCTCCCGCCGGTGTTCACCGCCACCAGGGACGGCATTCAGGCGGTGCCCACGCACATGCGCGAGGCGGCGTTCGCGCTCGGCAAGACGCGGATCACGACGATCCGTCGCGTGCTCCTGCCGAGCGTGCGCTCGAACATCGCCACGGGCGTGACGCTCGGCATCAGCCGCATCGTCGGCGACACCGCGATCGTGCTGCTCGTGCTCGGCGAAACGCTGCGCATCGAACCACAGGGCTCCGTTCCCGCGCTCGGCCTGTTGCGGGGTACCGGCTCCTCGCTCACGAGCTTCGTGTACGAAAACTCGCCAGCGGGCGAAGGCGCCGCTCCGCAGAAGGCATACGCGGCCGCTTTCGTGCTGCTCATGTTCGTCCTCGCACTAAATCTGATCGTCGGTCGCATCGGACGCGGAAAACCGCTAACCTCAGTAATCTGATGGTCAAAGTCTATTCACTGGAGAAGGATTTCTGATGAGTCCCGAGGAGATGGTGCTCGACCCCTGGAGCTTCGCCGCTGAGGATCGCGACGCTCCACACCTCGAAGGGATACCGCCGATGAGCCCGCAGGTGGTACCGCCCGTGCGCACGATCGTCCTCGACCGCCAGCCGACGCCCGCGCGAGCGCCGCGCGAGCGCGAGGCGGTCAGGCCGCTGTCGTCGACCGCCGGTCCCGAGCGTCTGCGCCTGCGCGAGGTGAGCGTGTCCTTCGGCGCGAAGCAGGCCGTCAAGTCGGTCTCGCTCTCGGTCCACCAAGGCGAGGTGCTTGCGCTGATCGGTCCGTCGGGCTGCGGCAAGACGACGCTGCTGCGCACGCTCAACCGTCTCACCGAGCTGACGCCGAGCGCATCGCGCTCCGGCGAGGTGCTGCTCGACGGCGAGGACATCCACGAGCTCGTGGACACCACGCTGCGCTCGCGCGTCGCGATGGTCTTCCAGCAGCCCAATCCCTTCCCGATGTCGATCTTCGACAACGTCGCGTTCGCGTTGCGCGAGCAGTCGCGCAAGCGCCCCGGCAGGCGCGAGCTCGAGCCGCTGGTGATCGACGCCCTGCGCAGGGCGGGCCTCTACGAGGAGGTTCGCGACGACCTCGACCGCCCGGCGCTGCGGCTATCCGGCGGCCAACAGCAGCGTCTGTGCATCGCGCGCGCGATAGCGCCGCGACCGGAGGTGCTGCTGATGGACGAGCCGTGCAGCGCTCTGGACCCGATCTCCACCGGCGTGATCGAGGAGCTGATC
>DASUPL010000025.1:0-5386 GCA_036281155.1 Solirubrobacteraceae bacterium | reverse complement strand
GGCGCCCGCTACGTCGCGGTCGTCGGCGAGGGGGAGACGGTGCTGCGCGACGCGCAGGCGGGCGGGCGCGAGCAGGAGCGGATGGCGAGCGAGAAGGTCGTGCACGCCGTATTGCGCGGCCACAGCGACCTGTAGACGGCGGGTCGCGCCGGGCGCCGGGGCGGTTTCACGGCGCGCCGGCGTCCAAGGCGAGACGAGCCGTTCAACTTCTTCGCCGAATCTGCCGACAAGAACGCGATGTCGCAGATCTCCCGACCTTTCCAGATCGCGCTGCTCGCCGTCGCCGTGCTCGCCGCGGCGTGGCTGTTCGTCTTCCAGCCGCACCGCAGCGACACCGCGAGCTCCAGCTCCTCCGCCGCGGTCGTCTCGAGCCCCGCGCCTCACGCGAAGCCGGCCGGCTCGCCAAGCTCGACCTATCACGGCTCCGCGCCCGGCGTGCAGGGCCTCTCACGCGCCGTCGCCCACGCGCACGGCGCGGTCGCTGAATCTCAGCGGAACGCCGCGCGCCTGCAGCGCAAGGCCGCGCAGGCATCCGGAGGCACCGCCGCCGCCACACCGACCCACGCCGGCGCCGGCGCGACGAAGTCCACCGCGAGCGCGCCCGCCAAGGCGACGCCCGCGAGCAGGCCGCACACGACGCCCGCGTCCAAGCCGCACGCCATCAGCACGAAGGGCATCCCGGCCGGTCAGCGCATGGTCGAAAGGGAGCTCGCGCACGGCAAGGTCGTGGTGGTGCTGTTCTGGAACCACAACGGCGCTGAGGACGAAGCCGTCCGCCACGAGCTGCGCTTCCTGCAGAAGGTCCACCACAGGAAGATCGCGATCAACGTCGCCTCGGCGAAGCAGACCGCGTCGTTCGGCACGGTCACCCGCGGCGTGCAGGTCTACGGCACGCCCACGATGCTCGTCGTCAACAAGCACGGCAAGGCGATCGTGCTCAGCGGCCTGCAGGACGCCTTCTCGATCGAGCAGGCGATCAACGAAGCACGCCGCGCCGCCTGAGCGCCCAGAAGCACCCGCGCCGCTGAGAGCCAGAAGCACGCCGCGCCGCCTGGGAAACCGCTCCCAGCCCTACACTCGCTCTCGTGGGAACGAGCGCGCAGGAGCACCTCAGCAGCCATCTGGAACGCCCGCTCGGGCGTGGCCACACGCCCGCTGACGCGTTCACGGGCGCCGCCGGCGGCGCCGCGTGCGGGGATTTGATCCGCATCTCGATTGCGCTCGACCCGCGCAGCCCGGTCGGTGAGATCGAGGACGCGGGCTTCGACGCGAGCGGCTGCGGCGCGAGCATCGCGGCGGGCAGCGCCACGGTGGGTCTCGTGCGCCGCGCGCCGCTGCTGGACGCCGCGAAGATCGGGCCGAGCGAGATCGCGCGGGAGCTGGGGGGCTTGAGCGCGGCGAAGCAGCACGCGGCGGAGCTCGCGGCGGACGCGCTGCACAGGGCGCTCGGCGCGGCCGCGCGCGCTCGCGCGCGGCTCGCCCCCGACCCCGGCCGCACGCTCGTGGCGATGAGCGGCGGCGTCGACAGCGCGGTCGCGGCGCTGCTCGCGAGCGAGGCGGGCGCGGAGGCGGTGGGGGTGACGCTGGAGCTGTGGTCGGACCCGGAGAACGACGGCGATCTGAGCTGCTGCTCGGCGCAGGCGGTGCGCGGCGCGCGGCGCTTGGCGCACGAGCTGGGGATGGCGCACCTGTCGATCGACCTGCGCGCGGAGTTCAGGGCGGGCGTCGTGGACGGCTGGCTGGAGGACCACGCGGCGGGCCTCACGCCGAACCCGTGCATCCGCTGCAACGGCAACGTGCGCCTCGACGCGATGCTCGAGCTCGCCGAGCGGCTCGGATCGGAGACACTCGCGACGGGCCACTACGCGCGCGTGGTCGAGGACACGCCCGTGCCGGTGCTGCGCACGGCGGTGGACGTGGCGAAGGACCAGAGCTACGTGCTGTCGGCGCTCGCGCCACAGTCGCTCTCGCGCCTGCGCTTCCCGCTGGGCGAGATGCGCAAGGAGCAGGTCCGCGAGCTGGCCGAGCGGGCGGGCCTGGCGGTGGCGCGCAAGCGCGACTCGCAGGACCTGTGCTTCCTCGCGGGCACGCGCCAGAGCGCGTTCCTGGAGCGCCACGGCGGCCTCGGCAGGCGGCCCGGCGCGATCCTCGACCAACAGGGCGCCGCGCTGGGCGAGCACGCGGGCGCGCACACGTACACGGTGGGGCAGCGCCACGGCCTGGGCATCTCGGCGAGCGAGCCGCTGTACGTGCTCGCGACGGACACCCGCTCGAACACCGTCACCGTGGGTCCGCGCGCTGAGCTGCTCGCGAGCGAGGTGCGCGTGCGCGAGGTGACGCTCCACCGCGACGGGCGCAGCGTGGACGGCGTGCGCGTGCGCGCGCACGGGCGCAAGTTCGCGTGCCGGCTCGCACGGGATCTCGGCGCGGGCCGCCACGAGCACGCGGGCATCGAGCTGCAGGAGCCGGCGGAGCGCACCGCCCCGGGCCAGCTGGCGTGCCTGTACGCGGGCGATCTCGTGATCGGTCACGCGACCATCGCGGCGTAGCGCCCCAGGCGACGCCTAATATCCGTCGCGGCCATGCCCATGACCTCTGACGAGATCCGCGAGCGCTACCTGAGCTTCTTCGAGGAGCGCGACCACCGGCGCGTTCCCTCCGCGTCGCTCGTGCCCTCCGCGCACGACCCCTCGGCGCTGTTGACGGTGGCGGGGATGCATCCGCTGAAGCCGTACTTCCTCGGCCAGGAGACCCCGCCGGCGCCGCGGCTGACGAGCTGCCAGAAGGTGTTTCGCACGGTCGACATCGACAACGTGGGCAACACGGCGCGGCACCTGACGTTCTTCGAGATGCTGGGCAACTTCTCGTTCGGCGACTACTTCAAGCGCGAGGCGATCGCGTTCGCGTGGGAGCTCTCGCGCGAGGTGTTCGGCTTCTCCGAGCGGGACATCTGGGTGACGGTGTTCGAAGGCGACGACGGCCTCGGCCTGGGGCCGGACGAGGAGGCGATCGAGAACTGGCTGGAGCTGGGCGTGTCGAGCGAGCGGATCGTGCGCTGCCCGCGCTCGGAGAACTTCTGGCAGGCGGGCCCGAACGGCCCGTGCGGCCCGTGCTCGGAGCTGTACATAGACCGCGGCGTGGAGCACGGCAAGCCGGACGATCTGCCGGGCGGGGAGAACGAGCGCTTCCTGGAGTACTGGAACCTCGTGTTCATGCAGTACGACCAGCGCCAGAGCGCGGACGGGCAGGGCTCGACGCTCGAGCCGCTGCCGGCGAGGAACATCGACACGGGCCTGGGGCTGAACCGCATGGCGGCGATCCTGCAGGACAAGCGGTCGGTGTTCGAGACCGACCAGTTCCAGCCGCTGATCGCGCTCGGCGAAGAGCTGTCGGGCAGGCGCTACGGAGAGGACGACACGAGCGACCGCGCGCTGCGGATCCTCGCGGACCATGCGCGCGCGATGACGTTCCTGACCGCGGATGGCGTGGTTCCCTCCAATGAGGACCGCGGGTACGTGTTGCGCCGGGTGATGCGACGCGCCGTCCAACAGGGCCGCGCCCTGCAGCTCGACTCGGGCTTCCTCACGCGCTACTCCGCTCGCGTACGCGACACGATGGGCGGCTCCTATCCGGAGCTGCGCGAGCACGCGGAGGCGATCGACATGTGGCTCGCGGCCGAGGAGGAGGGCTTCGGACGGACCCTCGCGCAGGGGCTCACGACTTTGAACGAATATATGGAGAGGGCTCGCGTGGCCGGGAGTGTGACCGTGGGAGCTGAGGATGTGTTTCGCCTGCACGACACGTTCGGCTTCCCGTATGAGATGACGAGCGAGCTGCTCGCCGAAGAGGGCATGTCGGTCGATGGCGCGTTCGAGGAGCTGATGGAGCAGCAGCGCGAGCGCGGGCGCGCGGGCGCGCGCGCGGGCGGCGCCGGTGGATCCGATGTTCAGCAGGCGCGCGCGGCGGCGAGCTCGTTCGCGGGCGGGAGCGGCTTCGAGACGCGCTTCACTGGCTATGAGACGGAGGAGCAGCGGACGACGGTGGGCGCGCTGAGCATGCTCGCGAACGGCGATGGCGCGAACGGTGGCGCTCCGAGCGGTGAGGGCTCGAGCGGCGCGGACTCGACTGGTGGCGGCACGCGTGGTGAGGGCGCGAGCGACGGCGGACACGCTCCAGGCGCGCGCTTTCTGGTGAAGCTCGCGGAGTCGCCGTTCTACGCGGCCGGCGGCGGTCAGGTCGCGGACGTGGGCACGCTGGAATGCGAGCGCGGGGACTGCCGCGCGCGCGTGGAGGACGTGTTCCGTGTCGGCGAAGACCAGGCGCTCGCGGTGGTGGTCGAAGAGGGCACGCTGAGCGAGGGCGAGCGGGTGCTCGCGCGCGTGGACCGCCGCGCGCGCCACGCGACGGAGTGCAACCACACCGCGACGCACCTGCTGCAGGCGGCGCTGCGCGAGATCGTGGGCGGCCACGTGCGCCAGGCCGGCTCGTACGTCGGCCCGGACAAGCTGCGCTTCGACTTCAGCCACGGGCAGGGTCTCGGCGAGCAGGAGCTGCGCGACGTGGAGGACCGGGTGAACGAGTTGATCGCGCTGAACGATCCCGTGCGCGCGATCACGACCACGCTGGACGAGGCACGCAGCCTCGGCGCGATGGCGCTGTTCGGGGAGAAGTATGGCGACGTGGTGCGGATGGTGCAGATCGGCGACGGCGAGTGCTCGCGCGAGCTGTGCGGCGGCACGCACGTGCACCGCACGGGCGAGATCGGGCCGTTTCGGATCGTGCACGAGACCTCCAGCGCGGCGAACGTGAGGCGGATCGAGGCGCTCACGGGGCCGGCGGCGGTGGAGCTGCTGCGCGAGCACGACCGCCTGCTCGGCGAGATCTCCTCCGAGCTTCGCGCCCGTCCGCAGGACGCCCCGCAGACGGTCGCGGCGCTCGCGAAGGAGCGCAAGCGACTCGAGAAGGCGCTGAAGCAGGGCGCGGGCGGCGGGGGCGCCGGTGGCGCTGGTGCGGTCGGCGGCGGCGGGGTGGACATCGATGCGCTCGCCGCGCAGGCGGAGGACATCGACGGCGCGAACGTGCTGACGGCGAGCGTTGAGGCGCCCGACGCGAAGGCGCTGCTCGACGTGGTCGACCGCGTGAAGGGTCGCCTCGGCGAGGCGGCGATCCTGCTCGGCACGGCCGCGGACGGTCGCGTGCACCTCGTCGCGAGCGTCGCACCGGAGCTCGTGCAGCGCGGCGTGAAGGCCGGCGCGGTGGTGAAGGCCGCCGCTGAGACCGTGGGCGGCGGGGGAGGGGGCCGCGACACGATGGCGCAGGCGGGCGGGCGCGACCCGGAGAAGCTGGGCGAGGCGATCGAGGCGGCGAGGGCGGCGATCCGCACGGC
>DASUPL010000024.1:0-22382 GCA_036281155.1 Solirubrobacteraceae bacterium | reverse complement strand
CCGATCGCGTATCGCTGGAAGACGCAGATCAACGAGAACTCGAAGCAGCCGTGCTTCTGGAACGAACTGCCGGAGCTCGACCACAACGAGATCGCGGGCTGGGAGGGCGCGGCCGACCTGGGGCGCTTCTCGGCGATCTTCCTGGACGACTCCGACGCTCACCCGCGGGTGAAGGAGCGGATGGATCTGACGGAGCGTCTGATCGCCGGCAACGCGGCGGCGAGCTTCCGGCTGGAGACACGCGGACAGACGGCGATCGAGCGCGTGGTATCGCTCGTTCTGCTCGGCGATCTCGTGTCGATCTACCTGGCAGCGCTGCGCGGCGTGGATCCCGGGCCGGTGCGGCTGATCGAGGACCTGAAGGCCGCGCTCGCAGATCGCTGAGCCGCGCGCAACGACCAATTACCATGGAGAGACGATGACCCCAACCGCCACGCTGACCGACACCGACTTCAAGGTCGCGGACCTCTCGCTCGCGGAGTTCGGCCGCAAGGAGATCACGCTCGCCGAGCACGAGATGCCCGGCCTGATGGCGATCCGTCGCGAGTTCGCCGACTCCCAGCCGCTGAAGGGCGCGCGCATCACCGGCTCGCTGCACATGACGATCCAGACGGCGGTGCTGATCGAGACGCTGGTGGCGCTCGGCGCGGAGGTGCGCTGGTGCTCGTGCAACATCTTCTCCACGCAGGATCACGCGGCGGCGGCGATGGCGCAGGCGGGCGTGCCGGTGTTCGCGTGGAAGGGCGAGACGCTGGAGGAGTACTGGTGGTGCACGGAGCAGGTCGTGCGCTGGCCGGACGGCGGCGGCCCGAACATGATCCTCGACGACGGCGGCGACGCGACGATGCTCGTGCACAAGGGCACCGAGTACGAGGCGGCGGGCGCGGTCCCCGACCCCGCGCAGGCGGAGTCGGAGGAGTTCACGGTGTTCCTGACGCTGCTGCAGCGCTCGCTGGAGGAGGACCCGCGGCGGTGGACGACGATCGGCGAGGGCATCAAGGGCGTGACGGAGGAGACGACGACGGGCGTCCACCGCCTGTACGAGCTGGCGAAGACCGGCGATCTGCTGTTCCCGGCGATCAACGTGAACGACTCGGTGACGAAGTCGAAGTTCGACAACCTCTACGGCTGCCGCCACTCGCTCGTAGACGGCATCTTCCGCGCGACGGACGTGATGCTCGCGGGCAAGGTCGCGGTGGTGTGCGGCTACGGCGATGTGGGCAAGGGCTCGGCGGCGTCGTTGAAGGCGCAGGCCGCGCGCGTGGTGGTGACGGAGGTCGACCCGATCTGCGCGCTGCAGGCGCTGATGGAGGGCTATGACGTGAAGACGCTCGACGACGTGATCGAGACGGCGGACGTGTTCGTCACGACGACGGGCAACCGCGACATCATCACGGCGGCGGACATGGGGCGGATGAAGCACCAGGCGATCGTGGGCAACATCGGCCACTTCGACAACGAGATCGACGTGGCGGGCCTGGCGAAGGTGGCGTCGCGCACGAACATCAAGCCGCAGGTCGACCAGTGGACGTTCCCCGACGGCCACGCGATCATCCTGCTCAGCGAGGGTCGCCTGCTGAATCTGGGCAACGCGACGGGCCACCCGTCGTTTGTGATGTCGAACTCGTTCTCCAACCAGACGATCGCGCAGATCGAGCTGTGGAGCAAGAACGACGAGTACGACAAGCAGGTGTACGTGCTGCCGAAGCACCTCGACGAGAAGGTCGCGCGGCTGCACCTGGACGCGCTGGGGGCAAAGCTCACGAAGCTGCGTCCCGAGCAGGCGGCCTATATCGGCGTGCCTGTTGAGGGGCCTTATAAGCCCGACCACTACCGCTACTAGCAATAACCTCTCTTAGCTCATGAGAGCAATGGTCCTCGCGGCGGGCTTGGGCACGCGCCTGCGCCCGCTGACGTACGAGATCACGAAGCCGATGGTGCCGGTGCTGGACAGGCCGGTGATGGAGCACATCGTGGAGCTGCTCGAACGCCACGGCTTCGAGGAGATCGTGGCGAATCTGCACTACTTCCCGGAGACGATCAGCGACTACTTCGGCGAGCGGCTGTCGTATCGCGTGGAGGAGGAGCTGCTGGGGACGGCGGGCGGCGTGCGCGCGTGCGCGGACTTCTTCGGCGACGAACCGTTTCTCGTGATCTCCGGCGACGCGCTCACGGACATCGACTTGGGCGCGCTCGCGGCGAGGCACCGCGACAGCGGCGGCGTGGCGACGCTGGCGGTGAAGAAGGTGACGGACACGCGCGAGTACGGCGTGGTGCTGCACGACCGCGAGGGCCGGATCACGGGCTTTCAGGAGAAGCCGGAGCCGGAGGAGGCGCTGTCAGACCTGGGCAACTGCGGGATCTACGTGTTCAGCCCGCGGATCTTCGACTACTTCCCGAAGCGCCCGTTCGCGGACTGGGCGCAGGACATCTTCCCGGTGCTGCTGGAGAACGACGTGCCGTTCCACATCCACGAGGTGCGTGAGTACTGGAACGACGTGGGCTCATTGAGCGAGCTGAGGCAGGGCACGTTCGACGCGCTGGGAGGCGCGCTGCGCCTGCGGGTCGACGGCGAGGAGATCAGCCCCGGCGTGACCGTGGTCGGAGACTCGCCGCTCGGCCAGGACACGGCGATCGAGGGGCCTGTGTGGATTGGGCGCGACGTGAGGATCGGCGCGGGCGTGCGACTGATGGGGCCGGTCGTGCTGGGCGACGGCGCGGTGCTGGGCGACGGCGCGCAGCTGCGCGAGAGCATCGTGTTCCCCGGCACGGAGATCGCGCGCGAGTCGATCCTGATCGGCGCGATCGCGGGGCACGGCGGGATCCTGCAGAGCCTGCGCCGCCGCGGCTGAGGACCAGGCCGCAGGTCCTCGCGGGGTCCAGCCTCAGATCGCTTCGTAGCGCTCGCGCCGCTGCTGCTCGCGCTCGGACTCGGTGAGCGCGCGCACGAACAGCGCGACGAGCGCGACACCCATCACGAGCGACTGCTCGACGGCCATGAACAGGCCGGCGATCGACTGGTCGTCCACGGCGGAGATGCCCCAGACGCGCGCGTGGTGGACGTAGTAGGGGTAGAGCGCGGAGGGCGCGAACGCGAGGCCCATGCCGAGCGCGCCGACGAACAGTTTGGTGGAGGCCATGTAGACGACGGGGCCCATGCCGTCGAGGCGCAGGCGCGCGCGGATGGGGGAGAGCAGGTGCCACCAGTAGAGCGAGCCGACGAGCACGAACGAGAGGTGCTCGAGCACGTGCACGATCTCGTGGCTTACGGCGAAGTCGTAGGCGGCGGGGATGTGCCAGGCCCAGATCACAGCGACGTACAGCAGGACGGCGAACGCGGGGTGGGCGAGAGGGCCGGCGCGGCGCTCGATGTCGTGCACGGCGCGCGTGACGGGGCGCAGGATCACCTTGGTGAGTCCGAGGATGGCGAGGATCGGCACGACGTCGAGCAGCAGCATGTGCTGGATCATGTGCCCGAAGAAGATCTCCTCGGCGAGCGCGTCCAACGGCGAGACGAGCGCGACGAGGACGAACGCGATCGAGGCGAGGAAGCTGCACAGCCGCCACAGGGGCGCCTCGGCGGCGGACGTGGGAGACACGCCGAGGCGTACGTGGCGCCAGCGCCGCACGTAGGCCCAGGCGAGGATGGCCGCGCCGATCAGCACGCCGGGGCTGAACGACCAGTCGAGCTGAGGCGTCACGGGTGGTCCTCGCCAGACATTGTGTGTCCAACCCTATTTACATCCGCCGTGCGCAGGCGTAGCATCGAAGTCACGGCAACCCCCAAAAAGGACGACCGAAGGAGCCTACGATGCAAATCGACATCAAGGGTCGAAACGTCCCGGTCACCGACGAGATGCGCTTGCACGCGGAGCGCCGTCTGACCAAGGTCGCGCGGCAGGTCTCAGACCTCGCCCGCCTGGAGATCGAGATCTTCAAGGAGCCGAATCCGCGTGTGGCCGATTGCCACGTGGCGGAGGGCACGCTGTACCTGAAGGGCGTGACGCTACGCGCTCACGACGCATCGCCGGAGCTGCAGCACTCGATGAACCTGATGGTCGACGAGCTCGCGCGCCAGGTGAAGCGCCATCGCGACAAACTGAGGCACCGCCGTGAGGCGCACGCGGCGGCCGCACGCGCGGCGCGCGCGGCCGCGCGTGGCGCGGAGCTGCCTTCGTTCTGAGAGCTTGGGCCCGCTCGAGGCGGGAGAGGTTGAGCTCGGCCGTGAGCCGGACACAGCTTCCGGCTTGCGGCTGAACGCGCACGCGGCGAGAGCTATCCTTGGCGCATGCCCTCCCTGCTCGATCGCGCGCTGAACGTCGGCGAGGCGAAGAAGTTCAAGTCCTACCAGAAGCGCGTGGCGCTGATCGGCGTGTTCGAGGCGGAGCTGGAGCACGACAGCGACGCGGAGCTGCGCGCGCGGATGGAGGTCATGCGCGAGCGCGCCGCCGAGGGCGAGGATCTCGACGCGCTGCTGCCGGAGTGCTTCGCGGTGGTGCGCGAGACGGGCAGGCGCACGATGGGTATGCGCCACTTCGACGTGCAGCTGATCGGCGGGATGGCGCTGCACGAGGGCCAGATCGCGGAGATGAAGACGGGCGAGGGCAAGACGCTGACGGCGACGCTGGCGGTGGTGCTGAACTCGCTCGCGGTGCGCGACGCCGACGCCGACGATCCTGACCGCCCGCGTGAACGCAGGGGCGTGCACGTGGTGACGGTCAACGACTACCTGGCGCGACGCGACGCGGAATGGATGAGCCCGATCTACGACGCGCTGGGCGTGACGGTGGGCGTGCTGCAGAGCCAGCAGGACTACGACGAGAAGCAGCGCGCGTACGCGTGCGACGTGCTTTACGGCACGAACTCGGAGTTCGGCTTCGACTACCTGCGCGACAACATGGCGAAGGACCTCGAGGAAAAGGTCCAGCGCGGCCACTACTTCGCGGTGGTGGACGAGGTGGACAACATCCTGATCGACGAGGCGCGCACGCCGCTGATCATCTCGGGGGCTCCGGAACAGGCGGCGGACCTGTACGTGAAGTTCGCGCGCCTGGCTCCGCAGATGGTCGTGGGCAAGACCCCCGAAGGCATGGATCCGCGCATGAAGAAGAGCTTCACGGCGGACTTCGACTTCGAGATCGACGAGAAGCAGAAGACGGTGGCGATCACCGAGCAGGGCGTGGCGAAGGCGGAGCGCTTCCTGGGCATCGACCACCTCTATCGCGCGGAGAACGGGCATCTGGTGAACCACCTGATCCAGGCGCTGCGCGCGGAGGCTCTGTACAGACGCGACGTGGACTACGCGGTGATCGACGGCGTGGTGGCGATCATCGACGAGTTCACGGGACGCATCCTCGACGGCAGGCGCTGGTCGGAGGGTCTGCACCAGGCGATCGAGGCGAAGGAGAGAGTCGCCGTCCAGGAGGAGAACCAGACCCTGGCGACGATCACCTACCAGAACTTCTTCCGCCTGTACGAGAAGCTGTCGGGCATGACGGGCACGGCGCTGACGGAGGCGACGGAGTTCATGAAGATCTACGAGCTGCCGGTGGTGCAGATCCCGACGAACATGGAGATGGTCCGCGCGGATCGCAACGATCAGGTCTACAAGACGAAGGAGGGCAAGTGGAGCGCGGTGGCGAGGGAGATCGCCTCGCGTCACGAGGCGGGCCAGCCGGTGTTGGTGGGGACGATCTCGGTGGAGGTCTCGGAGCTGCTCTCTGAGCGCTTGACGCGGGCGGGGGTCAAGCACACGGTGCTGAACGCGAAGCCGGAGCACGCGGCGCGCGAGGCGGACATCGTGGCGGAGGCGGGCCAGCCGGGCGCGGTGACGATTGCGACGAACATGGCGGGCCGCGGCGTGGACATCAAGCTCGGCGGCAACCCCGAGCACCTGGCCGCGCAGCAGCTCGCGCGCGAAGGCGTGAACCGCGAGGACGCGGAGGAGTACGAGCGGCGGATGCGCGAGATCCTGCCGGAGGTGGAGCGCAAGCTGGCGGACAGTCGCGAGCGGGTGATGGCGGCGGGCGGCCTGTTCATCTGCGGCACGGAGCGTCACGAGTCGCGGCGCATCGACAACCAGCTGCGCGGCCGCGCGGGCCGTCAGGGCGACCCGGGCGAGTCGCGCTTCTTCCTGTCGGAGGAGGACGACCTGGTGCGCCTTTTCGCGGGCGACCGCATCTACCGCATCCTGGACAAATTGGGCGGCGTGGACGACGAGGGCAACGAGGAACCGATCGAGGCGGGAATGCTCTCGAAACAGATCGAGAAAGCGCAGAAGAAGGTCGAGGAGCAGAACTTCCTGATCCGCAAACGCGTGCTCGAGTACGACGACGTGATGAACGAGCAGCGCCGCGTGATCTACGCCTACCGCGACGAGGTGCTGGAAGGCAAGAGCATCGGCGAGGAGGCGCGCGGGGAGGTGGCGAAGGTGATCGAGCGCACGGTCGACCAGTACACGCCGGGGGACTTCCTGGAGGACTGGGACCTGGACGGCCTGTTCGTGGCGCTGGGCCAGTTCTTCCCGCTGGACCTGGGCCGCGAGGAACTGGATAGCGACACGGTCGACCGCAACTCGCTGAGCGAACGCATCGTGACGACGGCGATGGAGCTGTACGACGCCCGCGAGCAGTCGCTGGGCGAGGAGCTGATGGGCGCGCTGGAGCGCTTCCTGCTGTTGCAGATCATCGACGAACGCTGGCGCGAGCACCTGTTCGACATGGACTACCTGCGCGAGGGCATCCACCTGCGCGGCTTCGCGCAGATCGACCCGCTGGTGGCGTACAAGAACGAGGCGTTCACGCTGTTCGGCGACCTGATGAACAGCGTGTGGTCGGACTACGCGCGGATGATCTTCAACGTGCAGGTGAACGTGGAGGGCGAGAACGGTCGCGGTGGCGCGCAGGTGCCGTCGTTCGCGGCCGCGGGCAACTCGACGCGCGCGGGCCGCGTGTCCTACTCAGGCGGCCACAGCGAGGCCGGCTCGGGCGCGCTCGCGGCGGCCGCGGCCGCGGCGGGAGTCGCGGGGCAGGATTACGGCGACGGCGAAATGATGCCCGTGGTGGAGCAGCGCGTGGTCGACCACGAGCACGAGGTCGGGCGCAACGATCCCTGCTGGTGCGGATCGGGCAAGAAGTTCAAGAAGTGTCACGGAACGTAGACGGCCGAAGCACGGGGTAGGCTCACCGACATGACCCAGAGCGACAGACTGATCCCCGAGGGCGATCGTTGCAAGACGTGCAGTGGCGCGGGATGGAAGTGGTGGACTCCGCCTGCGTCCGAGGACGAGGCACCGCAAGAGAGCAAATGGATCGTGTGCCGCGAGTGCATCGGCACAGGCCGCACCGACCAGAAGGGCCGCAAGCGGATCAAGCCGGAGGCGGCGCCCGGCTGACAATGTCGGAGTTCGACGCCCCTGCATCAGTCACGATCGCTGAAGCAACGGCACAGCTGTCCAGCCTGATCGATCGGGTGGCAAACGGCGAGGAGATCGTTATCTGTCGCGGAGAGCGACCCATAGCGAAGCTCATCTCCTACAACGAGCCTGCTGTCCGTCGCCAACCGGGCGGCCTACGCGGCCAGATCTGGATGAGCGACGACTTCGACGAGCCGGACGAGGAGATCGAGCGCCTGTTCGGCATGCGAGATTGACGGGCGCGATGCGCTGCGGCGTGCTCGCGCCACCCCCACTGATACCGTGACCCCATGGCCACAGCCGCGCCGAGCGAATCGACCCCCCAACGCCTGGCTGCCATCCGGGAGCAGATGAAGCTGCTCTCGGACTATCTTTGACCCGGCTGAGCTGGCCGGGCGGGTGGCGTCGCTCGAGGATGAGATGGGTGCGACGGGCTTCTGGGACGACTCGGAGCGAGCGGCGGCGGTGTCGGCGGAGCACTCGCGCGCGTCGAAGCGTTTAGAGACGTTCGACGCTCTGCGGGCGGACGTGGAGGACCTGGACGGGCTGAGCGAGATGGCGGCGGAGGACTCCTCGCTGCAGGGCGAGGTGGACGAGCAGATCGCCTCGGTGGAGGAGCGCCTGGCGGCGCTCGAGGAGCAGCGGCTGTTCTCGGGGCGCTACGACGCGGGCGACGCGCTGGTGAGCGTGAACGCGGGCGCGGGCGGCACGGACGCGCAGGATTGGGCGGAGATGGTGCTGCGGATGCTGATGCGCTGGTGCGAGCGCCGCGGCTTCGAGGTGGAGCTGCTGGAGGCGAGCGCGGGCGAGGAAGCGGGCATCAAGTCGGCGACGTTCAGCGCGTCGGGCGAGAACGCGTACGGGCTGTTCGGCGCGGAGCGCGGCGTGCACCGGCTGGTGCGTCTGTCGCCGTTCGACTCGGCGCACCGCCGCCAGACGAGCTTCGCGGGCGTGGAGGTGGCGCCGGTGGTGAAGGACACGGGCGAGGTGGAGATCAACGAGGACGACCTGCAGGTGGACACCTACCGCGCGTCGGGCGCGGGCGGGCAGCACGTGAACAAGACGGACTCGGCGGTGCGCATCACGCACCGCCCGAGCGGGATCGTGGTGCAGTGCCAGAACGAGCGCTCGCAGTCGTCGAACCGCGCGACGGCGATGGCGATGCTGCGCGCGAAGCTGCTGGAGCGCAAAGAGCGCGAACGCCAGCAGGAGATCGCGGCGGAGAAGGGCGAGGCGCAGGACGTGAACTTCGGCTCGCAGATCCGCTCGTACGTGCTGCACCCGTACACGATGGTGAAGGACCATCGCACGGGGCACGAGATGGGCGACGTGCAGAGAGTCTTGGATGGAGATCTTGATGAATTCGTGCGTGCGTATCTGCTGTCTACCGCGTCGAGCCAAGGATAGGAGTGGACGGTCCCCAGGCGGAGGGCCTCGTCGCGCTCGTGCGGGCGGCGCTCGTGGAGGACGTGGGCGCGGGGGACGTGACGACGGAGGCGACGGTGTCGGGCGACGCGAGGGCGCGCGCGACGATCACGCAGAAGGCGCCGGGGGCGATCTATGGCCTGCGGGCGGCGGAGACGGCGTTCGCGCTGCTGGACCCGCAGGTGCGGGTGGAGGGGCTGGTGGCGGAGGGCGTGTGGCGCGAGCAGGGTGGTCCGGTGCTTAGTGCGCAGGGCAGCGCGCGGGCGCTGCTGACGGGGGAGCGCACGGCGCTGAACTTCCTGGGGCGCTTGTCGGGCGTGGCGACGATGGCCGCGCGCGCGGCGCGCGCGGTGGAGGGCACGGGCGCGAAGGTGCTCGACACGCGCAAGACGACCCCCGGCCTGCGGGCGCTGGAGAAGGCGGCGGTGGCGGCGGGTGGCGCGGTGAACCACCGCGTGGGGCTGTACGACGCGATCTTGATCAAGGAGAACCACATCGCGGCGGCGGGCGGGATCGCGCGGGCGGTCGAGCGCGCGCGCTCGGCGGCGCCGCAGCTGGCGGCGACACTGGAGGTGGAGGTGCGCGATCCACGTGAGATCGACGAGGCTCTGGCGGCGGGCGCGCCGCGACTGCTGCTGGACAACATGGACGAGGAGCAACTGCGCGCGGCGGTGGCGCAGGTCGCGGGCAGGGCGCAGCTTGAGGCGAGTGGCGGGGTGAGTCTGGAGTCGCTCCGGGCGGTCGCCGAGACGGGGGTAGAATGGATCTCGATGGGCGCGCTGACTCACTCGGCACCCGCTCTGGACCTCTCCCTCACACTGGAGGCCTTGCCATGAACCTCCCTATGGCTCCGACGCTCCCCATGGCCCCGACCAGCCCTGGCGCGGCCGGTCTCTCGCCGGAGGAGGTCGCGGCGATGAAGGATGAGGTGCGCGCGCTGGCGGCGCGGCGAAACGCGGTGATCCTGGCGCACAACTACCAGGTGCCGGAGGTGCAGGACGTGGCGGACTACGTGGGCGATTCGCTGGGGCTGTCGCGCAAGGCGGCGGAGACGGATGCGGAGACGATCGTGTTCTGCGGCGTGCACTTCATGGCGGAGACCGCGTCGGTGCTATGCCCTGAGAAGACGGTGCTGATCCCGGACCTCGACGCGGGCTGCTCGCTGGCGGCGTCGATCGACGCAGAGCAGTTGGCGACGTGGCGGGCGCAGTACCCGGAGGGGGTGGTGGTGATGTACGTGAACACCACCGCGGCGGTGAAGGCGCTGACGGACTACTGCTGCACGTCGGCGAACGCCGTTGACGTGGTGCGCCACATCTACGACACGCACGGCCCCAACACGGAGATCCTGTTCGGCCCGGACATGTGGTTGGGCGCGTACGTGGAGAAGGAGCTCGGCAAGCGGATGCACGTGTGGGACGGCGAGTGCCACGTGCACGCGGGCATCCGCCCGTCGGACATCGAAGCGACGCGCGCGGCGCACCCGGGCGCGGACTTCCTGATCCACCCGGAGTGCGGCTGCTCGACGAGCGTGATGGAGTACGTCGCGGCGGGCGACGTGTCGGCGCAGGGCGTGCACATGCTCTCGACGGGCGGGATGCTCCAGTACGCCGAGCAGGCCAAGCTCGACGTCGAGGCAGAGCAGGAGCGTGAGCGGGGCGGCGCGGACGGGTCCTCGGGTGCGCACGCACGCCGCGTGGCGGTGGTGGCGACGGAGGTGGGGATGCTCTACCCGCTGCGGATGGCCGCGCCGGAGGTCGAGTTCATCCCGGCGAACGCGGAGGCGTCGTGTCAGTACATGAAGATGATCACGCTCGCGAACGTGCGCGACGCGCTGCGCGAGATGCGCTTCGAGGTGCGCGTGCCGGAGGACGTGGCGAAGCGTGCGCGCGTGCCGATCGAGCGCATGGTGGCGCTCGGCTGAGGACTCCGCTCAGCTCGGCGCTCAGCTCGGGCGGGTGTAGCCGAGCAGGGTGAAGGTCTGTAGCGCCGCGTCGACGTTCGACTCGGCCTCCGCTACGCGCGCCTGGGCGGTCGCGTAGCTGGCGGAGCGGCGGGCGGCGGTGGCGAGCGCTTCGTAGGCGCGGCGCGCGGCGAGGATCGAACTGGTGAGCGCCATCTGGGTGGGGTTCGCGGCTCGCGGCGATTCGAGCGTCGTGAGCGATCTTGCGGTGGCGGTGAAGCTGTCGGCGAGCGTCGTGGCGAGGTGCGCGAGCGCGGTCGCCGTGGAACGACGGCTGAGCTTCTTTCTCAGCTCGAGTCGTTTCGCGTCCAACGTGCCGATCAGCTGCTTGAGACGGGCGGCGTAGTGACCGTCGGGCGTGAGATCGGTGGGGGAGCTGCCCGCGAGCGTGACTCTCGCGACGATCTGCTGACACTGTCGCATGGACCTTGACTGTGGCTGAGATGCGTAGCAGGCCAGCACCGTCTGGCTGCCGCCCAGGGTTGGTGTGACGTACAGCTCGAGAGCGCGATCGTAGCCGCGCGGGCTCAGGCGGCTGTATCGGTAGGCCTGCGCGTTGAGCAGGTCGACGACTTCGGTCTGCGGAGCGCCGCTCAGTTGCGCGAGCAGCGTCGCGGGGAGCGGGCTCTCGCCGGAGATCTGGCCGCTGAGCAGCCCGCTGTGGGCGCCATCTCCCGCCGGCGCGAGCAGCATCGCATGGGTGACCCGCAGGCCGGGGATCGCGGGCGCGGCGCTTGCGGCGAGCTGTCGCCAGCCGGCGGGGTATTCGAGCAGGACGTTGGTGCCGTACGCGATCCGTGTCTGCTCCCCGAGCGCGCCCGCGGGCGCGACGGTGGCGTGCTGGTGGCCGACCAGATAGCCGGCGATTGCGATCACGGCGAGGAGCGGAGTGGCGAGCCTCAGCAGGCGGGCGGTCGTCCAGTACACGACGTCAGCCTGAGCTGTCGAACGAGACGCGTTCACTCCTGCGAGGCTGTGAGCGGTGCGCAGGGGCGGGCGTCCGGGGGACGGCGGGGGCGGGTGTGGAGACGGGCGCGGGTGAGGAGCTCGCGACTTGGGGCTGCGTCACGGAGGTCGAGGGCGTTGAGCCGGCGCTGGCGACACGACGCGTGCGCACGGGCGCGATCGCCCCGATGGTCGGTGCGCTGCCCAGGCGCGCGGGAATGGCGATGCCGGTGTACGTGAGGGGGAGGCTCGGAGCGGCTGTCGGATGGGGCGTGCTGGCGGAGAGGGTCGAGCGTCCGACGAGGAAGAAGCAGAGGAAGATCGCGGGGCACAGCAGCGCGAGCGCGATCGCCGCGCGCGCACCCTCTGACAGGGGTGGGCGGTCCGTGTCGATCCAGCGCGTCGCGAGCTGGCGTACGGCGCTCACGACGGGCACGCGATCGGTTGGACGCCGGCTGGGCTGAGGCAACTGTCGATCCGTCGCGGCAGCTTGCCGCGACGGATGGTGAAGCGCGTGTACTTGCCGATCTGGCCCGCCTTGGAGATTCTGATCTGCAGCGAGGCGCCCGCGCGCAACGAGCGCTCGAAGCGTCGGAACACGATCGTGACGAGGCCGAGCTTGCTCTTGCTGCGTCCGGACGTGGAGACGGTGTCCACGCGCTTGGCGGGGCACCCGTGCCCGCGACAGGTGACGGTCACGATCGAGCCGATCGGCGCTTGCACCGTGAGGAGGTTGAGTTTGACCCCCGAGGAGCTGACGGAGCCGGCGATGCGCACGACGGGGAACGGCTGCATCAGCGCGGGTGCGGTGGCAGCGGGGGGAGGCGTGGCGGGAGGGGTGCTGGGGGGAGCGACGGGAGGGGTGACAGGTGTCGTGACGGGAGGGACGACGGGAGGCGTCACTGGGGGCGTGACCGGGGGTGGTTCGGGCGTGGTGACGGTGAACGTCGCGGGCGCGCTGAGGCCGATGTTGCCGACGTCGTCGCGCTGTTCGGCGCGCGCGGTGTACGTGCCGGGTTCGAGTCCTCCAAACGCGGCTGTCCATGCACCTGCGGACGCCTGCACGAGGACCGCCTGCAGCGGTGATCCCGCGGCGCTCGTGCCCGCGTACAGGTGGATGGTGACGGTGGCGGAGTCGCCCGCGGCGGTGCCCGCGGCTCCAGCGAGTGGCTGAGAGGAGCTCGACGTGGTGCTGGCGTCGGCGGGCGTGGTGAGCGTGACGCCTGGCGCGTGGCCGTCGACGGTGAACGTGACGGGTGCGCTGAGTCCCGTCGGATTGGAGCTGGAGGTCGCCTGTTCGGCGAGCGCGGTGTAGGTGTCGTCCGGGAGCGCTGTCACCGGGCTGGTTTTCCATTTCGAGCCGCTGAGCGCGCTTTCCATTTCCCTGACGGGGCTGCCGGATGTCGCTTCGCCTTTGTAGATCTTCACAAGGATCGTGCTGCTGTCTTCGGGCGCGGTGGACCCGCTTCCGCTGAAGCTCGGTGTGGCGTCGGCGTAGAGCGAGCTGGCGCGGTCGACGAACGCGCTCGTGTCGAGCGTGACGGAGGGCGAGCCGGTGCTGATCGTGAAGCTGACGGTGCTCGTGCCGATGTTTTCTGCTTCGTCGGCTTGTTCCGCGATCACTGTGTAGATCCCGTTGCCGAGCGTGGGGCTGCTTGCGCCGGTCGTCCATTTGCCGGCGCTGGCGTTGAGTGCGAGCGTTTTGAACGGTGTGCTCGACGCGCCGAAGTAGAATTTCAACCTCACCGCCTGCAGGTCGCCGCTGGACTGGCCGGTGAGACCGCTGAGCGTGGTTTTGGAGACGTTCAGCAATGCGCCTTCCGCGGGCGTGGTGATCGTGGGAGCCGGGGCGGTGGCGTCGACGGTGAAGGTGACCGCGAGGCTCGTCCTGATGTTTCCAGCTTCGTCTTGTTGTGTGGCTCGGGCGGTGTAGGTGCCGTTGGCGAGGTGGGTGGAGGTGTATGACCAGGTGGAGCCTTTCGTGGTCGCTGCGCCGGTCGATGCGATTGCGCCGCCGGCGGAGCTGCCTTTGTAGATCGTGACGGCGACTGCGCTGTCACTCGTTTCGGTTCCAGCGTCGCCGGTAAGCGTCGGCGTGGCGTCGTTCGTGAGGGAGCTCGCGGGTTTGATCGTGACAGCGGGCGGGGTGGTGTCGATGGTGAACGTCACGGCCGTGCTGGTGGCGGTGTTGCCGGCTTCGTCGTGTTGGGTCGCTTGGGCGGTGTAGGTGCCGTCGGGGAGTTGGGTGGGGGTGTATTTCCAGGCGGTGCCTACGGTGCTCGCTTCGCCTGTCGATGCGGTTTCGCCTTCGGTGGTGGGACCTTCGTAGATGGTGACCGTGACTGTGCTGTCGCCGGCTTCGGCGCCAGCTGCGCCGGTCAGTGTCGGCGTGGCGTCTTTCGTGGGGGAGGCCGCGGGGTCGATCGATACCGCGGGCGGATTGGTGTCGATGGTGAACGTCACGGGCGTGCTCGTGGCGGTGTTGCCAGCTTCGTCGTGCTGGGTGGCTTGGGCGGTATAGGTGCCGTCGGGGAGTCCTGCGGGGGTGTATTCCCAGCCGGATCCTTCGCTGCTCGCTTCGCCTGTCGATTCGACTTTGCCTTTGATTTCGCCTTTGGTGACGGGGCCTTCGTAGATGGTGACCGTTACTGTGCCGTCGCCGGCTTCGGTGCCAGCTGCGCCGGTCAGTGTCGGCGTGGCGTCTTTCGTGGGGGAGCTTGTGGGGTCGATGGTGACGTTGGGTGGGTTGGTGTCGATGGTGAACGTGACGGGGGTGCTGGTGGCGGTGTTGCCGGCTTCGTCGTGTTGGGTCGCTTGGGCGGTGTAGGTGCCGTCGGGGAGTTGGGTGGGGGTGTATTTCCAGGCGGTGCCTTCGCTGGTCGCTTCGCCGTTCGAAGCGACTTCGCCTTCGGCGGCTGGGCCCTTGTAGATGGTGACGGCGACCGCGGTATCGCCCGCTTCGGTGCCGGCGCTGCCGGTCAGTGTCGGCGTGGCGTCTTTCGTGGGCGAGGCCGCGGGGTCGATCGATACCGCGGGTGCGGTGGTGTCGACGGTGAACGTCACGGGCGTGCTGGTGGCGGTGTTGCCAGCTTCGTCGTGTTGGGTCGCTTGGGCCGTGTAGGTGCCGTCGGGCAGTTCGTTGGGGGTGTATCCCCAGGCGGAGCCTTCGGTGCTCGCTTCGCCGGTTGACGCGGTTTCGCCTTCGGGGGCGGGACCTTTGTAGATGGTTACGGTGACCCCCGTGTCGCCCGCTTCGGTTCCGTCGCCGCCGGTGAGCGTCGGCGTGGCGTCGTTGGTGGGCGAGCTGGCGGGGTCGATCGACACCGCTGGCGCGGTTGTATCGATCGTGAAGGTGACGGGCGCGCTGATGGCGCTTTCGGTTTCCTGGGTTTCCTGTTCGGCCACCGCGGTGTACACCCCGGGTTCGAGGGGCGCTTCCGTTGCGACTTCCCATTTGCCTTCGAAGGGGGGCAGCGTCGTGACCAACGTGGCCACGGGCGAGCCTTCGGCGCTGGGGCCGGCGTAGACCTTGACCGTGACGAGGTCGAGTTCGTCTTCGCTGCTGCCGCTAAAGGGCGGGAGGGTGTTGTTCGTGGCGCTGCCCGCGAGCGGCTGTTCGATCGCGAGGTTGGGCGCGGCGGTGGCGAGCGCGGCTGGGCCGATGGCGAGCAGTGCGAGCGTGAGCAGCGCTGTGGTGAGCGCTCGCACGGAAATTCTCCCAGCCATCATCGAAACGTCGCTCCAAACCTTGTGGTGTAGCTCGATACCGCTCATCGGCGGCAGGCGGCCCCTCCAGGCGTGCCCTTTCTCACCAAGCAGTAATGCATGATATGGCCGAGGATGTGGCAGTTCCAGCGCTGCAAGGGACGATTCGGGGGCGACGGCGCCCCAGCGCGCGGGCGTGCGAGACGCGAACGTCTAGAACTCGTCGGCTGAGTGCGGGCCGACGCAGGCGATGGCGAGCTCGTCGGCGATGCCGGCGGCGACGGTGCGCACCTCCTCGTGGGTGACCGCGTCGAGCGCGGCGATGGCGGCGTCGGGGTCGATGTCCTCGCCGAAGACGACGCGCTGGTTGGCCGCGAAGCGGGCGACGGCGTTGGTGTTCTCGAAGCCGAGCACGAGGCGCCCGGCGGCGTAGGCTCGCGCGCGCGCCACCTCCTCCTCGGTGGGTCCGTCGCTGCGCAGCTCGTCGACGATCTCGCGCATGCGCGTGTACGCCTCGACGCACTTGCCGGACTCCAGGCCCGAGCTGAGCTGGAGGATGGGGACGTCGGCGAACGTGTGGTCCATCGCGGACACCGAGTAGCAGAGCCCGCGCTTCTCGCGGATCTCGTCGAACAGCCTCGAGCCCATCGACCCTCCGAGCAGCGTGGAGTAGATCGACAGGGCGGCGCGCTGGCGCACGTCTGAGACGTCGATGTGGGGCCTGTAGATCATGCGCAGGTGCGACTGGTTGGTGTCGCGCTGCTCGACGAGCCTCTCGGGCGCGAACGCGGGCACGGGCAGATAGGGCTCGGGCTCTCCCAGCGCGGGGAAGCGCGCGAAGCACTCCTGCAGCTGCGCCTCCTCGGGAAGGTGCTCGAGGTTGCCGGCGAGGAACGCGCCGCCGCGCGCTCCGGCCCAGCGGCGCTCGCGGAACGCGACGATCCCCTCGCGGGTGAAGCTGCGGAGGTTCTCCTCGGGTCCGAGCACGGTGCGCCCGAGCGGGTGCTCGCCGAAGGCGGCGCGGTCGATGAGGTACTCCGCGACCATCGACGGCTGGTCGTAGGCGCGGTTGATCTCCTGGATCACGACGCCGCGCTCACGGTCGAGCTCCTCGGCGTCCAGACGCGGGCGCCCGACGAAGTCGCTGAGCAGGTCGATCGCGGGACCGGCGCTCTCGGCGCGGACGGTGATGTGGAAGGCGACGATGTTCTGGCTGGTGTACGCGTTGAGCACGCCGCCGAGGCGCTCGGCGGTCTCGTTGACGTCGCGGTAGTGCGGGTACTTCTCGCCGCCCTTGAACACGAGGTGCTCGAGGAAGTGGGCCATGCCGTTCTCCTCGGGGCGCTCGTTGCGCGCGCCCGCGTCGAACGCGACGAGAATCGTCAGCGCGCGCGTGCCGGGGAGCTCGATGCGGTGGATCGGCAAGCCGTTGGCGGGAACGACGCTGCTGGTGAGCACGGCCATGGCCCAACCCTAGAAGGTTCGACCGGATCCCGGCCCGCGGATGGCCTCGACTACGCTTGCGCGCAGCCATGCGCCCGCCCGCCAGACAGCCGCTGACCGTCGTGCTCGTGGCGTTGCTGCCGGTTCTGCTGCTCGCCGGCGTGTGGCTGGGCGGGCACCCGAAATACCTGCCGCGGTTCGTGCGTGACGCGTTCGTCGCGAACCATCGGACGCTGGTGGTCGACGAAGCGATCGAGCGCATCGAGCGCAACTACTACCGGCCGATCTCCTCCGGCCAGCTCTCGGGCGCGTCGATCTCGGGCATGGTCTCGAGCCTGGGCGACCGCTTCTCGCACTATCTCTCGCCGAAGGAATACAGCGAATTCAGCCGCGCGCCGCACTTCACGGGCATCGGCGTGTCGGTCGCGCCCGACCCCCGTGGCCTGCTGATCTCACGGGTGTTCAAAGACTCCCCCGCGCAGCGCGCGGGGTTGAAGGCGGAGGAATTGATCGTGGGCGTTGGCGAGCGGACGCTCAAAGGGCTCTCCTCCGAAGCGGCGATAGCGCTGATCAAAGGACGGCCGGGCACGCAGGTGAAGCTGCGGATCGAACGGGCCCACGGCGCCCGCGACGGCGCTGGCGCACAGCGCACGGTGGCGATCGTACGCGCGGTCGTGTCCGAGCCGGTGGTCGCCTCGCTGAGCAGAACCGTGCGCGGCGTGAAGCTCGGCGTGGTCGCGCTGGCGACGTTCAGCCCTGGCGCGCACGGCGAAGTGCGCGAAGCGGTCGAGCACGAGCTCCACAGCGGCGCGCGCGGGCTGGTGCTGGACCTGCGCAGCAACGGCGGCGGCCTGGTCGACGAGGCGCAGCTGATCGCGAGCGTGTTCGTCGCGAAGGGGGCGACCATCGTGACGACGCGCGGGCGCACGCAGCCGACGGTGACGCTCAAGGCCAGCGGCGGGGCGATCGCGGGATCGATACCGATGGTGGTGCTCGTGGACTCGAACACCGCCTCGGCGGCGGAGATCGTGACGGCGGCGCTGCAGGATCACCGTCGCGCGACGGTCGTGGGCACGCACACGTTCGGCAAGGGCGTCTTCCAGCAGGAGCAGGGACTGTCCAACGGCGGCGCGTTGGACATCACCGTGGGGGAGTACTTCACGCCCAATGGGCGCAACCTCGGCGGCGGGGGCGTGAAGCAGGGCGCTGGCATTACCCCCGAAGTGCGCGTCGGCGACGTCGACAGCGAACACGGCCTGGACGTGGCGCTGAGCACGCTGGCGGCGAAGCTGAGGTGAGCGGCTCGGAGCGACGCCGGCCCGGTGGGGAGACTGCGCCGAGCGGCCCCGCGCCGACGAACGCGGTCGTGGCGGTGCTGGAGCGACGCGGGCGCTTCCTGATCGCCGAGCCGTTGTTCCCGCCCCGCCAGGAGGCCTCGGACTCCTCGCGGCGACGCGGCGGCTCGACACAATTGACGATCGGCTCGCCGGGCTCGGGGCGCGGCGCTGGGGCGGGTGCGCGCGCGGGCGACATGGTGCTGGTGCAGGTGGGTGGGCGTGGGGCCGGGAATCGCGGCTCGGGCGGGCGCGATTCGGGCGTCGATGGCGCGGGCAGGCACGGCTCGGGCGGGCGCGGTGCTGGCGTGCACGTTGCGGGTGGTCGCGGCGCGGGCGGACGCGGCGGCGGCGCGGGCGCGCGGATCGTGCGCGTGCTGGGACGCCCGGACGTGGCGCGCGACGTGATCGAGGCGCTGATGCTCGACCGTGGCCTGCCACGTGGGTTCGACGCGGCCGTGGAGCGCGAGGCGCGCGCGGCGGGTGAGCTGGCCCGGGGGCGACAGGGGAACAGGCGCGACCTGCGCGCGCTGCCGACGTTCACGGTCGACCCCGCGAGCGCACGCGACTTCGACGACGCGATCTCCGCGGAAGCGCTCGGCGCGGACGCGACGCGGGTGTGGGTGCACATCGCGGACGTCGCGGCGCACGTGCCGGAGGGCTCGCTCGTGGATCGCGAGGCGCGCAGGCGCGCGACGAGCACGTACGTGCCGGGGGCGGTCGAGCCGATGCTGCCGCACGCGCTCTCGAGCGACGCGTGCTCGCTGAAGCCGGGCGTCGATCGCCTGGCGGTGACGGTGGAGATGGAGCTGCACGATGCGGTGGTCACGCGCGCGGCGTTCTACCGCTCGCTGATCCGCTCCGATGCGCGCTTGGACTACGAACGCGTCGATCGGGTGTTCGCGGGCGGCGAGTCCGCGGCGGAGCCGTGGGGAGAGCCGCTGCGCGTGGCGCGCGCGGTGGCGGCGGAGCTGGAGCGAAAGCGCGAGCGCGGCGGCGCGCTGGTGGTCGATTCGGTGGAGCCGGAGTTCTCGTTCGACGAGCACGGCAACGTGAGCGAGATCGTGGGGCGCGTGCAGACGGAGTCGCACAGGCTGATCGAGCACCTGATGATCGCCGCGAACGAAGCGGTCGCGGGCCTCTTCGCCAAGCGCGGCTTGCCGTGCCTGTTTCGCGTGCACGAGCGCCCGCAGCCCGAACGCGTGGAACGGCTCGCGGATCAGCTCGCATCGCTGGAGGTCCCGACTCCGGCGCTGCCGGAGAACATGTCCTCGACGCAGGCCGCGGAGCTGATCGGCGAGATGTCCAAGCGCGTGGACGCACATGTCCGCCGCACCGGCAGCGGGCGGATGGCGCTCAGCTCGCTGGTGCTGCGCTCGCTGAAGCAGGCGTACTACTCGCCGACGAACCTCGGGCACGCGGGCCTGCGCTCGGCGACGTACTGCCACTTCACCTCGCCGATCCGCCGCTACCCCGATCTGGTGTGCCATCGGGCGCTGCTATCAGCGGTGGGCGGCGGTGAGCGCGAGCCGCGCAGTGGGGAGATGGCGGAGCTGGGCGCGTGGTGCTCGGAGCGCGAGCGCGACGCGATGATCGTGGAGCGCGACTCCGACGACGTGGCGCGCTGCTTCGCGCTGGAGCGGGTGCTGTTCGACGGTGGATCGGAGCAGGTGTTCACGGGCGAGGTCACCGGCCTGATCTCCGCGGGCGCGTTCATCGCGTTCGAGGACTACGAGGGAATGCTGCCCGTGAGGCACATGTCGGGCCCGGACGGTCGTGAGTGGTGGGAGCTGAACGAACAGGGCACGATCCTCCACGGCGAGCGCACCGGATCGACGCTGCGGCTGGCCGACCGGATCGAGGTGCGCGTGGCGCGCGTGGACTCGGTCCGTGGCCGCGTGGATCTGCTGCCGGCCGGCTGATCGACGCTGCGCACGCCGCCGCGGAGCCCGCAAGGGCGGAGCCCATAAAAAAGATCCGACCATCTAGGCTCGAGGGATGGCGAAGGGCAAGGGCAAGCGCAAGATCGGCGCGGGCGACGTGGCGTCGAACCGCTACGCGTCGCACCGCTACGAGCTGATCGAGCGGCTGGATTGCGGGATCGTGTTGTTAGGCACGGAGGTGAAGGCGCTGCGCACGACGGGCGCGCAGCTGAAGGACGGCTACGCGGCGATCCACGACGGCGAGCTGTTCCTGCACTCGGTGCACATCCCGCCGTACGGCCCCGCGTCGCGCGAAAACCACGACCCGGAACGGACGCGCAAGCTGCTGCTGCACCGTCGCGAGCTGGACCGCGTCGCGGCGCGCGCGAAGGAGCGCGGCCTGACGCTGGTGCCCACGCGCGTGTACTTCTCGGGCGCGAACGCGAAGGTGGAGATCGCGCTCGCGCGCGGCAAGGACCTGTACGACAAGCGCCAGACGATCCGCGAGCGCGAGACCAAGCGCGACATGGAACGCGCGGTGCGAGAGGCCCGGCGCTAGGCGCGACCCGGCGGCGCGCCGGCCGACGGCGCTAGATCGAGCGGAAGCTGTGCCCGGCGGAGGTCAGGATGTGACTCTCGTGCATCCCGATCACCAGCGCGACGATCAGACCGATGTAGACGGCGCCGACGATGAGTCTGTTGCGCGGCGAGACGCGGTAGTAGGCGGCCTGCTCGAGCGAGCGTGTGCCCCTGAGCTTCCAACGCCGCCACGTCTCCATGCCGCCGAAGAGAACGATGATGAGCATGATCGGGTTGGGGAACACGAACGCGAGCACGACGAGCGCGCCGAAGCCGACGAACCACATCCACGGCGCCATCGCGGCCATCGCGCGACCGCCGTCGAGCGGCAGGACGGGCAGCAGGTTGAAGAGGTTGAGGAAGAAGCCCACGTACGCGAGCGCGCGCAGCAGGTCGCTGTTCGTGGCCTCGCCCACGGCCCAGCAGACGGCCGCGCCGGCGGACCCGAGGATCGGCCCCGCGAGCCCGACGCGCGCCTCGGCGAGCGCGTTGTCGCCGAGCGACTTCGAGAAGATGGCCGCGCCCATGAAAGGGATGAACATCGGCGCGCTCGCCTTGATGCCCTCGCGGCGCAGCTGCAGCACGTGACCCATCTCGTGCACGAACAGCAGCACGACGAACCCCAGCGCGAACGTCCAGCCCCAGAAGAGCGAGTACGCGGCGATCGACACGAGCGCGGTGCCAGCCGTCGCGAACAGCTTCGGCAGCAGCACGAGGCCGCCTTTGATCGCGCCGAAGAACTTCACGAACAATGCTCCCGCGGCCACGAGGATGCTGCCGATGCGCCCCCGCAGGCCTCCGCCGCGGCCGTGATCGGCGGCCGGCTCCCCGAAGGGGTTCTCCTCGGCATGGCTCGGGTATGCGCCGGGCGCGGATGGAGACACGGCGGGGGGCGCGGGGACGGACGTGACGGGGCGGGACAGGGAGAAGTCGCGATTGTCCATGTGCCCCATTGTGGCAGCGTCGATAAATCTTCCCTGACCAGGTCTCGATCGTGGCGGCTTGCCGACTCGAGATGCGACTCGAACCGCCGCACGGGTTTTCTGCGGAATATGCGGGAACGACTCCCGTTGGGGGTTGCAAAGGGGAGGCCCGCGAGCTACCTTGAATTCAGACGCGGATTCGAGTCGCAAAGAGCGAGGCCACCGAGGTGTGAGGCCGCGCCACCCACGGAGAAGGGCTTTCGGGCCTGACCGAGCGGGTTCCTCAAGCGGCCCGGGTCCGCGTCGCTTCATGTCCGCGACCGGATCTCCTCGCGGGCTCCTCGCAGCTTGGATGACGCGGGCCGCGACGCTACACTGGAGGCGCAGTAACGCTCCCGGGGACGACAGGCTTCGACGTGGTCGGCTCGTGGGGGTGGTTGCGAGTCGAGGTCCCGGGCGGCCTCGTAAAACACCCGGGAAAACCATAAGTGCGGACTCTCACGAGTACGCCCTCGCTGCCTAGATAACACTAGGCGAGTGAGGTCTCGGGCTCCGCTTGCCTGCGGCGGGGAAGGCCGGGATCAGAAAGCAGGCTCACCCGGCGCGGTCCGCCTCCGCCAAGCCGGGGAAATCTAGGAGGCTGGTCCCCCACAACCCCGCCGGCGAGGCGAGTGAGGGATGAGATCAGAGCGCCGGATACGCTCGTAGACACCATTCTCACGCGATTAC
>DASUPL010000023.1:0-7354 GCA_036281155.1 Solirubrobacteraceae bacterium | reverse complement strand
AGCTCGAACTGCCCGCCGCCGTAGTTGCCGATGGAGCGCGCCGCGCAGTAGTCATACGCGTCGAGCAGGTTGCGCAGCCCGCCGAGGCGCGAGGGCTTGATGTTGACCATCCGCGGCGGGTAGGGCAGCGCTTCGATGTCCGCGATCGAGTGGATCGGCGCGTCCCAGGAGAAGCGCTCGCGGTGCGCTGCGAGCGCCGCGTCGGTCTCCTCCGTCAGCGCCGGGTCCTCGATCCACGCGTCGGGGAACGCCTCGGCGACGCGCCTGTAGAGCACCGGGTCGGCGGGCTGGTCGACGACCGACCCGACGTAGTAGCCCTTGAAGTCGACCGAGTCGACCGCGCCCGTGGCGACGAGCTCCGCGATCAGCCGCTCGTCCCACGAGCTTGTGGGGTCGAGCTTGAAGCGCAGCGTGGGGTAGGGGTCCAGGCGCTGGCGCAGCGGCTCGAGCGTGGGCGGCTCGCCGAGGCGCAGCGAGACGACGAAGCGCACCGGCTCGGGCTCGCGCGCGAGCGCGGCGTGCAGCGTCGTCCCAGCCTGGCGCAGCGCGAGGTCGAGCGCGGCGGACTCGTACGCCCACGTGCGGTAGCGCTGTGAGACCTCGCGCTGGGGGGCCTCGGGGAACAGCGACAGCCCCGCGAGGCGCTCGCAGAAGGACGCCAGCGTGTAGGAGCCGGCGAGCGGCAGCGTCGGTCCCGCGGCCTGCAGGACGTCGTGGTCGACGGCGTCGTACGTCACGTCCTCGCCGAGCCCCTCCTCGCCGTGCCCGCGCAGGCGAACGATGGTGCTCTTGCGCTCGAACTCGCTCGACACGGTCGCCTGCAGCGGGTCGAAGGCGTAGTCCTCGATCTCCACCTCCAGGCCCGCGAGCGTGTCCCACGTGCTCACGATCTCCAGCTCCAGGCCCGCGAGCGTGTAGCGCGCTCCGCGCTCACGCTCCGGCCTCCTGCTCCAGGCGCGCTACCAGCTCGTCCAAGCGTAGCTCCTCGAGCGCTCCGCCGACCGCCGTCAGCTGGCTCGCGCACAGCTCGATCAGACCCTTGCCCTCGCCGAGCAGCGCGAGCGTCTCGTCGAGGCTCGCCTCGCCCGAGTCGAGGCGGCGGATGATCTCCTCCACGCGACCGGCGGCGGCCTCGTATGTGAGCGGCTGCTCGGGGGCTGTGTCGGTCGGCTCGCTCATGGCTCTCCCTTGACCCTAGCCGCGAGCGCGCCGTCGGCGAAGCGCAAGCGCAGATCTTGCGCAGCGCGCGCGTCGGCCGCGGTCAGGATCGGCTCGCCCGCGGGGGATTGAGCGAGCACGTAGCCGCGCTCGAGCGTGCGCTGCGGATCGTGGCTCGCGAGCGCCAGCGCGAGGCGCTCGAGCTCGCGCGGGCGGCGCTCGCGGCAGTCCAGCAGGGACGAGTCGCGCTTGCGTTGCAGCACGACCGCGCGCCGCGCGTCGAGACGCCACTCCGACTCGATCCGACGGCGTGCGCCGGCGCGGATCTCGCGCAACTGCTGGTGCAGGCGCGTGCGCTGGCGCTGGAGATGCGCTGCGGGCGCGCGCGAGAGGCTCGCCAGCTCCCGCGCGCGCGTGAGCACCGCGCGCCGTCCGTGGTCGCGCAGCCGCCCGGCGGCGGCGGCCTGATCGGCGCGCGCGAGACGGCAGTCCACGCCGACGGCGGCCTCGGCGGCGTGGGTGGGAGTGGAGCAGCTGACGGCGGCGACGTCGTCGAGCAGCGTGCGGTCGGTGTGGTGCCCGACGGACGCGATCACGGGCACGCCGAGCAGCGCGACGGTGCGACAGAGCGTCTCGTCACAGAAGCACAGCAGGTCCGCGAGCGAGCCGCCGCCGCGCGCGACGATCACCGCGTCGACCTCCGCCACGGCGGCGAGGTCGCCGAGCGCGCGCACGATCGCGGGCGCCGCGTGGCGGTCCTGCACGGGCGTGAACGCCCACACGAGTCGCCCCGCCCAGCCGCGCCGGTGAAGCGCCGCGAGCACGTCGTCGCGCGCCTTGCCGCCCTCGCCGGTGATCACGCCGATCGTGCGCGGCAGCAGCGGCATCGCGAGGCGTTTCTGCAGCCGCAGGAGGCCCTCCGTGTCGAGCTGCTTGCGCAGCCGCTCGATCCGCGCGAGCAGGTCGCCCTCGCCGGCGACGCGCAGATCCTTGACCGCGAAGGAGAAGCTCGGCGAGGAGGTGGAGCTGCCCGTGTAGTAGTCACAGCCGCCCGCCACGACGACCTGCATGCCCTCCGCCGGCGCTCCGTCGCCGCGCGCGATCATCGCCTCCCAGTCCTGGCGCCACGCGCTGCACGGGATCGCGCCGCCGGCGTCGCGCAGCTCGAAGTACACGCGCGCCCGCGAAGGGCGCAGGTTCACGAGCTCACCCATCAGCTGCACGTGCGTGAAGGAGCGCAGCTTCGAGCGCAGCGCCGCCGCGTACTCACCGACCGGATAGGGGCCCGCGAGCGCGCTGTCCGGGATACCCGCGCCCGCGGCCGGCGCGGGGGAGGAGAGCGTGGACATCAACGACAGGATAGGCGCCCATCCCGACAGGCCCCAGGCGCTACGATCGACGTCGATGCGGCGCAGAGAACCTCGGCCTGGCACCTGAGAGGACGCCGTGGCGAAGCGCAACCCCGGCCGGCGCGGACGCTCGCGCAAGCGGCGCCCCACGGGCCGGCCCACGGAGCAGGCCGCGGCTGTCGGCGAGCAGGCGCCCGCCGATGCGCGCACGCCCGCGAAGGGCGCCGTGCGCGGCAAGGCGCGTGCGAGCGCGCCCGCGTACAAAGACCCGCTGTCCGTGGGCGAGCGTCCGCGCGCCCCTTGGCACCCGCTGCCGTTGTCGGAGCTGCTGATCCTCGTCGGCGCGATCGGGACGGTCGTGGCGGTCAAACGAGGCGACGTGCACAACGGCGGCGCGGCGCTGATCGCGAGCCTCGCGGCGGTGGCGCTCGGCACGGTCGAGGTGACGCTGCGCGAGCACCTCAGCGGCTACCGCTCGCACACGATGATCCTCGCGCTGCTGCCGACGATCGTGTTCCACTCCGCGGTCATCCTCATCGTGGCGGCCTTCGTCGCGGTGCCGCGCGCGTTGACCACGGGAATGCTCGTGCTCGACGTGGCGCTGTTCGCGTTCCTGTTCAAACTGCTGCGTGCCCGGTTCCTGGACGCCACCCGCGAGCGGACGTTCGCCGGGCGGCGGTAGCCGGGTCCGGGCGGCGGGAGCGCCTCGGGCTCAGACGCTCGTCGTGGAGGGCGCGACGCTGAGCGACGGCAACGGGCGCTCACCCGACGTGGCGGCCTCGCCACGAGTCTCACCATTGACGCCCAGCTGCTGCAGGCGCGCGATCTCGCGCTCGCCTTCCACGCGCGCGGGGTGATCGGCGGGCAGCTCGGCGATGAGCTTGGCGATGCGGTTGCGCAGCTGCAGCGCGAAGTGCGGCGTCGAGGCTCCCATCAGCTGGCGCACGTCCTCGACCGTCGTCTGGCGGGCGTTCAAACGGCGGGGGTCCTCGGCTTGGCTCAATGCGGTTCTGTTCGAGTCGACTGTTCGACGGGGGGTTCTTCGGTCGCTTCTTCGGGTGCTTCTTCAGGCGCTTCTTCGCGTTCGGTGATCTCCAGCAGCGAGTCCAGTTCGGCCTGCACCGTGGCTGAGATGGCGCGCCCGTCGCCGATCAGCCAGCCGTGATTGTAGACGCCCTTCACCGGCCGCACGGCGGCGGTGTAGGCCGGTTTGATGTTGCCCAGATAGCCGGAAAGCGGCGAGGGGGTCTGGGTGGCGGCTTCGAACAGCAGCAGCGGACCGTAGTCGCCGGTGGCGGACAGGATCGCCGCGGCGGGGGCGTCGAGGGGGCGGGCGGCGTTGGCGAACACGAGCCCGTGGCCCGGTTCTTTGACGCCCCAGCCGAACGTGCCGTCGGTGAAGCGCGCGACCGCGACCGCGTTGGCCGCCGCGCCCGCGCCTTCGCTCGCGGTGGGGGCGATCGGGGTGACGGTGCCGTAGCGGCCGAGCTTGTCGAGCGCGACGCGGCCGACTCCGGCCGGATCGACGACGTAGATCGACGGGTGGTGCATGCTCGCGAGGACGCGGGCGGTGGGGGCCGGTACCCGCCCCGGCTTGACGAACAGGATCGGCGCGCCGCTCTCCGCCGCGAGCCCCGCCGCTGGCATCGTCAGCGAGCGCGGGGCGCTGGAGGAGACGACGATCGCCTGATGCGGGGCTTTGCCGCCGTTGGCGCTCACGAGCAGCCGTGCGATGGCCGCGCCTATGACCGCTGGCGCGGCCCTTGGGAGGATGCGGATCACATCTCCCTTGGGCGTCGCGGCGGAGGTCCCGATGCGGATCACCTGCGCGCCGCCGATCGTGCTCGCGCCGGTGGGCGCCAGCGTGCGCAGGGTCTGCAGCGTGACGTCGGGAAGCGAGTCGCCTTCGGCGTAGAGGATCGGCGCGCCCAGCGGCGCGCCAGCGAGCGCGGATGCGGCGAGCGCGGCCGGCCAGTCGCGCTCGTCCACCAGCACGACCGCCTGCGGGCGCGAGGCGGCGGTCAGGCTCGGGTACGCCGCGCGCGCGATGCCCGCGGCGTCGGCGGCCACGTCCTCGCCGCCCAAGCGCGTGGTGTTGCGCGTGGTGACGCTCACCGCGCCCTCGGGGGCGACGGGGGCGAGCGTGCGCGCGGGGCCTCCCTCGGCGACCGGAGCGGACTTGCCCTTGCCGCAGCCGCCGAGCAGCCCGCCGGCCAGGACAGCCAGGCCCAGGGTGAGCGTGGACATGGACGGGCGAGGCGAAACGAAGCGCATTGACGAGGACCCTAGCGACCGCATCGGAGCGCGAAAAACGGTGCACGCGCCGCAGTCGTCATCGCGGTTTGCTAGCGTGCCGCCCGTAAGCCGAGTCTCTGGCTAGGTGCCAGGGAACGGGGGACCCAGGTTGTTGGGGCGAATCCCGCGGTAGGACCGTGAGAAGCGCAGGCTCTTTCAGCGCTAGCCCGTCAGCTAACCCCGCAGGCCAACGAAAGAGGTTGTTGTTTTGCGGTCACGTTCCGTTAGCGCGGTCTTCTGCAGCTTGACGACGATGGCGATGATCGGCGCTCCGAGCGCTCTCGCCGCCAGCACCGGCGGCGCGGCGGCCGGCGGCGCCCCCACCGGCAAGACCCCCGCCAAACCGCTGCTGCACACGGCTCCCGTGACGTCGCGCTCGACGAACATCGCCTACACGGGCCCCGTCTACATGAAGACAGCCACCGGCGAAGTCGTCCCCTACTCGCCCCTCGCGTCGGCGGGCGCGGTCCCGACGGTCGGCGCCACGACCGGCGGCAGCCCCGTCACCGTGCCGCCTCCAGCGGTGCCCGCCAAGCCGCAGCTGCTCGTGCCGGGCACGCGCGCGCGCTACGTCAACGGCATCGCCGCCGCGCCAATGTCGGTGCCGCCGGTTGTCCAGCAGATCATCTGGTCGGGCGATCAGATCATCGGCCTGCCCTACATCTTCGGCGGCGGGCACAAGTCCTTCACAGCCCCCGGCTATGACTGCTCGGGGACGGTGTCCTTCGCGCTGCACGGCGCCAACCTCCTATCGACGCCCGAGGACTCCTCGGAATTCGAAAAATGGGGCTCGCGTGGAGTCGGCCGCTGGGTCACGATCTTCTCCAACCCCGGCCACGCGTACATGACCGTCGCGGGGTTGCGCCTCGACACGAGCGCCGCTGATGACCCCGCCAACCAGCCGGGCCCGCGCTGGCGCCCGCTGCGCAGGGGCAACGGCGGGTACAGGGTTCGCCACCCGCTGGGCCTCTGAGCAAGGGATTCCTCGCCCGCTGGGTCGTCCGACGCCCCGCGTCGGCTACGCTAGAAGTCGTTCGGCCGAGTCGAGATCGGCCCCCCGTGGAAAAGCAATAGGAGGATCAGATGGCCGGCCTGACCGGGCGTATGTCTACCGTCGTGAAGGCCAAGGTCTCCAAACTGCTGGATCGGGCCGAAGATCCAGCCGAGACCCTGGACTACAGCTACCAGAAGCAGGTCGAGCAGCTGCAGAACGTGAAGAAGGGCATCGCCGACGTGGTGACGGCGAAGAAGCGCCTGCAGATGCAGGAAAGCTCCCTGCAGCAGAGCGTCGTCAAGCTCGACACCCAGGCTCGCCAGGCGCTAGCCGCCGGCAAGGAGGACCTCGCCCGCACGGCGCTGGAACGCAAGAACGTCGCCCAGACCGAGCTGCAGGGCCTCGACACGCAGGTGGGCGAACTGGAGTCCCAGCAGCAGAAGCTGATCGACTCCGAGCAGAAACTGCGCGTGAAGATCGAAGCGTTCCGCACGAAGAAGGAGGTCATCAAGGCGCAGTACTCCGCCGCTGAGGCCCAGGTGCGGATCTCCGAGGCCGCGACCGGCGTGGGCGAGCAGATGGCCGACGTGGGCCTCGCGATGCAGCGCGCCGTGGACAAGACCGAGAACATGCGCGCCCGCGCGGACGCCGTGCAGGAGCTCGAAGCGGCTGGCACGTTCGACGACGTCACCCAGCTCGGCGGCGGCGAAGACGACATCGACCGCCAGCTGAAGGAGCTCTCCAGCCAGCCCGCCGTCGATGACGAGCTGGCGAAGATGAAGGCTGAGCTCGGAGCGGGCTCCGCGCCCCCGGCGGCGCCGCAGATCGCCCAAGGCGATTCCGCCCCGGCGAGCGACGGAGGCCAGTCATGATCGTCCGCATCTCAGGCGAGGACCAGTACCGGCTCGCCGACGAAGACGCCCAGCGCCTCAACGATCTCGAGAGCGCGGTCATCGCGGTCGTCGAGTCCGGCGCCGAGGACGGCTTCGCCGAGGCGTTCGCGGCGATGCTCGACTACGTGCGAGCCAACGGCGAGCGCGTGGCCGACGACGAGCTCGACAGCTCCGACGTGATCCTCCCGCCGGCCGACGTCACGTTCGAGGAGGCCAGCGAGGACTTCACGGGCGAGGGGTTGATTCCGGACTGAGCGGAGGTCTCTCGCCGATTCTGGACTAGTCGGGACTCTAGAAATGCAAAGCCCCGGCCGCATAACTCCCTTGCAGGAGTCCTAGGCGGTACCGGGGCGTCAAGACATAGAGTAGCGCGACGTGGACATGCGACAAGCGAACACGTGGCTATCGGCAGCCCGCTTCGAGCCATTTCTCACAGAAGCAGGTGACGACCACGCGCGTGCCGTCAAGCTATACGACTGGCATGCAGAGGTCGCAGCGGCCTGCTTCGGCACGGTGCACCACTTTGAGGTTCTCGTCCGTAACGCGATCGACAGCATTCTCGGCGACGGCCAGCCGCAGGATCCGATCAAGGACACCTGGCTGATGGATTTCGACATCCTTCAGCCCGATGGGATCAAGCAGGTGATCGTCGCCGTGGAGCGCCT
>DASUPL010000022.1:0-2838 GCA_036281155.1 Solirubrobacteraceae bacterium | reverse complement strand
GTTTGGCGTTTGCTGCCCCGCCCGGTACTTTGACTTCACAGGCGACTGCTTTGATCGTGATTTCTTTCAACACCGAGGCCGTGCCGTCTGCGTCGAATTCATATTCTGCAGGTGAGACCGTCGCTGCCAGACCGAATGCTTTGCATTCCTCGTATATTATGATGACTATTAATGTTTTTACTGTTAACCCGGTTACACCAACTATCACTAATATTTTTTTGCATTCTACTTTACCAGCGGCTGTCGTGAACACCTGCGTCGCGTCGGCTGAGCCTTTCAAAGACGCCATCACGTCGGAGTTGAATGTGTGTGCCACGGCCGTCGATGCAATCGTGACGCCCAGCGCGCCAACGATCACAAGCGCCAGCCCTGCATACCTGATGCGTTTCATCGCGGGTTGCTCCTTTTGGAATGAGAGCATGCAACACTCAAACGCTCACCGGTCGCATTAGACGCCCTCGACGCTAACCGCGCCGACACAGGCACCGGATACCGGCTCGCAAGCGGTAATAGACCGTGAGCGAAGTCAGAGATCCCAGCAGCCGTTCGGTCGAGCTCTGAAGAGAGCGCGTCCCGGCCATAGAGGGTCCCACGCATCTTGCATGCTCCTGGTTATGACCTGGCCAAGAAACCCAGATCTTGACTATAATCTGAACATCTTGATGTCTAGCGGACGCGCTCAGGAAGCGCAAGTATTGCTAACAAGAGACGGTGAACGAGGCAAATGACTACTCCGCGTAACCCCTCGTGCTAGCAGGGTTTTCGACCGATAGCGCACTGTCCCAAGAGAGAAACACTTCGCTTGCACCGCGGTTTAGGGCTGTCGCGATGGGCCTTCGATGCGACTGAGGCTCGCTCCGGCCATCACCCTCTGTACCCCCAGAACAAGATACCCGCAACCATCAGCGCGGACCACTGGAGAGGACACGACGCGCTCAAGGCCACGACCGCGGGCGCAACGCATCGAGCATGCGCGTCACCGACGCGCCGACCTGCTCGCGGGTCACACCTCCGTCGTGAGCGCGCGCCACGAGCATCGCCCCCTCGTCGATCGCGCCGAGCAGCAGGTGCGCGAGCGGACGCACCGGCTGCGCGTCGATCAGACCGGCGTCCATCGCCGCGTGCACGGTGCCCTCGACGAGGCCGAAGCCGTACCGCAGGCCGATTGCCCGCCATTGCTCCCAGCCGAGCACCGACGGCGCGTCCAGCAGCGCGATGCGCTGCACCGCCGGGTCCTCACACGCGTCGAGGAACGCCTGCGCGCCAGCGTGCAGGGCCTGCAGCGGATCGCTCGCCGTGGAGATCGCCGACTCGGCGATCCGTTCCACGAGCCGCCGCTCGACGTCTTCGTAGACCGCCTGGAACAGCTCGCGCTTGCCGTCGAAGTGGTGGTAGAGCGCGCCGCGCGTGACGCCCGCCGCGCGCACGATCTCCTCCGTGCCCACGGCCGCATAGCCGCGCTCGGCGAACAACTCGCTCGCCACGGCGATCAGCTTCGAGCGCGTCGCCTGTGAGCGCTCCGCCTTCGCCGAAGGCGCCGCCCTCCCCCGCTGCGCGGGTGCCGAGTTGACATCCATACAGCCTGTATGATAGATACATACTGGCTGTATGTATAGTGCCGGGCGGGCGTTCTCGCGGCCGCGGACATGCAGACTCGCCAACCGACTCGCGACCAGGAGGCAGCCATGAACGAAGTGCGCTTGAGCCAGGGAACGATCCGCTACCGCGAGCTCGGCGAGGGCGAGCCGGTCGTGCTCGTGCATGGCCTGCTGACCGACGGCGAGCTGTGGCGCGAGGTGGCGCCGAAGCTCGCCGAGGAGTTCCGCGTGATCGTGCCGGACTGGCCGCTCGGCTCCCACCAGATCCCTTTGAACCCCGGCGCCGACCTGTCCCCGCCCGGCGTGGCCAAGACGATCGCCGACTTCCTCGACGCGCTCGAGCTGGAGAACGTCACGCTCGTCGGCAACGACACCGGCGGAGCGCTCTGCCAGCTCGTCGCGGTCCACCACCCCGCGCGGCTCGGGCGGCTCGTGCTCACGCCCTGCGACGCGTATGAGAGCTTCTTCCCGCCGGCGTTCCGCGCGCTGCCGGTGCTCGCGCGCATACCGGGGGCGGCGCTCGTGCTCCTGCAGGCGATGCGGCCGCGCTTGGCACGGCGGCTGCCGCTCGCCTACGGCTGGGTTAGCAAGCGAGCGGACGACGCGCTCACCGCCTCGTGGATCGCGCCAGCGCTCGCGAACGCGGGGATACGCCGCGACCTCGCGTCGTTCCTGCGCCAGGTCTCCAACCGCCACACGCTCGCCGCGGCGAAGCGCTTCGGCGAGTTCACCAAGCCCGTGCTCGTGGCCTGGGCGCCCGACGATCGGCTGTTCAAGCTGCGCCTCGGCGAGCGGCTCGCCGCCGACTTCCCGAACGCGCGTCTGGAGCTGATCGAGGACAGCTACACGTTCGCGGCGATCGACCAGCCCGAGCGCACGGCGCAGCTGATCGCGCAGTTCGCTCGCGAGCCCAGCGCGACGACGGTCGCTCAGTAGACCACGAGGCGCACGATCGCGAACACACCCACCGCCACGATCGTCGCGCGCAACGCCGCGGGCGGCAGGCGTCGTCCGTAGCGCGCGCCGATCTGAGCTCCCATGATCGACGCGCACGCGATGATCCCCGCGGGCGCCCATTCGACGTGCGCGGCGAACACGAAGTACAGACCCGATACGCCGTTGGCGAGCCCGGCGAGCACGTTCTTCAGCGCGTTCGTGCGCTGCAGGTCCTGCGTCAGGGCCACGCCGAGAATCGCCAGCAGCATGATCCCCTGCGCGGCGCCGAAGTAGCCGCCGTAGA
>DASUPL010000021.1:0-12698 GCA_036281155.1 Solirubrobacteraceae bacterium | reverse complement strand
CGAGCGACTCGGGCGCCGCGCCGGACGGCGTCGGCTGAGCCGCCGGCTCGCCTTGGGCCGCTACGCCTGCCCGCGTGCGAGCAGCTGCTCGACGTACGGGCCGAGCAGCGCGGAGATCGACGCGGCGGTCATGCTGGCGGGACCTTTGGGCAGCGCCGCGTAGCTGATCGCGAGACGCACGAGGCACTCGCTGAGCAGCAGCGCGCCCGCGGGTTCCACGTCGGGCCAGTTGGCGAGCATGACGGTGGTCAGACGCTCGGAGGTGCTCTCGACGATCGGCTTGCCCTGGGTGGTGAACAGCGCGAGCAGATCCTCGGCGCCCTCGCCATGGACGATAGTGCGTATCAGCGGGTGCTCGGCGGCGGCGGTGAGGAACACGTCGAACGCCGCGGCGAGCGCGGCGGCCGGGTCGTGGACGTTGTCGTTGACCGCGTCTTCGACGGACTCCAGGAAGCGGGCCGCCTCGCGCATCAGGAGGATTTGGGCGAACTCGTCGCGCGAGCCGAACTCGTTGTAGAGCGTCTGTCGGCTGACGCCGGCGGCGAGCGCGATGTCGGCCATCGTCACCTCCGCCCAGCGGCGCGTGTACAGCTCCTGGCAGGCGGCGTCGAGCAGCGTGTCGCGCAGCAGCTCGCGCGCGGCCACGGAGTAGGGCTGACGTTGCTTGACGGCGGGGGTCCTCTCGGCCGCGGCGGCTGGTGGCGCTCCCACGCTCACGCCTCGTCCTGCTCGAAGTCGACCTTGTCGCGCACGCCGCAGTCGGGGCAGGCCCAATCGTCGGGCACGTCGCTCCAGGGAGTGCCGGGTGGGAAGCCCTCGCGCGGATGGCCGAGCTGCTCGTCGTAGACGTAGCCGCAGGAGGGACAGCGGTAGCGGCTCACGCCGCGGCCCGGTAGCGGGTCAGTGTCCTCTCGCCCAGGCCGGGCCTGATGTTCGTCAGCTCGAGCTGGCCGCGATAGTGCTCGAGCACGCGGCGGTCCATCACCCGGCGCCAGATCGGCGGGAGGAGGGCGAGCACGATCATGCCCGCGTAGCCGGTGGGCAGTTGCGGCGCGTCGTCTACGTGGCGCAGCGCCTGGTAGCGGCGGATGGGGTTGGCGTGGTGGTCGGAGTGGCGCTGCAGGTGGTAGAGCAGCACGTTGGACGCGGTGCTGTTGCTGTTCCAGCTGTGCTCGGGGCGCGTGCGCTCGTAGCGACCGTCGTCGCGCTTCTGGCGCAGCAGGCCGTAGTGCTCGAGGTAGTTGACGACCTCGAGCAGCGAGAACCCGCCGATCGCCTGGATCAGCAGGTAGGGCACGACGACCACGCCGAAGACGGCGACGAGCGCGCCGTAGAGCACGACGCTCATGCCCCACGCGCTGAGGATGTCGTTGCGCGGGCCGATCGTGGACGTGCCGACGCGGCCGAGGCGAACTCGCTCGAGCTCCCACGCGGAGCGCAGGCTGCCGAGGACGGTGCGCGGCAGGAAGCGGTAGAAGCTCTCGCCGAGGCGCGCGCTGGCGGGGTCCTCGGGGGTGGCGACGCGCACGTGGTGGCCACGGTTGTGCTCGATGAAGAAGTGCCCGTAGCCGCTCTGCGCGAGCGCCACCTTGCTCAGCCAGCGCTCGATCGACGCGCGCTTGTGGCCGAGCTCGTGCGCGGTGTTGATCGCCACGCCGCTGACCATCGCGACGGTCAGCGCCAGCCCGACGTTCTCGAGCGTGGACAGGTTGCCGTGCGCCCACATCCAGCAGGCGAACACCAGCCCGGCGTACTGGATGGGGATGTACAGATATGTGCACCAGCGGTAGTAGCGGTCCTGTTCGAGCCACTTGACGACGCTGTCGGGCGGGTTGGTCTCGTCCATGCCGATGGCGAGGTCGAGCAGCGGGAAGACGGCGAAGATCAGCACGGGGCCGTAGAACCAGAACACGCCGAGGCCGGTGAGGTGGACGAGGCCCCAGGCGAGGAACGGGAGCGTTGGCACGATCAGGCCGAGCAGCCACGCGTAGCGCTTGGGGTCGCGCCAGACGGCGTCGAGGCTCTCGCCGCCCCCCGCGTCGGGCTCGTGGACGTCGAGGGCTTGCGCGCTGGTGGCTGCGGACATGGCTGTGCGACCTCCTGGGTTGGTGGTCCTGCTCTCGCTCTCCATCACTTTACACGACTAGGCTTCCGTGTCAAGGAAACTGACATCTACGATCTCGATGTCTCGGGGACGCATATGGGCCAAGAGTTCGCCGTGAGAGTGAGAAACCCCCAGCCCGCAAGACGGCTTGCACCGCTCTGGCGGCCGGTAGACTCGGGCGGTCGGTGCTCGTATTCGGAATCAGTGAGAGGTTTTGATGGCCGCGACCGTCGGCGGCGGCTCCGCGGCGCGCGGTAGATCGGTACTTCCGACGGTGGCGCTGGGATTGGCGGTTCTGCTCGTCGTGCTGGTGGGCGGCTCCTACGTGTATGACCACTCGCGCAGGGACGTGATCGCGAAGGGTGTGAGCGTCGACGGCGTGGCGGTGGGTGGGCTGCACGAGGCGGCGGCGCGGCGGAAGCTCGAAGACGACGTGGTCGCTCGGCTTCACCAGCCCCTGACGGTTCGCTCGGGCGCGCACGCATGGACGCTCGCCGCGCGCGACGCGGGCATCGACGTGGACGTGCCCAACGTGGTCTCCCAGGCGGTGAGCGCGAGCCGTGGCGGCTCGTTCATCTCGCGGACGGCGCGCGGCGTGTTCGGCGGCAGCGTCAAGCGCGACATTCCGCTCGTGGTGAGTTATTCCCGCGCGGCGGTGCGCGGGTTGACGAAGAGGATACGCGCGGTGGTCAACCGCGAGCCGCGCGACGCGACGGTGCAGCCGAGCGCCAGCGGACTGGGCAAGGTGCGCGGCCGGGTGGGGCTGCGCGTGGACAGTCCGAAGCTGGGCGGGCGCATCGAGTCGACGCTGGTGGGGGACATCGCGAGCCGCACGCTCACGGTGCCCACGCAAGTGGTCCAGCCGAAGGTGAGCACGGCTCAGCTGGCGGCGAAGTATCCAGCGTACATAGTGGTCGACCGCGGCGACTTCAGGCTGAAGTTCTACGACCATCTGAAGCTTGCGAAGACGTACGAAATAGCGGTGGGAATGGAAGGTCTGGAAACGCCGCCGGGTCTCCACCACATCGAATGGAAGCAGGTCGATCCGCCGTGGTACGTGCCGAAGAAAGCGTGGGCGGGCAAGCTGGCGGGCACGGTCGTGCCGCCGGGGCCGGGGGACCCCTTGAAGGCGCGCTTCATGTCTTTCGAAGGCGGCGCGGGCATCCACGGGATCGACCCGAGCGAGTACTCGTCGATCGGCCACGACGCGTCGCACGGCTGCGTGCGGATGCGCATCCCCGACGTGATCGACCTGTACGACCGCTCGCCGGTGGGCACGCCCGTCTACATCATGTAGCGAGCGGCATGTGGGGCGCCGTCTGTGCGGGGCGCTTCGTCCCGCGCGACGGCTGAGGTTTCAGGAGGCGCCGGGCGGGCGGCGCGATTCCAGATATTCCTGGTTCTGGCGGCGCTCGCCGCGAACCTGCACGGCGATGTACACGACGATGATGTTGACCACCAAGCCGATGCCGCCGAACGTGGCGATCAGGCCGACGTCCTTGGAGAAGGCTTCGCTGGCGGCGAGGATCATGCGCGGAGCGTAGCAACCGCGGGACGTGTCGGTATCGTAGCCTTCGTCATGCCGCCGTCGATCACGAGATCGGCGCAACAAGCACCCGGAGAGGTGCCGGAGCGGTTGAACGGGCGCGACTGGAAATCGCGTAACGGGGGCAACCTCGTTCGAGGGTTCGAATCCCTCCCTCTCCGCCATTTGTCCGCAGTTCGAACCTGGATCGGGCGGCGCGCGCGTTCCTACGCCATCTCGTCGACCCCACTTCTACGAGCTGAATCGGGCTGGTTATCAGATGCTGTGACGGCATCGTGCGCGTATTTCCGTGCGGCAGCCGTAGCGGAAGTGTCGTCGGGCAAACACGGCCCGCTCGGGATCGCGATCGTCATTGTCTGCCCGGCCCAAGGGCTCGCCTCGCCCTGCTGGCTCCGGGCGAGCGCTGAGCGAGCCTCCTCGCGGGAGTGGTGGAGAGCGATCGAACTGGCTACGCCCGCGATGTCGAAGATTCGCAAGACCCTGTCGTTCTCAAGGGCGCAGACGACCCGCAGCGATCCGCCCGTTTCGTGCAGCCTGGTGACTGCCCCCACGAGCACGCCGAGCGCCATCGAGTCGATGAACGTCACCGCTGAGAGGTCGAGCACCAGGTGTCGCCTGCCGGCGCCTATCTCGTCGTGGATGCGCTCTCTGAGACGTGGGCTGGCTCCGTAGTCGATCTCGCCGCTGACGATGAGCACGGCTATATCCGACCCCTGCGATGGGTTCTCGGCACGCGCCTCTTCACAGATGTGGAAAAAGCTCACTTGTCGTTGTGATACCCGCTATTCGAGCTACTCAGTCTCTCTCTTGCCTGTCGAATAGGTGGCGCTTGAGGAACTCGAGCTGGTCGGCTATCAGCGCCTCGTGGTGGGGCCCGTCGTAGACGTCGAAGTGATCGACGTTGGGATACGTTCGCAGCTCGCCGAGCGGCGCGCGACGGGCGGCGGCTATCGCGGGTCCTGGCTTTGCCACCTGGTCTGCCTCGCCGACGCACACGAGCCACGGGCAGTGCAGCCTCGCGGCGTGACGGCTGGGACGGTAGGGGCGACCGAGAAGCCAGCGCGCGGATACGCGGTCTCGCCAGCGCGAGTCCTCGCCGATCGCGACGACGCGCCGCCAGCCGGTCTCGGCGTCTGGAGCGTTTATGAATGCTGCCTCATCGGGCTGCCCCACGGCCGGCAGGTGGCGCCCGAGAACCGCGGTGAGGAGCATCCGAGCGGTGACGAGCGGGGAGGAGCGGTGCGCCTGGCGCCACATGTCGAGGAACGGCACCTGGCCGATCGAGGCGGCGACGCGAGGATCCGCGGCGGCTGCGGCGAGCGCGTTGCCAGCGCCCACGGAGGATCCGAACGTGGCGACGCGCTCGGCGTCGACGAGGGGCTGGCAGCGGGCGAATGCGATCGCGGCGCGCCAGTCCTCGAGCTGGCGTGCGGGCTGGAACAGGTCGGGCTCGCCGCCGCTGTCGCCGAAGCCGCGGTGGTCGAACACGAGCGCGGCGATGCCCGCGGCGGCGAAGCGCTCGGCGAACGCGCCGAGCCGGTCGCGTCGCGTGCCCGAGAGGCCGTGGGCCATGACGACGATCGGCGTCGAGGACACCTCGCCTGAGGGCGTGTAGAGCCAGGCGGCGCACGAGTCGGCGCCGGAGGGGAAGTGCAGATCTGTTCGGTTCATGCCCAACACAACGTCTCACACTGCGCAAACGTGAGGCTCAGCGGCAAAGCCAGTGAAGCGGGGCGATCATGCAGACGAATGTCATAGAGAGAAACGTGGACTATCGAAATTCTTGCCGTATGGGGAGTATGTGCGACGGAGAGAGGTCTCGCAGAGGGTTGAGTCGCCCATGTGGCCGCATCTAACATCCCTGGATATCGAGTTGATCGTTGGTCTGCGTGCGCTGTGGAAGGCGCCCGAATGGGGAATGAAGCTGCTCGCGCTCGCGTACGCGGTCCGCCGCTACCGCCGCTCCGCCCCGTGAGAGACTCCTGCTGATGGTCATTCGCCGCGACTTGGAACGTCTGACCGAGAGTGGCTTCCCGCGAAGCTTTCCGGTCGTTCAGCTCCCCAACATCCCGCTCATGGTGGGGCTCGTAGCGGGTGCGATCGGCAGACTCGTGCACGGCACCAAGCACGACTACGCCGTATCACTCTCCTACCTGGCGATAGGAGTGTGGGCATATGGAGAGTTGGCTCATGGCGTCAACTGGTTCAGGCGTCTGCTGGGAGCGACGTTCGCGATTCTGATGGTCGTGCGCGTCGCGAAAGCCCTGCACGGCTGAGATTTGTTGGAGGCGATGCCACCAAGGCTGATCTTGCGTCCGCTGGCGAAGGGCGACGAGGCGGAGCTGCTGCGCATCCACAGCACGCCGGAGGTGATGCGCTGGTGGGACGTGCCGGACGAGGCGTTCCCTTGGGACGAGCCGCAGTCGACGCGGCTGACGATCGTGGTGGACGGTGCGGTGGCGGGGCTGATCCAGTACTGGGAGGAGCTCGAGCCGAAGTACCGCCACGCGGGCATCGATCTGTTCCTGGACCCGGCCGTGCACGGCCGCGGCTACGGCACGGAGGCGGTCAGGCGCGTGGTGCGGCTGCTGATCGACGAGCGCGGCCATCATCGCGTCACGATCGACCCCGCCACGGAGAACGCGGCCGCGATCAGGGCGTATGAGAAGGCGGGCTTTCGTCCCGTGGGGGTGATGCGCGAACACGAGCGTGACACCGGCGGCGAGGGATGGCACGACTCGCTGCTGATGGAGCTGCTCGCGAGCGAGATGGACGGGTGACGCGGGTGGTGCACGGCAGTGGCAGCGCGGGTGCGTCAGGCGCGACCTGCGCGCGGTCTAGCGCGGGAGCCACTCGGGCGTGTAGGCCAGGAATCGCTGCGCGGCGATAAGCCGGTGGATTTCGCGGCGCGAGTTGGGATAGCGCGACAGTCGGAAGGGGCCGTTGTCACGTTCGCCCTGGTTGTAGAGCAGCATGCGCACGCGCCGGTGGGAGGCGACGAACGCGAACAGCTGCTTGACCCAGCTGGACGCGTCGCCGTTCCACAGCGCCCACTCGCCGAACGCGAACGGCTTGCGGGGGTGGGCGGCGTAGAAGCGCTCGAGGCCGGCGAAGTTGGGGAAGAGGCTGTAGAAGTCCGTGCCGACCCAATCGACGTACGCGCCACCGGGGTAGTACGCGCCCGCGCTGTTGGCGGGGGTGTTGGGCGAGCCTTCGGTCTGGGGCGTCCACACGAACGACACGGGCAGGCTCGGCAGTGTGCTCGCGGTGGCTCCACGCAGCGCGGGCAGGTGCAGGGCGCGAAGCCTCGCGTCGATGTCCGCGACGGCGCCGCCGCGCAGCACGATCACGACCCGCCGCCACGCCTGGCGCAAGCTCGCGGCGGAGTGCGAGGCGCCGCGCGATGAGCCGTTGTTGTTGAAGGCGCAGTAGGCGTTGTTCGCCTGGTTCATCTCGGGGAACAGGCGGACGTACGTGGGTCGAGCGCTTTGCGCGATCGCTTCGTCGAGCTGCAGCAGGTAGTCATCGCCCTGGCCCTGGGCGATCGCGCGCGGGGAGATCTGCTCGGGAGCGCCGTAGCCCTGGGCGGTGGAGATGTGGAGCATCAGACGGGCGTGGTTGGCGCGCGCCTGCCCGAACGCGGAGCCCAACGTCCTGCCCCACGTGACGAACACGCCCTGCACCGCGGGGTGCTTTCCGACTTGGCTTTCGAACGCGTCGTAGGAGCCGCCGGTGAGGCCGGTGAACACGCCGCCTGACGGAGGCAGCAGCACGTCGGCGCTCGCGACCGAGGGCGCCAGGCAGAGAATCAGTCCGAGAAGCAGGGCGTGGCGCATGGGCTCAGCCAACTACACTACGCCGTCTGCGCCCGTAGCTCAGCTGGATAGAGCGTCGGTCTACGGAACCGAAGGTCAGAGGTTCGAATCCTCTCGGGCGCGTCACGAACTCCCTGCTAAACAGCACTTTTTAGCGGGATCACTCGGAGAGCCCCAACCGGGCTGCCCTTGCTTTGCCCTTGTCAGCCTTTGTGCAGGGTGGGCGCTAAGGCCGCGAAAGCCCGAGGTGGGGTAGGCGCAGGGTTTGCCCGTTTCTGCGCCGTAGGTGTGGCGCGTGTGTGCGCTGCATCGGCGTAATACCGCATCGCAGAGCCAAAGTTACCGCCGGTGGCCCGCGTAGGCTTGTGACAATTCCTACAAAGTGGAGCCCCGCATCGGACTAGGACGCGGGGCTCCTGGACACAAGGAGATTGCGCTCCCAATGCCCGATACCGATCGTATCCCTGATGAGTTGTTGCTTGCTGCTGCGCGTCGCGCTGAGATTCACCGGGACGGAGAGCCCGGTGTGTCGCTCTCGATCATCAAGGCACACCTGGGACTTCCTCACAACGCGTGGACGACCCGCCAACTGCGCCCGCAGGTGGATGCGCTGTTGGACGCTGGCCTGCTGGAGCACGGTCGCCGGCACGGCATCGATACGTTGGGGGTCACAGCCAAGGGGCGCAGGCGGCTGAGCACGCTTCACTCCGCCGGGAAGCTGGGCGAGCTACCCGAGGCACCGCAGCACCGCCACTGGCGCGAGGCACACGAACTCGCCGCCGAGCGCATCGACGCGCTACGCGGTGACATGCAGGCTGCGTTGGATGAGGCAGGGCGTGTGATCTATGCCCGCAGCGATGCGGACTCGGATGCGTGGTTCGAGATGAGCGAGCGCCTACAGCGCGCGGCTAGGCGGGTAGGCTCGGCTACCTACTGCCTGAGGGAGTGGGCCGAGCCCGACGACGCGAAGGCCGACACCGACGACCGCCTGAACCCGGACGAGAAGCGGCTCGACCGCGTAGAGAAGGCGCGGCGTCGAGCACGGCGGCAGGGTCGCCGTAATACGGGGTGGGGCGCGGAGTGATGAACGAGCATGAGCGATGGTTGATCGGGTTCGGGCGAGCCATCCGCCAATTGCGCGCCGAGCGGAACATCAGCGCGGGTGAGCTTGCCGCCGCAGCCGGACTCACGCCGAGGCGGCTCGACGCGATTGAATCCGGCCGGCACGACCCGCGTTATGACGTGCTGATCGCGCTGGCCCGTGGGCTCGGTGTCACTCCCGCCGTGCTGGTGGTGCGTGCCGATGAGGCGAAAGGAGGCGATGCCTGACGCCGTGACCTGTACCGCCTACGCTAGGCGGGGGTCGGCGTGCCGTAAACCCCCGCCTGCGTTGGCCTCGCGCCTCCGTCGGCTTGCCGGGACCGCGCCTGGGACCGCCGCACGCCGTGTGTGTTCACGTCTTAGCTGAACGTGAGGAAGTGGAAGCAGCACCGCAGGCGCTGTGGCCTACGGCCTGGCAACCAATGAGATATTCTGCCCCGATATTATGCAACCATCAGTAGCGTTATTCTCTGATAATATCTCCGCTTTATTCACTAAGCTGGAGGAATGATGCCCATACGACCGTGGCGCACGCTGCGCCTGCCCGAGCTCGTTGGGAACAAGGAGGCGTGCGAGATTCTTGGGATTCAGAAGACGACACTCGGGCGCTGGCTGAAGCCGGGGTCGGGTGTTCTCGGCCCGCACAAGACGCGCATGATTCCACCGAAGTACATTGATGCTGGCCCTGTGTGGGTCAAGTCTGACGTGGTGCATTTCGCTGAGAAACCAGGACGACGGCGAGCTCCCAGGAGACCTCGCCCCACATAAGCCCCCTGATTCAGCGCTAATTCTGCGCGGCGTCGTCGTCGGCGTCCTCGCGCTGCGGTAGCTGCGTCACGTTGTCCGGCGCTTCTGAGGCTTCATTGAACGTCGCGGTCAAGCCCTCGCTCAGCGCGGCCTCTACCGAGGGCAGGAGGTGGCCGTAGACGTTGATCGTGGTGCGTATGTCCTCGTGTCCCAGCCGCGCCTGCACCATCGCCAGGTTCGGCTGCACCTCCTGCCGCGACATAGTTGAGCGGCGTCGGCCTCTTGTTCCCGGATCAGCCTTTGTTGCCGTTCGTTTTGCCTGACCTGTTCTACTTCATGGTGGACAATTTCGCGTTCGACTTCTCGCCGTTCTTCGGTGTGTTCTTGTTCTTTGAGCCGTTGCTTTGCGTGGCCTATGTAGTTTTCACGGCAGGGTGCCGGCTTTTCGCTAACGGCGATGCAGATCCGAATGTGTTCTTTGCACTCCGCTTGCGAGTCGCCTTCGTTGATGCAGGCTTCTAGGTCTGACGCGTACTGACGATCAAGGACCTGTTGGTGCGTGGATGCAGCAACCGGCTTCGCCTGTTCTCTTGCGACAGGTTCAGGCGTTACGTGTCCGCCGGAACCGCACCCGGCGGCGAACGACCCGAGCAAGCAGGCAACCACTGCGAGTGCAGACGCTTGTCTGAGGCACATGGCGGGAACTTATCAGGCATCTGGACGCCTGTAGGTTGCTGCTGGCCGGAGTGGGCTAGAGGCTGCTGCCGAGGACGCTAAGGATCGCGCCCAACACAAAGAAGCCCACTCCTACCCTCTGAAAGATCAGGGACTCGCTCAACGCCTCCTTGCGTTTCCGCTCCGTCTCGTCAAGCTGAGCACTTAGGCTAGCTGTGGCAGCCGTGATGCGTTGGTGAGCCTCCACCACGCGCCCCTCCAGCGCGGCGTGGTCTTCGTGCTGCTTCCTTCGGAGATCTACCATCTCCAACTCCAGTCGTTTGACGCGGTCTTCGAGAGTGGAGGCGGGAGCGCGGCTGACTTCTTTGGCGAGCACCGCATCTTGAGTAACGGCAGCATCGAAGGTGTGTGCATGATCCGGTGGCTTGGTCAGGCCCAGGCGACTACGCACACGCGCCAGCACTCGATGATGCCACGGGATACGATCCGGGAACTCGCGTCGCTGCGTAATCGAGAGCTCGTAATACGTGAGGCCGAACCCAACGATCTGCGCGATACCGCCCAGAATGATGAGGACCACGCACGCCATACGCTGCCGTGAGCCTACTTGGGCTGCTTGACGTCAAGCAGCGCTTCTGGATGACCTCCCGTTTTGCCCTTGTAGCGCCCTTGCCAGGGGCAGCCAGAGTAGAACTCACCCCGAGCCCGCGCAGGGCGAAACCCCTGCTAACAGGCGCTTATAGGGCCTGCGTAGAGCTTGTGTGGAAACGCACAAGCGCCCTATGGAACCGAAGGTCAGAGGTTCGAATCCTCTCGGGCGCGCTCCGCTTCTCGCCTCTTCTCGCCGTTTCTCGCTGGAAATGGGCAGTTTCTTCCTCTGGTGTCGGCTGAAGGTCGCCGCGCCTCGCATAACCTCGCTCACGCGCTCCGCAGGCTCGTGGTCGCAAAACGGTCGCACGTAGGGACGACCGGTGCCATAGACCTTTCGATCGCCGTGTTCATCATGCTCCTCGTGCTGATCGCCGCGCACTTTTTCGGCATCGACAATGACGTTGAGAACCTGCTCACATGGGCGATCTGACGTAGCCGCTGAATGCATCCGGTAGCCGGTCCCGGCTCGCGCACTTGATACGACCGCTCTCGAGCACCTCGTACAGGCTTGAGGGCGATCCTCAACATGTAGCCGAGGGAAATCAGGGTTCGTGGCTACGGAGTCATGTTTCTGGACCAGGGGATGGTCTCGACCCAAATGCGAATGGCGAACACAAGACCGACGAAAGGTCGATCGTAGAGGTGGTCTAGCTGAGCAAGCCACTGGTTTCGAAACAGGCTCCGTAGATTCCGCGGCAATCGATCCGAAGCCCACACGATCAACTGCCGGCTAAACCGCTCAACAAACGCGGCAAGGGTTGCGGTAGCAAAAGCCGAGAAGGAGACGGCAACGACGGCTGCCACAAAGAGATAAAGCCATTGAGGTGCGGCTACCAAAACTGCTAGCAGCCGGGGTATGACCCACTCAAGCCCACGCACGAGGTAGGTTGCGACGACGCTCGTAGCGAGCCCGATGGCGATAGCCACCCGGTGCTTATGAAACCAGGCCATCACTGCTAGAAGCATAGCGCTGGCCGTGCACTAGATCCTGGTTGCTGGGCTCGCCTACGGCGCAAGCCCGGTCTTGCCGTGGGATCGACTCCATGAGATGATCGACGAAAGCGGGCGCCCCGCCCAGCTACGACCGTGCAGATCGCTCGTCAGCGGCGATGTCGAGTCCGCCGCGAAGCTTCTTCACGGCCCGCGCCCGGCGTGCTCGGCCGCGTGGATCAAGCAGATCCTCGATTAGGTCCTTGGCCCATCGGGGTTTGGTCTTAGTTCCCGCGGGCGCGCTCACCGATCCATCCCACGAGCGGTTAGATAACATGCCGGCGAGGCAACTTTCTTGGGCATGGATGAAGGGGAGACGGGATGGCTGATGGCGCCGTAGAGCGGGCTCTTCTGCCCACGAGAAACCTCCTCGAGGAACTCGGGGACATGATGATCCTCACGGGGCGTACGATCGCCTCCACGCTGCGCCCGCCGTACCCCTACGGCGGCGAGTTCGTCGGCCAGTTCCTGTTCACGCTGCGGCTGTGCTGGCTTCCGCTGCTGATCTCGACGGTCGCCATCTGTTACGGCGCTCCGGGACTGCAGGCCGCGAACTTCCTCACCGTCTTTGGCGCGCTCGACCGTCTGGGAGGGTTCTTCGTGCTCGCCGCGGTGCGCGAAATCGGACCCGTCATCACGGCGATCGTGCTCGCGGGAGTTGCCGGCACGGCGATCACCGCGGACCTCGGCGCGCGCAAGATCCGCGAGGAGCTCGACGCGCTGCAGGTGCTCGGCGTCGACCCCGTGAAGAACCTCGTCGTGCCGCGCTTCCTCGCGCTGATGCTCGCGACCGGCCTGTTCAACATCTACGCGGTGCTGTTCGGGATCTTCGGCGGTCTGCTCGCCGCGATCGTCAACGGTCAGCCCCTGGGCCCGTTCTGGGCGACGTTCTTCGCCAACACCTCCACGACCGACCTGTGGGGCTCGGCGCTGAAGACGACGATCTTCGGCGCGATCATCGCGATCGTCTGCTGCTACAAGGGGATGACGGCGTCCGGTGGCGCGGAGGGCGTCGGCAGGGCCGTCAACCAGGCGGTCGTGGTCGCGTTCCTCGGCATCGGGGCGTTCA
>DASUPL010000020.1:0-10752 GCA_036281155.1 Solirubrobacteraceae bacterium | reverse complement strand
ACTCGGCTTGACATCCGCCATCGAGAAGCCAGCTAGCCCGTGGGGGAGGTGTGACTCCGCGGCCGCTTCCGGCTCGCCAGCGTCGAGAGAAGCCCCAACTCCCACGTGCACGCAACGGCGATGAGCGTCCGCTGTCGCAGGCCGCGCGCTTCGGTCCCGAACACCGCCAGCATCGGGCCGAGGATCAGCGCGCAGACGATCGCGGCCAGCGGTATGCAGCGCAGGCTGCGCGACCACCGTACAGCCCAGACGCTGCCCAGCACCGCGAGGAAGATGGCCACCTGAGCGAGGCTTCCGCCGAGGTCGTGGAGCTGCCCGGCGGATGTCGGGCTGACGCCCCGCGGACGCACGCCACGCACCGCCTGCGTAGGGAACAACGCCGCGACCACGAGCCCGAGAGCCGCGAGAAGAATCAACCCCGACATCGCCCAAAGCAACCACGCACCGCCTTTCTCCATGGCTGCGTGCGCTGTCAAGAGCGTGGTGAAGACCAGCGACGTGCTCCACGCGAGCAGCGCCACCACGGCCGCCGCGCCTGCCAATCCGCCCGCGTTCGCGTACTCGGAAACCATGTGGTCGATGGGCTCGAGGCGAGGTACGAGTGCGTGCTCGAGCGCAATGATCGCCGCGAAGACCAGCACGCACGCGGTAGCGGCCCTTGCGAGGATGAGAATCGGGCGATTAGGGTTCACGCGTGAGCCCCGAGCCGTACGTAAGAGGACAGGCGTTCGTTCTCGCCATCCTGCTTGTTGGAACCTCCGTGCTGGGATCGCCGCTCGCCGCGCTGACGTGCTCCGTCGTCAGCGCGTTCTGCGCATGGGGATTGCGCGCCCGCTACCACGGGGACGTGCTGCGTGCTCGTACGGACATACCGCCGCACCGCGAACGACTCGACCTGATCCTCGCCGGCGACATACGTGCGGCCCTCGGGGTGGGAGCCGTCGCCGGCGCGCTGCTCGTGGGCGTGCCGGCCAATCGCCCGGACATCGGCGTAGCGCCGGCGTCGCTCGTACTCCTGTCCGGCACCGCGGCGGGGATCTTGCTGTCGAGCCTCGTTGACTGGTACGTGATCCTGCCACGAATCAGTGGCCTGCTCGGCGCGCGGCCGTGTCGTGGACCGGATACAGACCACGCGCGCTTCCCGCGTACCTGGCGCGAGACGACGCGCTGGTGGTACGTGCACCGCATCGTGGCAGCACTGCTCCTGCGTTTCGGCGTGTCCTACGCGGTGGTTCTGACGGTCAGTCACCAAATCTCGCTTCCCGGTGGCGCAAGCATTGTGGGCGGCGCGGCCGCCGGCAGCTTCGCCGCATATCTTGCAGCAATTCCAGCCGCGGTATGGGAGGCCGGGCACCCCTCCATGATCGTTGGGCGGACGATGCGCCGGCATGATGTGCAACGGACGCGGCGAGCGGCAACGATACGTGGACGGCGCATCGCACTCCCCATTCCCAAGCGTCGCGCCGTCGGTCCCCTGCGCCCGCGCGAATACGTATACGACGTCGCGCTCGAGTCAGTCCAGCTCGTTCCGGCCGCCGCTCGAGAGCGCGCAATCCCACGCGACGAGGACGGGAACACCGTCTACGAGCGAAACCCGACGAAGATCGCCGTTCGTGACGTCGGCCCAAGCAGACCCGAGCCCGCGGAGCCATTCGCCGGATGCCGCGAGCAGTGCTCCGGCATCAACTGGTACTGCATCGAGAACCCTCGCTGCTTCGCGACCAAATAACAGGCGCAGCCCGACCCGCGACCCTCCGCGCGGAGATCCCGAATCATGGAAGAATGCGGACATGCTCAGAGCTGTCTCAGCGAGCCTGCGTTGTTGTATGCGCGTGAGCCTCAACTCTCGAACCCTCCTCGTAGGCAGCATCGCGATGGCTATCTCCTTGGCGAGCTGCTCGGCCGCCATCGCGTACCGCCTGCTGAGAATGAGCCCGATCGCACTTTCTGAAGGCCCAGTGCTTGCCGACGAACGATGGGCTGCCTACCAGCCCACCGCAACGTCGACCGTGATCATCGACTCACGAAGCGGAAGACACACAGAGCGGGCCAACCCGTCGGGATGCGTGAAGTCGGACAGCTCCAACGGCCTGGTCGCGCTCGGTGGGAACGAGCTGCTTTTCCTTTGCGCCGGGCCAAATTGCGCAATCAGCAATTGTGAGAGCGGCATCTGGAATGTCCGAGCAGTCGTCGAGAACGCCTCCACCGGGGCCGTTGCTGAAATTACACAATTGCCTTTCAGGGGACGACCGGGGCCGGTGTTGATCGGCATTGGCGATGAATGGCTGGAGCTGGGCGAATTCGAGTACAAGGTCACAAGCCGTTATTTCATCAACTGGCGGACGGGAGAGATCCGCAAGCCCGAAGAAGCTAAAAACACCTATGTTGACCTCAACGGCGCCTCACCGATGAAGCGTTACTGCGCCCCACTGTCGAGACCCATGGGTAACCTCGGCGGACCCGCGCCCAACGAGTTCGGCGGGTTCGGAGGAGAAATTGCTTTTCGTTTCCCGTTCGCCCTCGAAAACAGATACCCAAAAAGCGGCAAGATCCAGGTGCTCAGGCGCTGCGGCACCGAACGCGAGGAGCACCTGCCCGCCGTGGAAAGCCTAGAAGCTGCGGTCACTGCAGGCATCGCCTCATGGGGGCGATTCGTGACGCGACTCCGCGCAACAGGTGTTCACTGGCACGGCCCCATCTATCGCCTCAAGACATCCAGATCACGACGCTTTCCCGATGTAGAACCGGGAGCATCGATACACATCGTCAACACCGCTACCACGATATACGTGTTCCGACCTCTCCCCGTCAGCCTTCAGCCTCCCGAATTTCGTGGGCCTACGCGTGAGGAGATCTACGCTGTTCGGATGCCATGACCTAATCCCCCAAGGGTGTGCCTGGTGTATATCTCTCCGTCGAAGTAGATTTGGAAGGATAAAGGCCAAACCGTCACATGCGGTCGAGACTTTGCGACGAGCTCGCCTGTCTCGGCTACTGGCAATCCTCAGCAGCCAACCGCATCCCGCAGCGTTCTACAGACCTGCGCCATTCGCTGGGTAGACAGCAATGTAATCTGACGCCGAAAGGATGAGCGCGGCAACGTGTGAAGGTTGTCGAAGTTGATGACACACGGCGTGGGAACACCATCATCCGTCGGCGTGAGCAACAACTCGGACATTAGCCCACGGCGCGTCCTCGTGAGGGCTGCGACAACCACCGACCCGATGCAATCAGCAACAGGATCGCGAGTCAACACAAGCACCGGCCGATCGCCTCCCGGCGTCGCGGCAAACCAAATCTCACCCCGCTGCATCGTTCCACTCAGCCCAGTCCTCGGCAGGCCCCCAGTCGGCGATCTCCGCCAGAGCCTGCTCGGCGTCAGTCGCCGGAGTGCGCTCCCATGCCGCAGCATCACGTTCGCCATTCAAGCCAACAAGGTGCTGATGAAGCGCATCGCGAAGGATCTCCGAGCGATCCACTCCCAGTGCTTCCGCCCAATGCTGGACCTCAGCGGCCTCGTCGTCTGAAACGCGAAAGCTGAGCATTGTCATACGCATTACGTTAGCACGTATGACGCCTGCTTCGTCGCATTGCTCAGCAACCGGACCACTGGACACCTCTGTATCCATCGCATCGCCCGTATGATCGACGCGATGGCCACACTCACCGTCTACGAAAAGCCGACGTGCACGACCTGCCGCAAGCTGCGTGCGCTGCTCGCCGAGCAAGGCGTCGAGTACGAGTCGATCGACTACCACGCGACCGGGATACGGGAGGACGAGCTACGCGGGCTGCTGCGCAAGTTGGGGTGCGGCCCGCGTGAGGTGCTGCGCACACGCGAGCAGCTGGGGGTGGATGAGGCCGAGGTGTCCGACGACGAGCTGATAGCGCTGATGGTGGCCAACCCTGCGCTGCTGCAACGCCCGATCGTGGTGCACGGCGATCGGGCGGTGCTTGCACGGCCGATCGAGCGGGTGCTCGAGCTGCTCTAGGACAATCAGGCAATGTTTGCGGTCCGCGTTGCGAGGGCAGCCGTACAGTAGATCGGGGAGGTACGCTCCCCAATCCTGCACGAGTCGACAATCCGCGAATATCACTCGCCAGGCTCCACTATCGGATCGACGACTATCACACCGGCAGCATCGAAATCGCGTCGGTTGAGGGTCACTACCGCCAGATCGTGCGCCAGCGCGGTCGCGGCGATGAGGCTGTCCTTGATCGGCATCGCGCACCCTTCCGCGCGAAGGGTCGCGAGCAACTCCGCCCAGCGCAGCCCCGTCGAGGCCTCCCACGGTATGCAATGCAACGTCTGTACTCCGTCCTCAAACCAGCGCTCAAGCCGGGTGCGGCGGCGACCACGCGGGAGCAGAAGAATGCCGAAACGGATCTCCCCCAGGATGACCGGATCGACGGCAAGCTCGGGCTCATTTCGCCTAAGCCAATCGACAACACGCTGGTCAGGGGCGGGCTTGGTCGCCTCCGAGAGGACGTTCGCGTCAACTAGATAGCGCGCCAATGCGACCAGCTAAAGCGAGTCGGTTGACTCGGATTCAACCTCTATGAACCAGCCGTCATCCGGACACGACCGCAACCAGTCGACCAAGCCACGGTTCGGTGGCGGCGTCAGCCGGGTGAGCCGGTATTCATCAGGGCCAACACGGTCGACCTCGAACTCCTCCCCCGCCTTGATGTCATCCGCAGCACGAAGCTCCGCGGGGAGAACGATCTGGCCCTTCGTGGAAATGGTGGTCCGCATGCTCGTAAGATAGCATCTTACGTCGAGGTGCCGACCGCTAGCACGTCCCACCTCGCTCGACGTAGGAACTCGCTCGCTGAGCGAAGGATCGACCCTCTGGATTGCAGACAAAACGCTAAACTGCGTTTTCAATGCAGAGCCACCAGAGCAATGGCGAACCGGACGCAGACACGCTTGCCCGCCCAGTCGTTTTCGACAAGCTCGCCAGAGGAAGTCTCCTCTTGATAGCGAACCTTGCGCCGCCCATCGGGGCACTCGCCAGGCTGATCTAGATGGGTTACGCTGTCGTTCACGGTTTCACCTGCGGGTCGCCACTCTTAGTCGGGAAAGGCGGCCCGCTTTCTTGTTCGGTTAGCTGCTGGCCGACTCCTCGCGGCGTCGCTCCAGGTACTCGGTGATCACACGACGAATCTCGCGCGAGAGCGGACGATCACCAGCGCGTGCAAGCTCGGTCAGCTCGGCGCGCAGCGACTCTGGCAAATAGACCGCCACCTTCGAGCCGCTCGTAACACGCTCCGACGCTGAGCTAGTAATTGACATGGAACATGTCTACCAGGCGACCCCCTCTCTGGCTGCTCGCTACTTCTGTCTCCATCCGAACGCTGCGCGTGGCCGCGTCGCGGCGAGGTCGTCACCCACCCGCGCGTCGTGGAGCGCGCTCTGCCCGGTAAAAGGTCGTGTCACGGACGCGGGCGAACCATGTGGGATTGCGTACACGTAGCCGATCGAGCGCGGCGGCAAGGCGCAAGTCCTCGACCGTCGGTGGCGCGATCTTGGCGGTCATCCCCACCCGCACCATGTCAAAACGCAGCTTCCAAACCTCTCGCCGCACCCTCGCTCGGATCAGTCGCTCAAGTGCCGCGCGAGCCGTCTGCGGGGCAGCGCCGCCATGCACGACGCACACTGCGCCACCAGGGATCGACAGCCGACGACAGCGCTCGCCAGAACGCTTCGAACGAGCACGACAGCGCGGCGCGACAAGCGGACTTTCATGGAGCACCGCTGGTCACGTCGCTTCCATGAGGTCCTGCCTCACGCACACGACGTTACTCCGAGCAGTCTCGCGCGCCGTCGTCGGGTTCGACGGGCTACGCGCGCTCGCTTGAAACCTGCGGATCGGGCTCCGCTTCGGCTTCATCGAGACGAGCGCCGCAGTGCTTGCATACTCGCGCAGCCGCAAGGATCGTCTCGGCGCAGTCGGGGCAGCGCCGCATCTCCTCTTCGGGTTCCACCAGCTTGCGGCTTGAGAACATGGTCCAGCCACCAGCGAAGCCCAACAACGCACCGCTCCCAGCGACGTAGACCGCAAGTCCCAGCGGAACGACCACGCCATTGCCCGTCGCTTCCGCTTCGCCACCCGAGCCGATTGGATAGAGCGTGCGCAGTTCCTTATCGAGCGCGAAGTGGGCGACGAGCCCGCCAGCGATCAGGCTCAAAATGCAGACCTTGATCGGGTGTCGCTCCGGGGTGGCCGCAGCAAGAACGATCACTGCGCCGAGAACGATCAGCCACCATCCTTCATGCTGGATCAGCGTGTTCTTCGAGATCCGCTCAAGGATGCTCCTCGGTTCATCGAGCGGCAGGAACGCTGAGACCGCCAGCAACACGCCGCCGAGCACCGCAAGACCGATGCCCACCGAATTGACCGTGTAGCGCTCAGGCTCCTCGGCGGACTCAGGCTCCGGGGCCGGCGGCAGCGGTGGCTGATATCCCGGCTCATCAACGCCGTGCTTACTCTCGATGCTGCCCCTAAATAGTCTCAGGACTCCCCTGCATGTCGAGACTATTCGCGCGACGCGACACACTACACGCAGCCGCGCGACCTCTGTTCTGTAGCTGGACGGGCGTCCGACGGGGAGCCCTCGCGGGGTTCCCTGGGCTCGCTCGTTTCCGCCCGGCCTGCTGTTACGCTCGCCTCTGCCATGCCGGGCGAGATCACTGAGGGACTAGCCCACGATCTCGCGCGGATGATCCTCGCCGCGGGCCAGCGCGGGAGCACGGAGCAGGACGTGATCGTCGCTGTCTCGACTGCGCTGAAGCCCGTTCTTCAGCAGCTCGGCGTGCCCTCAGTCGCGCAGTTCGAGAAGACACTGATTGAAGGTCGCGCCGACGCTGTGTATGGCTCCGTGATCATTGAGTACGAGGCGCCGGGCAAGCTACATTCGGCGCCCGGCCGGAAGGAGGCGTACGGCCAAGCTCGCCAGTACATGCGGGAGCAGGCCGAGATCCGATCTCCGGGTGAGCCGGAGGAGGCGCTGCCGAAGCTCGTAGGCGTAGTGCTCGACGGTCTCCAGATCGGTTTCGTTCTGTGGCGTCGGGGCGTTCAGGCGGATGCGGAGGTCCTAGCGCAGCGGACGAGCGCAGAACAGCTCTCTTTGGAGACGGAGCACGCGCTGGAGGGCCGCTACCAGGAGCTTGGCCCGTTCCCCGTCTCGAAGGACTCGATCACGGACCTGCTGCGCTTCCTACGCGCGCTGTCACGCCGCCCATTGGAGGCTTCGGTGCTTGCCGAAGAGTTCGGCCCAGACGCGGCCACGGCGCGCGCGGTCGTTGTCGCGCTCGACGCGGCGCTCAGGTCTCCCGCGTCTGCACGGACGGAGATGCTCTACGGCGAGTGGCTGCGGCTGTTTGGCGCGGTCTACGGCGACCAGAGCAACGTCAAGCGCTCAGCCGTGAAGGCGCTCAGCGAGGTGTACGGCGTCGACGACGACGACGTGGGCCGGATGCTGTTCGCTGTTCATACCTACTTTGCTCTGATCATGAAGATCCTGGCGATCGAGCTGGTGGCCCTTCAGAGCGGCGCCATTATCGACCCGATCGTCGCGGGGCTGGCAGACCTCTCTGACGAAGAGTTCGACCAGCGGTTCGCGGAGCTCGAGTCCGGCGATGCGTTTCGCGCTCGCGGGATCGAGAACTTCCTCGAGGGTGACTTCCTCGGCTGGTATGCGGGCGAGTGGCGTGCTCCACTGCGCTCGGCGGTTCGCACGCTCGCCCGGCAGCTTCAGGAGTTCGAGCCGGGTACTGCCACCCTGCGCCCCGAGCTGACGCAGGACCTGCTCAAGGAGCTGTACCAGAAGCTCCTGCCCCGAGAGCTTCGGCACGCCCTCGGCGAGTACTACACGCCAGACTGGCTCGCAGAGCACACGATCGAGCGCGCTGGGTTCGACGCAAGCCCCGGTTCGACCATGCTCGATCCCGCGTGCGGGTCGGGGACGTTCCTTGTTGCGGCGATACGCCGTATGCGTCACCAGGCAGAACTTCAGGGCATGTCAAAGCCCGAAACGGCCAGGAGCATCGTCGAGGGGATTGCGGGCTTCGATCTGAACCCCCTTGCCGTAATCGCCGCACGCACGAACTACCTTCTCGCCGCGGGTGAACTGGTCCGTGAGATCGCGCCGTTCCGCATCCCCGTCTACCTCTGCGACTCGATCACGGTCGCGGCCGACGGCGGGCGCAGGTCCGGGCAGTTGGGCGGCCGGCAGCTCAAGACGACCGTCGGCGACTTCTTCATTCCAGACGCGATCACGCAGCCGGAGATCCTGCCCGCAGCTATGGCTGGACTCGCGTTCTGCGCGGACAACGACTTCACGGTCGAGCAGTTCGTGGCCCAGGTCGAGGCACTGCTCCCCGACTCCAGCAAGCTCGACCGCGAAGGCACAGCCGCACTGTTCGAACAGGTATGCACCCTGAAGGCCGAAGGGCGCGACGGCATCTGGCCCCGGCTGCTTAGCAACGCATTCGCGCCGCTGTTCGCACTCGGGCGCTACGACCACGTAATCGGGAATCCGCCGTGGATCAATTGGGAGGAGCTGAGCCCCGAATACCGCGATCTGACAAAGCCCCTGTGGCAGGACTACGCGCTCTTCACCCTGTCGGGCAAGGCGGCGCGCCTCGGCGGCGGCAAGAAGGACCTCTCAATGCTGATGACTAACGTCGCGGCGGAGGAGTACCTGCGGCCAAAGGGGCGGCTGACGTTCCTCATTACGCAGACGGTGTTCCAGACGGCCGGCGCTGGGGACGGCTTCCGCCAGTTCTCCACCGGGAAGCGCGACCTGGAGGTCCGGTGCGTCGACGACCTCGCCAACTTCAACCCGTTCGACGACGCCGCGAACTGGACCGCTGTCGTCTCCCTCAACCGCGGGGCCAAGACCACCTACCCCGTCGAATACGACCTCTGGAGCCGGCTGCCCGGCACGAAGCTCAACCGCAAAGCCTCGCTGTCGGAGGCTTACGCGGCGCTCAGCCGCACGAGACTCCTGGCGGAGCCGGTCAAAGCGAACGAGCCGAAGAGCCCGTGGATCATCGGGAAGGCCGAGGCGCTGGAAGCCGCGCGCAAACTGACCGGCAAGTCTCACTACACCGGCAAGGCAGGCGCGACCGTATGGCTCGATGGCGTGTTCCAGCTCGAGGTGCTGGGGCGCCGTGCCGACGGCCTCCTGACCGTTCGCAACTTCTCCGAAGTAGGCAAGACGAAGCTGCCTCAAGTTGAGGACGCCATCGAGCCTGACCTGCTCTACCCCTATGTACCGTGGGCCTCGCTCGACCGTTGGGCCGCGTCGCCTGACCGCTACCTGCTGGTCCCACAGGACCCTGAGACGAGGGCGCCCTACCCAATCGAAACGATGATGCAGAAGTGGCCCCACACACTGGCCTACCTGCGACGGTTCGAGAAGCAGCTCCGCGCCCGCAGCGGCTATAGGCAATACTTCAAACCCGCCGACCCGTTCTACGCGATCTACAACGTCTCAACCGGCACCCTTGCGGGGACGAAGGTCGCGTGGCGGACGATGGGTTCATCGATGCAGGCCGCAGTGCTCAACGAGTCCACCGCGTCCGAGCACGTCGAGAAGAAGGCCACGATCTTCAAGAACACCGTCATCTACGTGCCGGTTGACGACGCAGAGGCGGGCTACTACCTGGCCGCACTCCTGAACTCGACGTGGGCCAACTACGTTCTGCGGGCGTCAAACGTCAGAGGCGGAAAGTCAGCGTTCGGGACAAACATCTTGGGGACGGTGGACGTGAGTGAGTTCAGCAAGAAAAGCTCTTTCGCCCGCGAGCTTGCAGCCCTGGGGCGCCGCGCAGCAGAGCGGACGTTGTCTGGCGAGCGTGAGCTGCTCGCGGCTACCGAGATAGAAATCGACGACGCGGCCGCGCGCTTCTGGGCAATCGGGAAGTCTGCGCAAGAGGCGATGCGTGCCTCGCTCGCGGCGCTCGAACCCATCTCTGCTCGCGACGCCTAGCAATTTGGCAGCTCTGCCACAACTGCCCGCAATCGCCCGTAATTGACTCGTAGTCGTCCGCACGGATCGAGCCGGCGACACGAGCGAATCCTCAGTATCCACGCGGATGTGCCCCTTATAGGCCATGATCCGACGACGCTTGCAAAGCGATCTTGAGGACCTTTGGAAGTCGGCTGATTTGGAGGACTTTTACTGGTAGTCGCCGAGCGACTCAATGGGATCAAAATGGGTCTATTTGCGGACTTTTCGAGGGGGTTTAGGACCGGAGATCGGGCTTTGGTCCCAAACGACTCGGAGGAGACCTCGGGCCGCAGGGCTCTCGGGGCGGCCCATCCTTGAGTTCTCGATAGGCTGTTCATTACACGCTCGGCAGATGTGCCCTAATACATCAAAAATGTGTATTTGGCATGCATTGACTGCTATAATTTGCGAAGATAGTACCGAAATACACGCCAAATATGTATTCAGGAGCATAATGCGCCAAGATGTTCTCGACCTGCTTGACGATCTCGCTGCGCAGGAGCGCGGAGGAATAACGACTGCAGAGGTGCGCCAGCGCCTGGAGATGTCTGAGCAGTCAGCGTCCAACCTGATGACGCGGCTCGTCCACGCTGGGTTTCTCGACCGCGTCGCACGTGGGGTCTTCGCTCCAAGGCCATTGGGGCAGCTGGGCACCCGTGCCGCATCGCAGGACATCGCGCTGGCCGTCGCAGCGGTGTTTGCGGACGAGCTGCATCGCCTTGCGTTTCGCTC
>DASUPL010000019.1:0-5610 GCA_036281155.1 Solirubrobacteraceae bacterium | reverse complement strand
GATCGCGCCGCGCTCGAGCGTGGCGTACGCGTCGTCGGGGCTGCGCGTGAGCGCGCGCGCGAACTCGCGTTCGGCGCGCGCGAGATCGCCGAAGCGGAGCGCGATGCCTCCAGCGAGGAGGTATGCCTGATCGCTGAGAGGATTCAGACTGGCGGACCGTTCGAGGCGCTCGTAGGCGGCCTGGGGAGCCTTCGTCCAGATTCGCGCCGCGCTCTGGAGCTGGCGCTGGCTGAGCCACGGAGCCGTGAGCGACAGCGTCGCGGCCAGCGCACAGAGCGCGCCCGCGGCGATACCGACGCGCGTGAAGACGGGTTTCATGGATCGGGCGTTCGCTGCGCGGCTCACGGGCGCGAGCGCACAGCAGAGGCCGAGCAGGGCAAACGCGGGCGCCCCCAGGCCCGCGAACTCCCAGAACCAGTCGAACGAACCCTGCACGGCCCAGTAGGCAAAGCCGGCCACAGCGGCGGCCGCGACCGAGCGGGCGAGCGGGTCGGGGTCGCGCGTGGCGCGCGCCGTCGCGAGCAATGCCCCCGCGAGACCTACGAGGGCGAGCAGCGCGCCGAGCAGGCCTGTCTCGGCGAGCGTGCGCAGCTCGACGCTGTGCGGATAGCGCGGGGTCTCGTTGGAGCGTCCGTGCAGCAGGTACTGCTGCTGGAAGTTGTCCGCGCCGATGCCCGCGAGCGGGTGCGCGAGGAACTCGTCGAGCGCGACGCGGTAGAAGTCGTAGCGGTTGCTGCCCAGTCCGCTGACGAGCCGGCTGGAGCTGGAGTCGCCCTGCCCGTAGCCGCCCTTGAAGCTGTGCCATGCGCTCTCGACGCGCGTGACGGGGTGGCCCGCGACCGCGAGCCCCCCGAGGAGGCCCGCGAGCAGCGCGGCGACGGCGAGCCCGGCGAAGCCTCGACCGAGCCGGCGACGGAGCGTCGGCGTCGGCCGCGCCCGCAGCCGCGCCTCGATCGCCGCGCCGAGAGCGACGGCGAGCGCAACCGCGACGGCGGCGAGGAACATGGCCGTGGTCGCGCTGTGAACGGTCGCGTGGGTGGCATTGCCGTCCCGCAGCCGGTCCCCGACCCTGAGCACGATCGGGGCCGCCACGCCGATCCCGGCGGCGACCGGCACGCACAGCGCGAACGTGCGCACGCGTTCGGGCAGCAGCGCGAACACGAGCACCGCGACGACGGGCGTGGCGTACAGCGAGCCGCGGCTCTGGCTGAGCAGCGCCACCTCGGCGAGCAGCACCGCGCCGCCGGCGAGCAGGCCGCGCAGCGCCCACGGCAGACGCTCGCCGCGCGCGAGCAGCAGCGCGGGCCAGAACGCCATCAGCCACTGCGCCGCGTTGGCGTTGGGGTAGCCGCTGGGGTACACCAGCCGGCCGTCCGGGAGCGCGCCGCGCAGGCCCTCGGGGCTGGCCGCGTCGACGTGCAGCGCCGCGATCGCCGCGAGCACGATCATCGCGACGGTCCACGCCACGAGCAGCAGCGTGGCGGTCGCGCCGCGCTGGCGCCAGCAGGCGAACAGCGCGAACACGGCGAGGTAGAGCAGCGTGCGGTTGGCCCCTTCCCACGCGTCGCCCGGCACGCCGGCCCACAGGATCGACAGGTAGCTGAACGCGGTGTACGCGGCGAGCGCGGCAAGCGCGATCCTGACGGGCATGGGCACATCCGCCGGGCGCAGCCGCACGGCGGCGAGCGCGATGCACAGCAGCGCGAGCACGATCAGCCCGCCTGGCGCCCAGTGGGTCAGCGGGTAGCCCGCCTGATCGCTCGCCCACACGACGAAAAGCCCCACGGCGGCGAGCGCCGGCACGGTGGCGGGCGTCGCACGCAGCGGCGCCGTGAGCTTGCCCGTCATCGCGACCACAATAATCACCGCTGTGGAGGACCCCGCCGCGCTCGTGCGCTTCTACGACGACGCCTACACGCAGGCGCCCGCCGACGCCGCGCTGTACGCGCGCTGGCGCGCGCTCGGCGCGGTCGGCAAGGCCGACCACGTGATGGCGCTGTGCGTGGCCGCGGGGGTGGAGCCGTCGAGCACGCTGGAGGTGGGCTGCGGCGACGGCGCGCTCCTGTGCGAGCTGCACGCGCGCGGCTTCGGGGGTCGCGTGGCGGGCGTGGAGATCACCGAGGCGGCGGTTGAGATAGCGCGCTCGCGCGCGCAGATCGACTCGGTGGAGCTGTACGACGGCGAGCGCCTGCAGGCGGGCGGCGGCGCGTTCGAGCTGGGCGTCCTTTCGCACGTGCTCGAGCACGTGCCCGATCCGGCGGCGCTGCTGGCGGAGGTCGCGCGCGTGTGCGCAACGGTGGTCGTGGAGGTGCCGCTGGAGGCGAACGTGTCGGCGCGGCGCGCGGGCAAGCGCGAGCACGCGGTCGAGGTCGGGCACCTGCAGTGCCTGGACCGCGCCGCCGCGCGGGAGATCGTCGCGCGCGCGGGGCTGGAGCTGGTGGGCGAGCTGGAGGACCCGCTACCGCTCGCGGCGCATCGGTTCTTCGCCACGACGCGACGCGCGCGGGCCCAGGCGAGCGTCAAGTGGGCCGTGCGCGCCGGGCTCCATCGCCTCGTGCCGGGCCTGGCCCGGCGGGCGTTCACGGTTCACTATGCGTGCTTGTGCCGCGCGCGGGGCGCGTAGCGGCCGAGAACAGCAGCGCGAGCACCCTGCCCATCAGCTCGTCGGGCACCGCGTCGGGGTCGGCGAGCTTCTGGCGCGCGATGCCGTCGGCGAGCGCGTCGATCGCGATCGCGAGCTGCTCAGCGGGGATGTCCAGCTCGAGGTCGAACTCGCGCACGCCGTCGACGATCAGCCGCGTGAGCACCGCGCGCATCTGCGCGAAGCGCTCGGCGACCTTGGGGCGCATCTGCGGGTCGCGCACTCCATATGCCCAGAACTCCATGAACAGGAGCAGCAGCTCGGGCTCGCGGTCGATCATCGTCATCCACTGCTGCGCGCCGCCGGTGGCGCGCTCGGCCATCGAGTCGCGCGCGCCGACCGCGTCGGCGATCTCGCGTGCGTGCTCGTCGATCTCGCGCTCCATCAGCGCGAGGAACAGATCCTCCTTGCTGTCGAAGTTGGAGTACAGCGCGCCCGTGGAGAACCCCGCCTCGGAGGCGATCTCGTCGACGGAGGCGCCACGGAATCCGCTGCGCGCGAACGCGCTGCGCGCCGCCGTCAGCAGCCGCTCGCGTGTGTTCGCTCGGCTCTGCTCGCGGGTCATGCGCGTGGCGTCCATGACCGCATATCTTACTTGACAGAGCGCTCGCTATTTCGATAGCGTGCGTTATCCAGTTTGGCGACAGATCACCGATAGGAGCAACCGATGGCGAGCGCAACATCACCCTCACCCACAGACGCCGCGAATGTGGCCAGCCTGCCGGCGGACGCGATCTCATACGAGGATCTGTACGCGCGCTGGGAGCGCGGCAACTGGAAGGCCACGGAGCTGGACTTCACCGAGGACGCGCGCCAGTGGCGCGAGGACTTCACGGAGTTCGAGCGCCAGGCGGCGCTGTGGAACTACTGCCTGTTCTTCTGGGGCGAGGACGCGGTCGCCGACAACCTCTCTCCCTACATCGACGCGGCGCCGCTCGAGGAGCAGAAGTACTTCCTCACGACCCAGCAGGTCGACGAGGCCCGCCACGCGGTGTTCTTCAAGCGCTTCATGCAGGAGGTGTGCGACATCGGCGACGGCTCGATGGCGAGCGGCCTGAACGCGATCAAGCCGCAGCTGACGGTGGGCTTTCGCAAGATCTTCGACCGCCTCGACACGATGGCGGACGAGCTGCGCGCCGACCGCTCCCCGGCGCAGCTGGCCGCGGCGGTGACGCTCTACCACATCGTCATCGAGGCGGCCCTGGCCCAGCCGGGCCAGCACTTCATCTGCAGCTACCTGGAGGAGCGCGACCAGCTGCCGGCGTTCCGCGAGGGCATGGCGAACATCGCCGCCGACGAGCAGCGCCACATCGGCTTCGGCGTGAAGCTCCTGTCGGACCTCAACCGCGAAGACCCCAAGGGCGTGCCGAAGGCGGTGGCGAAGATCCTGCGCGAAGTCACCCGCTACACCTCCCAGGTGCTGATGCCACCCGGCTGGGACGAAAGCTACCTGACGGTGTTCAACTACTCCTTCGACAAGGTCGGCGTCGAGGGCCTGACGTCGATGTCGACGAAGCTGCGCTCGGCGGGCCTGCCGCTGGAGTCGCTGCCGGGACCGCCGTTGCTGCCGCCGGGCCTATCGCCGCTCGAGACCGCGCAACGCGGCCGCGCGCTGGCCAAAGCCGGCATCATCGGCGTGCGCGAGGGTCCCTCCTCGCGCGACCCGGAGACGATCGCGATGCTGTTCGACACTATCCGCCTGCAGGTCAACCCCAAGCACGGGCTGAAGCGACCGACGACGTTCCAGTGGGAGTTCACCGACCCGGACGTCCCCACGTGGCACCTGACGGTGAACAACGGCTCGAGCACGGTGGAGCAGGGCGAGGCGTCGAGCCCCGACCTGCGCCTGCGCCTCTCCTACCAGGACTGGGTCGACATCATCGGCGAACGCCTGGACCCGCTGCGCGCCGTGGCCACCGGCCGCCTGCGCCCCCGTGGCAACCCGCTGGCGCTCGGGCGGCTGGGGAAGGTGTTCCCGCGAAGTTGACGCGGCCGGCTCTCGCAATCCACGAGAGCTAGGAACACGCATGGGAATCGAATAAGCGCCGGGATCGCGTGCACGATGGGGCGGGCGCGCGATGCGCGACCGGTCGAATCTGCTCGATTTCCGCTTTCCTGGGCTTGTTTGTATAAGGGAGCCATGCCGAGGCGCCCAGATAGGACCATGGGTAGATGGGGACCGCGACACCCGCATCTGTCCCGGTGGGGGGGCCGCGCCGCGCTGCCGATCGTGGACAAGTACCTCTCGCGCCACGGAGTCCATCGCCCCGGCAGCGCCCTGGGGCGCTCTCAGCTCGCGGCCTTGCGGCAGACGATCCGCAGCGGCCAGGAGGCTTACGTCCTCGGGTTCAACACGACGAGCCACAACTCCGGGACGGCACTGGTGCGAGTCTCCGAGCGCGCCGGCGTGGAGATTCTCTGCAACGAAGAGGAGGAGCGCTACACGGCGGTGAAGCACTGCGACCAATATCCCGAGCACTCGGTCGAGGCCGTCAAGGAGCACCTGCGAGCGCTGAGCCTCAAGCCCACGGACCTCGCCGCATGCGTGAGTGCCTGGGACTTTGCCGCCGCGTTCAACATCGCCTGCGTGCACCCGATGCTGGAGGAGGCGCCGGCGAGCCTGACGGTGCTGCTGAAGGAGCGCGCGGTGATAGAAAAAATGCGCAAGGACGCGAACCAGGGCAAGCCCGCGGACCTCGCCCAGCGTGAGAACGCGACCGCGCTGATCCATGCCTCAAAGCGTCTCGGACACCAGCTTGGGCTGGGCGAGGGCTTGCCGATCATCGGCAGCCGCCACCACGACAATCACGCCTACCTCAGCTACGGCGTCTCACCGTTCGCGGCGAGCGGCGAGCCGGTCATCGTCATGGTCATCGACGGGTCCGGCGATGACTCCACGACCTCGTTCTACCTCCACAAGGACGGCCAACTCACGATGCTGCGCGCGCCGGGGGCAAGCCGCTATGACT
>DASUPL010000018.1:0-2707 GCA_036281155.1 Solirubrobacteraceae bacterium | reverse complement strand
ATCCGATTGAGGTGCATGCGTTGCAGGGTGTGTATGGGCGGGGTCGTGGTGCTCCGTTGTGGTTGGGGTCGGTGAAGTCGAATATTGGTCATGCGCAGGCTGCTGCTGGTGTGGCGGGTGTGATCAAGATGGTGTTGTCGTTGCGTCATGGGTTGTTGCCGGCGACGTTGCATGCTGAGAGGTCGTCGAGTCGGATCGATTGGGATGAGGGGGCGATCCGCCTCCTGCACGAGCCACAACCCTGGCCGGCGCAGGGCAGGCCGAGGCGAGCGGGGGTGTCGTCGTTCGGGGTGAGCGGCACGAACGCGCACGTGATCATCGAGGAAGCCCCGACGCTCGAGGCCGCACCCGAAGCGGCCAACCCCCTGAACACGAGCGAGCGCGAGAACCGCGTGCCTGTGATGGGCGCCGGCGGGCTCCCGTGGGTGCTCTCCGGCCACGGTCCGCACGGTCTGCAGGCGCAGGGCGAGCGACTCGCCCGCCACCTGCAGGACAACCCGCAACTCGACGCTCTCGACGTCGGCGGCTCGCTGGCCGCTCGCGGCGCTCTGGCGGAGCGGGCGGTGGTGTCGCGCGGCGTCGGCGGCGGTTTGGCCGTCGGTCTGCAGGTGCTCGCGGGCGGCGCGTCGGCGGCGGGCGTGGTGCGGGGGACGGCGGGGGCCGCGGATCGTGGGACGGTGTTCTTGTTTCCGGGGCAGGGCTCGCAGTGGGTGGGGATGGCGGTCGGGTTGTTGGATGGGTGTCCCGTGTTTGCCGAGTCGTTGCGCGAGTGCGGTGAGGCGTTGGGTGAGTTTGTGCCGTGGTCGCTTGAGGACGTGTTGCGTGGCGTGGAGGGCGCCCCGGGACTGGAGCGCGTCGACGTCGTGCAGCCGGCGTTGTTCGGGGTGATGGTGTCGTTGGCGAGGTTGTGGCAGGCGTGTGGGGTGCAGCCGGCGGTGGTGGTCGGTCATTCCCAGGGTGAGATCGCGGCGGCGCATGTCGCGGGCGGGCTCTCACTGGAGGACGCCGCGCGAGTCGTGGCGTTGCGCAGTCGTGCGCTTGCCGGTCTCGCGGGCCGCGGCGGGATGGTGTCGGTCGCGCTGGGTGCTGAGGAGTTGGAGAGGCTCGTCGAGCGCTTCGAGGGCGGAGTGTCGATCGCGGCGGTGAACGGGACGAGCTCGAGGGTGGTGTCCGGCGAGCGCGACGCGCTCGAGGAGCTGATGGCGGAGTGTGAGGCGCAGGAGGTTCGCGCGCGGTGGATCCCGGTCGACTACGCGTCGCACTCGTCGCAGATCGAGGAGATACGCGACGAGCTGCTCGACGTGTGCGCCACGATCGAGCCTCGTTCGGGTGGAGTGCCGTTCTATTCCACGGTCGAGGGGAGGGTGCTCGACACGTGCGAGCTGGATGGCGAGTACTGGTATCGCAACCTGCGCCACACGGTCCTGTTCGGGCCCGCGATCGGCGGGCTGCTGGAGGAGGGGTATCGCGCGTTCGTGGAGGTCAGTCCCAATCCGGTCCTGAGGATCGGGGTGGAGGAGACGATCGAGCGGACGCTGCCGAAGCCAGAGGCGGCATTCGTCGGCGGCTCGCTGCGGCGTGGCGACGATTGTCGGGAGCGGTTTCTCAGCTCGCTCGCGCAGGCGTGGGTGCGGGGCGTGCCGGTGGACTGGCGCGCGCTTTTCACCGACACCGCCGCGAAGCGGGTGAGGCTGCCGACGTACGCGTTTCAGCGTGAGCGCTACTGGCTCCAGGCGACGAGCGCCGGCGCCGATGTCACGGCCGCCGGGCAGAGCACGACCGGACATCCGCTGCTGGGCGCCGCGATCGAGCTCGCCGATCAGCGGTGGCTGTTCACCGGGCGGATCTCGCTCTCGACTCACCCCTGGCTCGCCGATCACGCCGTCAACGGCACGGTGCTGCTGCCAGGCGCCGCCCTGCTGGAGCTGGCGCTTCACGCGGGATCGCACGCCGGCTGTCCCCACGTCGGTGAGCTGACGCTCCACGCCCCGCTGGTTCTCCCCCCCGAGGGCGCGATCCAGCTTCAGCTGACCGTCGGCGAGTCCGACGAGGAGGGCGCGCGCGCGATCACGATCGACGCTCGCGCCGAGCAGAGCGAGCGCGATCTCGACACTCCCGACTGGACGCGCCACGCCAGCGGCGTCGTCGCCGCCGGACCTGTCGTCCCCGAGCGAGACGACGCACGCCTCGCCGGAGCGTGGCCCCCGCCCACGGCCCAGCCGATCGACGTCGAAGACCTCTACGACCGACTGGCGGAACACGGACTGGAATACGGCGAGGCCTTTCGCAACCTCCGCCGGGCGTGGCGAGACGGCACGGACCTCCTCGCCGAGGTGGACCTGCCCGACGCGCGGCAGGCCGACGCAACCGGCTTCGCGCTGCACCCCGCGCTCCTGGACGCCGCCCTGCATCCGCTCGCATGGGAGAAGTGCACCGGGGAGCCGGGGGCGCAGCCGCTCCTGCTCCCGTTCTCATGGAGCGAGGTGGAGGTATACGCCGCCTCGCCCTCAGAGCTTCGCGTGCGGCTCTCCCCGACCGGCGCGAGCGCCGTCAGCCTCGAGGTGACGAGCACGGACGGCGATCCGATCGCTCGCGTGGGCTCGCTCACGCTGCGCCCTATAGACCCCGACCGCTCGGGCGCGATCGCCGCCGACTCGATGTTCACGGTGTCGTGGACGGCGCCGCCGTCCGAGCCACGGGAGCGCCG
>DASUPL010000017.1:0-9700 GCA_036281155.1 Solirubrobacteraceae bacterium | reverse complement strand
GAGATGGCTTCCTTGGGCTGGGGGAATTCGCCGCATGGCCGGCCTTCGGTGACAGCGGCCATGTACGCGTGCCAGATTTCCGCCGGCAGATAGCCGCCCTGCTGAGGCACGCCGTGCACGCTCGTCATGGGGACGCGCCTGTTGGGGTAGCCCATCCACACGACCGTCGAGTAGTCCGGTGTGTAGCCGTCGAGCCACGCGTCGATCAGTTCGCTCGTCGTACCCGTCTTGGCGGCGCTGGGACAGTTGATCGCGGACCTCCCGGCGGTGCCGCCGAGCACATTCTGGTGGAGGATTTCGGTCTCCTTCGCGGTGACGCCATCGCTGAGCACCTTCACTCGGTGGGGCGTGCCCCACGCGCGGTCGACGTGGCCGTCGGGGAACGCGACCTTGGTGATCGCTATCGGCGAGTTGCGCCAGCCGCCGTTGGCGAGGGTCGCGTACACGGCCGCCATTTCCAGCGGCGTCACGCCGAGCGTGAGCCCTCCGAGCGCCTCGGCGGGGTAGCTGCTGAGGTGAGTTTTAACCCCCATCTTGTAGGCCATTTGAGTGACGGTCTCCTGACCCAGGTCCGCGGCCAGCTGGGCGTAGACGGTGTTGTCGGAGGTGAGCGTCGCCTGCACCAGGTTGATCGACTTGTTCAGCGAGGACCCCTCGAACGTGGCGACCCTGTACTTCGGTTCCGAGGCCAGCCAGCCGGGCTCGAGCGTCCTGGAGACGTAGCTGGTGCTGTTGGGGTCCACTCCGCGCGAGAGCGCGTCGGCGAGGTCGATCGCCTTGAACGTGGAGCCCGGCTGGCGGTGTCCGTCGGCGGCGAGGTTGTACTGCGACTTCTCATAGCTCTCGGACTCGGCCATCGCCTCGATGTTGCCGTTGTGCGGGTCGATCGTGACGATCGCCGCGGCGGGGTCTTCCGGCTCGTTCAGCGTTTCCGCGATCGCTTTGCGCGCCAGGCGCTGCATGTTCAGGTTGATCGTCGTATAGACCTTCAGACCACCCTGCTGCACGGTCTTCGAGCCGTAGCGGTGAACCAGCAGCTCGCGCGCGTATTCGAAGAAGAAGTCCTCGCGTCGCTGTGAGTAGTAGTGGCCTGGGTGTGTCTCCAGCCCCATGGCCTCGGTAGCGGCGGCGCGCGCGGGCGTGATGTAGTGAAGCTCGGCCATCTTCTCGAGCACCTCGTTGCGGCGCGCCCTCGCGGCGGCGGGGTCCAGGAGCGGGTTGTACTGCGACGGCGCTTGCGGCAGGCCCGCGAGCAGCGCCGACTGCTGGAGATCCAGCTGCGACGCGGGCTTGTCGAAGAAGATGCGCGCCGCGGCCTGTACCCCGAGCGCGGTCTGGCCGCCGAGCGTGCCGTAGGGAACGCTGTTCAGGTAGCTCGTGAGGATCGATCTCTTGCTGTGCACTTTCTCGTAGTCGATCGCCAGCTTCGCCTCCACGATCTTCTGCTTGAGCGTGTGCTGGTCGCCGACCAGGTAGACGTTGCGCATCAGCTGCATCGTGATCGTCGAGCCGCCCTGCAGCGCGGCGCCGTGGGTGATGTCCTTGACCGCCGCGCGGAATATGCCAGTCAGGTCGATGCCGTTGTTCTTGTAAAAGCGCTGGTCCTCGATCGCGACGGTCGCGTCCTTGAGGCTCTGGGGAATTTCGCTCGAGCCGACGGGGCTGCGCAACACGTCGGCTTGGATGAAGCCCAGGCGCGTGCCGTCGGAGGCGAACACCTGCGAGCTGCCGCCGCTGAGGAGCGGGCGCAGGGTGTCGATCGCGGGCGCGGACTGCGCCACGTGCAGCACGTAGGAGATCGTCGCGATCGCGCCGACGATGAGCGCGGTGGCGAGTACGCCGCCGCCGAAGAGGAACACTCGTGTGCTCCCGGAACGGCCGTGCCGATGCCGGCGCTTTCGTGCTTGTCGAGACATCTCGGGAGATTCGAGATTACCGTGCCGCGGTGTGGTTTCCCGCCGCTCCCACCGTGACTGTGTCTAGGCTCGGTCGCAAGCGCCATGAGCTCCGACACCGCCGACCCAGCCATCCCGACCCTGCGCGCGCCCGCCGCGCGCGGTTCTGCTGACGCCGCGTGGCGCTGGTGGGCGAGGCTGCGCGCGGATCGCGCGCGGGTGACGGCCGTGCGCGAGAGCTGGCGCGCGCTGTGGGTCTCGCGGGCGCTGGTGTGGGCGACGGGCGTCGCGACCGTCGCCACGCTCGGCCCCGGTCCGGTGCGCGGCGCGTTCGACCCCCCGGGCGTCACGCGGGGGTTTGGCTGGCTCGGCGACCTGCTCGCCGCGCCGGGGGCGCGCTGGGACGCGGACTGGTATCTGGTGATCGCGCGCTACGGCTACCGCCCCGACCTGGGTGCTTTCACGGCCACGCGCGACGCGTTCTTTCCGCTGTACCCGCTCGGTCTGCGCGCCGTCTCCGCGCTCGGCCCGCCGCCGGTGCTGGCGGGCGTGCTGCTGTCGGTATGCGCGTTGGCCTGCGCGCTGTATGGCATCCATCGTCTGACCACGCTCGAGCTGGGCGCCGTCGGGCACTCGACGCTCGACGGCGATCGCGTGGCCGAAGCGGCGCGCCTGGCGGTGATGGTGACGGCGTTCGCGCCGATGGCGTTCTTCTTCTCAGCGGTGTATTCCGAGTCGCTCTACCTCGCGCTGTCGGTGGGTCTGTTCTGGAGCGCGCGCCACGGCCGCTGGGCGCTCGTGGGCGTGCTCGGCGCGCTCGCGGCGGCCACCCGCAGCACCGGTCTCGTGCTGGCGCTGCCGGCGGCGATGATCTACCTATACGGGCCGCGCGAGGATCGCATGGCGGACTTCACGCGCAGCGCGCGGCGGCGCTTGCTTCCGCGCTACCGGCTCCGTCGCGACGCGCTGTGGCTCGCGTTGCTGCCGCTCGGGGTGGTCGTGTACGGGGGCTGCCTCGCGCTCGCCGGCGGCGACGCACTGGCCCCATTTCACGCCCAAGGCGTATGGGGCAGGCACTTCGCGGGACCATATGTGGGCGCGTGGGATGGCTTGAAGGCGGCGGCGGGGGGGGCGCGTCAGCTGCTCTCCCTCCAGCGCGAGCACCTGTACTTCCCCGTCGGCTCGGGTAGCCCGTTCGTGGAAGCGGGACACAACCTCGTGCTGTTCGCGTTCCTGCTCTTGGCGCTGGGAGCGGTCGTGGGCGTCGTGCGCAGGCTTCCGCTCGCCTACGGCGCGTACGTGATCGCGGCGTTGGCGCTGCCGCTCTCCGATCCGGTGCGCACGCAGCCGCTGATGTCGCTGCCGCGGTTCCTGCTCGTGTTGTTCCCCCTCGGCATCTGGCTGGCGGCATGGCTGAGCGAGCATCCCCGTCTGCGGCGTCCCGCGCTGGCGCTGTCCGCCGTGTCGATGGCGTTCTTCGGTGCCCAGTTCGCGACCTGGCACTGGGTTGCGTAGCGGTATGGAGGAGATCCCTGAGGGCAGCGGGTCGCGCTCGCCGACGACCTCGTGGCCGGCGTGGATCGCGCCCGTCGCGCTGCTCGCCGGGCTCGTGTTCGCGGCGGTCGGCGGGCTGATCGTCGATCTGCCGGCGCTGGCGTTCGGGGTCTCGCTCGAAGCCAAGCACACGCCCCCGGGGCTGGTGCTCGCGGACACGCTCGTGCAAGACCTCGCGTTCATAGGCGCGGCGGTGTACTGCGCGAGCATCGGCGGGCGCACGGCGCGCTCGTGGCAGTTCGGGCTGCGACGCCCCTGCGTCGGCTGGCGCGCGGCGAGTGGGCTGATCCTGCTGCTGCTGGTCGCGTTCGTGGTGCTCAGCGTGATCTGGTCGGAAGTGTTCAATCCCGGCGAAGACAAACTGCTGGACACGCTCGGCACGAACGAGGGCACCGTGCTGCTGCTGCTCAGCGCGGCGCTCACGTGCGTGGTGGCGCCGATCTGCGAGGAGTTCCTGTTTCGCGGCTTCATGTTCACGGCGCTTCGCAACTGGAAGGGCACGCTGCCCGCGGCGGCGATCACCGGGCTGTTGTTCGGCGGGGTGCACTTCGGCTCCGCGCCGGCGCTCAACCTGATCCCGCTCGCGGCGCTCGGCTTTGGCCTGTGCCTGCTGTATCGCCGCACCGGCTCGCTCTACCCGCCGATCGTCGCCCACTCGATCAACAACTCGATCGCGTTCTCCAGTCTCGAGAAGTGGAGCTGGCAGGCGCCGGTCCTGCTCGTGGCGGCGCTGCTGGGGATCGGCATGGTCGTGCGGGCGTGCAGACGCGTGGGATTGATCTCCGCGCCGACTCCGTTCGCCCGCGCGGATGCATAGGATCGTGCCCATGAAGCGAACCCTCCACGCGCGTGCTGTCTCCGCTGCGCTCCTCTGCCTGGCGAGCGCTCCCGCGGCGGTAGCGGCTGAAACGCCAGCGCCGCAGCCAACCTCGCCGTCTCCCCCAAGCACGGCGCCGGCGCCGGCGCCGCCCGCGCCAGTGGCGGGGAAGCTGACGCTGGTGCTGCAGAAGGTCGGCGGCAGTCCGCCGTTCGCGCTCGTGGGCGGGCGGATGGTGGTGCGCGGCATCGTCACCCCCTACGTCGGTGGACAGACGATCAAGGTGAGCTTCTACCGCGAAGGACGCAAGGTCGAGGTGAAGACCGTGAGCGTGCTCGCGGTGGGCAACGGCACGGGCCAGTTCCACATCAACTTCGCGAGCCGCTTCGCGGGTCTCGTGCAGGCGCGCGCGGCGCATTACCCAACCCCGCAGCAGGGCGCGTTCAGCGCTCGCTCGCAGGGCGTGAGGTTCGTCAACCCGAACCTCGGCCTGGGAGCGAAGGGGCCGTCGGTGCGGCTGCTGCAGTCCGAGCTGAACGCGCTCCACTACGCGGTGCCGTTGTCGGGCGTCTTCGACGAAGGCACCGGCCGCGCGCTCGTGGCCTATCGCAAGATGACCGGCCTCGAGCGCATCCCCTACGCCGGCAGGCAGGTGTTCCAGCGTCTGAGCCGTCACGCTGGGAGCTTCCACGTTCGCTACCGCCGCGACGGGCGCCATGTGGAGGCGAACCTAACCAGGCAGGTGCTCGCCGAGATCAACGCGGGCGGCAATGTGAGGGCGATCTACACGATCAGCTCGGGCAAGCCCTCCACGCCGACGGTGATCGGCCGCTTCCGCGTGTACAGCAAGACGCTGGGCACGAACGCGAAGGGCATGGTCGACTCGAACTACTTCATCCGCGGCTACGCGATCCACGGTTACGCGGAAGTGCCGGTGTACGCGGCCAGCCACGGCTGCCTGCGCGTGCCGGTGCCCGACGCGGCGGCGATCTACGGGTGGGTGAAGTACGGAACGCCGGTGGACGTCTACAACGAAGACGGTCGCGGCAGCTCGTTCGTGCGTACCAACGCGGGGCCGTGACGGGCGTCGAGCTTCGCTACACCCTGACGCGCACCATGCGCGCCAGGTAGCCGAGCCCGAAGCCGTAGACCGCCAGCGCGATCACCAGGTTCACGATGCGCACGGCCCATTCGCCGCTGGAGTCCGACACGATGCCCGCCCACGGCGAGGTGAGCTCCTCGGAAGCGTCATCGATCGCCTTGTGAAGCTCACTCTCGTGCGCCTCCGCGACCTGTCCCGAGGCGCCGCTGATCGATTCCTGCTGGCGGTTGGATGCGCTTTTCGTCTCTCCGACGGCGAAGATCGCGAACGACGCGATCACGATCAGGCAGATCACGAGCGAGACGATCATGATCACGCGTACGACAAGGTTTGCCATAGCGCTAGATTAGGTTGCGCGGTGGACAGCCCGGACGAAGATACGACCGACCTCGCCCACGCCCGGCTTCACCTCGCCCAGGAGTTGCGCGAGCACGCACTCGTGATCGGCGAGGTGACGCTCACTAGCGGCGCCGTGGCCCATTACTACGTGGATGCCAAGCGCGCGATCCTGCGCCCCAACGGCTTCGCCGCGCTCGCCGCGCTGGTGGCCGCGCAGGTGAACGAGTGGGACGGCACGGCCGTGGGCGGCATGACCATGGGCGCCGACCCCGTCGCGTGCGCGGCGCTCGCGGGCGGAGCGCGCGCGACGGCGTTCTTCGTGCGCAAGGACGCCAAGGCGCACGGGCTGCAGCGACGCATAGAGGGCCCGCCGCTGCTGCCGGAGGACCGCTGCGTGGTGGTGGAGGACGTGGTCACCACGGGCGGCTCGACGCTCGCGGCGATCGACGCGCTGAACGACGCGGGGCACGAGATCTGCGGTGTGATCAGCGTGCTCGACCGGCTCGCGGGCGGCGGCGCGGCGATCGAGCGCGCGGCTGGCGCGCCCTACGTGGCGCTGAGCACGATCGACGACATCTACCCCGACCGGCCCGATCGCACGGCCGGCTGATGGGCGCTGATCGGGCGGAGCCAGAGGCCCACGGCGGGCTGGTCATCCGCGACGCCCGCCCCGAGGACGTGCCGCTGCTGCTGAGGATGTTCAGGGAGCTGGCCGAGTACGAGGACCTCACGAGCGAGCTGCACGCCACCGACGAGCTCCTGCACGCGGCCCTGTTCGGCGAGCGCCCAGCCGCTGAGGCGCTGATCGCACGGATCGGCGCGGAGGCGGCCGGCTACGCAATCTTCTACCCCACGTTCTCCACGTTCCTCGCGATCCAGGGCATCTGGCTCGAGGACCTGTACGTGCGCCCCGAGCACCGCAAGGGCGGCGTGGGCAAAGCGCTGCTCACGGCCGTCGCCGCGCGAACACACGCCCGCGGCGGCAAGCGCCTGGAATGGTCGGCGCTCGACTGGAACGATCTCGCGCTCGGCTTCTACGAGCGCCTCGGCGCGCAGCCGATGCGCGAGTGGATCACCCACCGCGTGGTCGGCGAGCAGATCGAGCGTCTGGCCCGCGAATTCCCCGACGCCGCCGGCGGCTGACGCAGGTAGCCTTTCCGCGGGCCCCGCATGAGGGTCCGAACGCGACGCCCTCGTAGTCCAATGGATAAGACGACCGCCTCCTAAGCGGTAGATCCAGGTTCGACTCCTGGCGGGGGCATAGGGAGAAAGGCCATATCAATCGCCTCAATCTCTTTCGCAACGGACATACGTCGTAGTAGCCTCTCCAGCATGGGCGTGATCCAAGAGCTGGCGACCGAGCTTGATGTCGAGGAGCGCACTATGCGTCGGGCGGTCGCGCAGGGAGCCCTACGCGCCACCCGCAGCGGACCGCGCCGACTGCGGCTGGCACCTGGTGAGCGTGAGTATCTCCGAGTCCATTGGCTGCTTCTATCTCAGCTTCGCCGGGCACTCCGGACCGAGCATGGGGTTCGTCTGGCTGTGCTCTACGGCTCGCTCGCGCGAGGCGATGAGGATGATGGCTCTGACCTAGACCTTTTGATCTCGTTTACAGATGATCGCCCCTTAACTGGTTCCAGATTGGCCGCGCGCTTGCAACGTGTCAGTGGGCGTCGTGTCGATATCGCCCGTCTTGATCGGGTGGAGGCTCAGACGCCGCTTCTTTTGGCCCGGGCCGTTGGAGAGGGACGCGTCTTGATAGACCGGGACGGTGAGTGGGAGAGGCTGTGCAAGGGTCGCTCAGCGCTACATGCGCGCGCACTCCGCGCCCATCGGCGCCGGATGGCCGACGCGGCCCGCGCGATCGAGGAGCTAATTGCGTGAGTGACGACTTGCCGGCAAGGATCGGTCGTAACGCACTTATGGTCGAGCAGGCTCGGTTGGCCCGCTTCTTTCAGACCATCAACAAGCATCGCAAGGCTCTCGACCTGGCGATCGAAGAGAACTTCAGTGGCGGACTCGATCGGGCCGAATGGAGGAGCGCCTTCGAGTCCGACGAGCCTCGTGACGCCAACCGCACGATGGTAGTAACGGGCGATCACTCCGCAATGCTCAACGCCTATGTCGAGATACTCAAGGCCAGCGCCGGATCGCGTTTGATCGGCTTGCTTCCATATCGTCGTCCTCACGCTGAGCAGGTGTTCGAGGCGCTTGTCTCGGATGGGGGTCTGAGCAACGATCAAGCCGCGCTGATGAATGAACTCTACGTTCTCGAGGGACGTCTCGAGCACGCTTCCCCGGACGTTGACGCCGAGGAAGTCCGTGCCTCCATCGAGCGATTCCGCCAAGCACTCCCAGCGCTGATCAAAAGCACTCACACCTGGCTACGCCGTCACGGCGTCGAGATTCTGTAAAGGTCTCCCCGCTTGCTTGACCAGCGCGCATCGTGACCCCTACGCCAACCGCAGAGATCCGCCGGGATTGATTACGCAATGAAAGTGACCATCGGCAGCCTGACCTTCGACCACACCTCATACGACGACCGAGGAGATGTGCTCTACTTGCACCTCGGAGATCGTCAGCTGGCCGTTGCCGTGAGCGAGGGGACGCCCGAGGGGCATGTCCTCCGCTTCAATCAGGGCGAGGTCATCGGGTTAACGATCATCAACGCCAAGTGGCTGCTCGAGCGCGACCACGTCATCAACGTCACGGTCCCCGAGCACGTTGCCGTCAGCCCGGACACCCTTGCAGAGGTCCTGGCTGCAGTTTGAACTGGGTTGAACTACTTCATCCGCGGATCAACGAACACATCGTCGACACCTGACGTTCCCGTCACGGCGGTGAAGCGAAGCGCTATGTGCCCTGTCCCGCCGGACAGCGCGCCCGCGACGACGGAGCCGGTGAGCATGGGCAGGGTGGGCTTCCATTCACCGCTCAACGCAACAACTCCCAGCGGCAGCGACACCGGTCCGAGCAGGGTTTTGTAGACGACCTGCACGAGCACCGTCGACAACAGTCCCTCGTTGCGCGCGAAGAAACGGAATGTGGGGTAGGAGGCGTTCACGCATGTGAACGGGGACTGGGCTGAGGAGCCCTGGGGAAGCGCAAGCGAGCGTGAGCCGACTGAGCCGGTCGCGCCGTAGGGCTCGCTCCCGGCGGCAACTTTGGCCCCGCTGCTCAAAGTCCACCCCGACGACGAGGTCTCGAAGTCGCCGCCCGGCATCAGCTCGTAAGAACTCGAGTCGCCCCATCGCGCGAAGGGATGTGAGAGCGAGGCTTCGTTACACGCACCACTGCTGATGAGCGCAGCCTGCGCCGAGCCGGCGAAGCACGCGCCGAGGATCAGGCTCGCGAGGACGAGCGTCAAGCTCAGCGGCGCAATCCGTCGCTGTTGCGAGTGGAGTCGATTGGGCGTTGACAATGCGGGGAGCGGGAACACAGAAGCCTCCAAACGTGATCTGGCGGCTGAGCCGTCTCGTGTGCGAGACCTCTGGCTTTGCGTCCCCACTTCGCAGTGGGTTTGCCCTTTTCAGTATGTGTGTTGTTCGAGCCGAGATGCAGCATGGAGCCCCGATCGCCAAGTGGCAAGCGATACGGACATTTGTTCTACTCCTCGAACCCGTGAGCCCACTATTTGTCAGAATTCCTTGGCTGAGAGCGCATTTGTGACGATAGCCCTAGCAAGAGCATCATGTCCGCCTACGCCTTCACCGAATCGGAGCGTCTGCGCGCGTCGTTCGTCGGGCGCGCGCAGCGGCTGGTTGACGCCGAACGCGTCGCCGAGCTGATCGTCGGCGCCGGGTTCGTCCTTGCCGCGCTCGCCCTCGCGCTGTTCGGTGGCTGGACTCGGAGCATGTCCCTGCCCGTCGCGGCGTTGTACGTGGCGGGCGTCGCCGCCATCGGTGCGGTTCGCTTCGACATCGGCGCTGGATTCACCGTTCCCACTCAGGCGCTGTTCGTGCCGATGCTTTTCGCCGTGCCGCTGTCGATCGC
>DASUPL010000016.1:0-4222 GCA_036281155.1 Solirubrobacteraceae bacterium | reverse complement strand
GGCGACGGCCAGATCAAGATCGAGATGCACTTCCTTCCGGACGTCTACGTGCCCTGCGAGCAGTGCCACGGCAAGCGCTACAACCGCGAGACCCTCGACGTCCGGTTCAAGGGAAAGACGATCGCCGACGTGCTCGCGATGCCGGTAGAGGAGGCCGTCGAGTTCTTCAGGCACATCCCGAAGATCAAGCGCCGGCTCCAGGCGCTGCACGACGTCGGGCTCGACTACATCCGGCTGGGCCAGCCGGCCACGACGCTCTCGGGCGGCGAGGCCCAGCGCGTGAAGCTCGCGAAGGAACTCTCGAAGGTGGCGACGGGGCGGACGCTCTACATCCTCGACGAGCCCACCACCGGCCTGCACTTCGCCGACGTGCAGCGCCTGCTGGAGGTGCTGCAGCGCCTGGTGGACGCGGGCAACAGCGTGGTCGTGATCGAGCACAACCTCGACGTGATCAAGTGCGCCGACCGGCTGATCGACATGGGCCCCGAGGGCGGCGAGGAGGGGGGACTGGCGATCGCGATCGGCACCCCCGAGGAGGTCGCCGCGGAGCCCGCTTCGCACACGGGCCAGTTCCTGGCAGAGCTGCTCACGCCGGCGAGCGCGCCGGCCGCGGCGACGAAAGCTGGCAAGAAACCGCCGCGCAAGCGTCGCGCGAAGGTCGCCGCCTAGATGGCAGACCCGGCGATCGTGCGCGCCCGGATGTCACCCGAGGCCGCGGTCGTGCACGCCCGGCTGGCACGACCAAGCGCATGAGCGAGCTGGCGCGCCAGGCGCGGCTGTGGGGGCAGAAGTGGCGCTGGTATGAGCGCAATACGCTGCCGTGGAACCGCGCGGGTATCCACTGGCAGTTCATGCGCCGCGAGGCGTTCGTGCGCTGGCCCGTGCACGGCAACGTGCTCGAGGCGCTGCGCGAGGGACGGCTGCGGATCGGGGCGGGGGCGCTGCTGGAGCCGGACGTGTGGATCACCGCTCCCGGCGCGGCGCGCGTCACGATCGGCGAGGGCACGTTCCTGAACAAAGGCGTGATGGTCGCCTCGCACGAGCTGGTGGAGATCGGCGCGCACTGCATGCTCGCGAACGGCTGCTTCGTCTCGGACGCCGGCCACCGCTACGACGACCCCGACAAGCCGATCACGTGGCAGGGGTTCGAGAGCAAGGGCCCGACGCGGATCGGCGACAACTGCTGGCTGGGGGCGAACGTGGTCGTCACGAGCGGCGTGAGCATCGGCGAGCGCTGCGTGATCGGGGCGGGCAGCGTTGTCACTCGTGACGTCGAGCCGTTCTCGATCGCGGCGGGCGCGCCCGCGAAGGTGCTCAGACGCGTCGAATACCGGTAGGCGAGGCACTGGCGCGCGTTGGTATCGACAAGTAGACTCCTTCGAGCCATCGAGTGTTGAGGAGAGTCTGGATATGCCACACGAGCAGGCGCCGCGCGAGCAGATACCGGCCGCAATCAAAATCAGGCACACGCCGCGAGAGCCGGAGACCCGCTCGGACGTGGGCGTGAGCGTGAGCGTCGAGGGCAGCGGGCGCTCGCTCCACCGGCTCGTCACCGTCGGCGACTCGCTCACGCACGGCTTCCAGAGCGGCGCGATCTTCAACACAGACATCTCCTATCCCGCGATCATCGCCTGGGAGCTCGGCTGGTGTGCGCGGTTTCGCCACCCCCAATACCCCGCGTTCGGCGGGATCCCGTTCAACGTCGAGTTGCACCTGCGCGAGCTGGAAGCGCGCTTCGGAGACGACCTGGCGCTGTGGGAGCTGCCGGGCGCGGCCTTCCAACTGCACCAGCGCCTCGCGGAAGCCGAGGACTGGTGGGACAACGGCCCGGGCTCCAAGCTGCCCCCACGCGGCCCGATCAACCACAACCTCGGGGTCTACGGCTGGGACCTGCGCGACGCGCTCTCACGTAACGCCGACAACGCGCACGAAGGGCTGCGTACGCCGGACGGTCACCACATCGTGCCGCTGGTTCGCAACGCCGATCAGATCTCAGCGGGGCGGGTGCTCGACTCGGCGCGCACGCCCGGCGGCCTGCCGATGACGCCGCTGGAGGCCGCCGCGGCGCTCTCGCGCGAGGGCACGATCGAGACTCCAGGCGAGGGCGACGGGATCGAGACGCTGATCGTGGCGCTCGGCGCGAACAACGCGCTCGGCAGCGTGCTCGGCCTGGCCGTGCACTGGAGCGGCCCCGGCTACGACAATCTCCAGCAGAAGGCCAGATACAACGTCTGGCAGCCCGAGCACTTCGCCGCGGAGTGGGCGCGGGTGATTGAGCGGGTACGCGACATCCGCGCGCGGCACGTGGTCTTCGCGACGGTGCCGCACGTGACGATCGCACCGGTCGCGCGGGGCGTCGGCGGCAAGCTCGAAAAAGGCTCGCGCTACTTCCGCTTCTACACGCGCCCGTGGGTGGCGGACGCGGACTTCGATCCGGCCGACGATCCTCACCTGACCGGCGAGGAGGCGCGGGCGATCGACTCGGTGATCGACGACTACAACGACACGATCGTCGCGTCCGTCAAAGCCGCCAGGGAAGCAGGGCGCGATTGGCGGGTGCTCGACCTCGCGGGGCTGCTCGACCGCCTCGCGAGCCGACGCTACCTCGAGGACAAAGACGTGACCCTACCGCCGTGGTGGACGCCCTATGTGCTGCCAGACGCGCTGCGGAAACTCAAACCGCCGCCGGACTCGCACTTCTTCTCGTCGGGTCCGGGCGGGATGGTCGCCGGCGGGCTGTTCTCGCTCGACGGCATTCACCCCACGACGGTCGCCTACGGACTGATGGCCCAGGAGTTCATGCGTGTGATGGAGGACGCGGGCGTCGAGTTCATGCGCGGCGATGGCGTCACGCCGCGCCCCCCGGGCGTGGACGTCGATTGGGATCGGCTGATCGGGAAAGACTCGCTGATCTCCAACCCGCCCCGGTCGCTGGACTCGGACATCAAACTGATCGGATGGCTCGACGAGCGGATCGACATCCTCAAACGGCTGTGGGGCGGAGCGGCGTGAGGGGAGCCTCAGCGCAGGCGGGCCCGCAGCTCTGAGAGCTCCTCCGGGTCGATCGAGTAGCTGTGCTCGGGACCGGGGTAGCGCCGCGCGCGCACGTCCTCGGCGTAGGCGCTGACGCCGTCGTTCATCTCCTGCTGGATGTTGGCGTAACGCTTGACGAAGCGCGCGCCGAGGCCGTCGCGGATGCCGAGCAGGTCGTGGAACACGAGCACCTGCCCGTCGGTGGACGGCCCCGCGCCGATGCCGATCACGGGGATCTCGAGCAGGCCCATGAGCTCGTCGGTGACGGCGCTGGGGATCGCCTCGAACACGAGCGCGAAGCAGCCGGCCTCCTGCAGCGCGAGCGCCTCGGCGGCGATGCGCGCCGCGGCGGCGGCGGTGCGCCCCTGCGCCTTCCAACCGCCGAGGGCGGTGGAGGTCTGGGGCGTGAGCCCGACGTGGCCCATGACGGGGATGCCCGCGCCGACGATCGCGCGCGCCCGCTTCACGGAAGCCTCGCCGCCGCCCTCGAGCTTGACGGCCTCACAGCCGGCCTCCTTGACCATCCGCATCGCGGTCGTGATCGCCTGCTCGTCTGAGACCTCATACGAGCCGAATGGCAAATCGCCGATCATCAGCGGCGTGCGCAGGCCGCGACGCACGGCGCGCGCGAGCACGAGCATGTCGTCCAGCTCCACGGGCGTGGTGGCGTTGTAGCCGAGCACGGTGGTGGCGGCGGAGTCGCCGACGAGCACGAGGTCGACGCCGGCGGCCTCCGCGGCGCGCGCGCTGGGGTAGTCATACGCGGTGACCATCACGATCGGTTCGCCGAGTCGTTTCTTCTCCATCAGCAGCGGCAGCGTCATCGGCAGCCGGCCGGGGTCGGATGGGGCCTTCACGCTGTGTGGTTGGCTGGACATGGGTGATTCCTCTCTGACGGCCGCTGGTTGACGCCCGCTCAGGAGAGCAGGGTCGCCACCGCGTCGTCGACTGTGATGATGCGATTGGTGTTCGCCTCGACGTGCACGACGCGGGGCTCGTAGCGCTCGAGGTCGGCCTCGTCGTAGGTGCCGTAGGAGATGACGATGATCGTGTCGCCGCGGTGCACGAGGCGCGCGGCGGCGCCGTTGACGCACATCGCGCCCGAGCCGCGCTGGCCGGCGATCGTGTAGGTCTCAAAGCGCGCGCCGTTGTCGACGTCCACGACGTGGACCTGCTCGTGCTCGAGGAT
>DASUPL010000015.1:0-9801 GCA_036281155.1 Solirubrobacteraceae bacterium | reverse complement strand
AGCGAGTCGCTGGCCGCGTGGGCGGCGTCGAACAGGCTGAGCGCCTCCTCGGACGGGAGTCCGCGCAGGCCGGTGCGGGCGACGCGCGCGCGGTCGCCATCGCTGAGCGTGCTCGCCATGCCCCCGCCCTGCTGCCACGGTCCCCAGGCGAGCGCGATGGCGGGCAGGCCGCGGCCGCGACGGTAGCTGGCGAGACCGTCGAGGAACGTGTTCGCGGCCGCGTAGTTGGACTGGCCCGGTCCGCCGAGCACGCCGGTGGCGGAGGAGAACAGCACGAACACGCTCAGGTCGAGGCGCTCGGTGAGCTCGTGCAGATGCCAGGCGGCGGTCGCCTTCGCCGCGAGCACGGCGCGCAGCCGCGCGGCGCTCAGGGTGCTGAGCAGGCCGTCGTCGAGCACCCCGGCGGCGTGGATCACGCCTCGCAACGGCCGCTCCGCGGGGATCGTGTCGAGCAGGCCAGCGAGCGCGGCGCGATCGCTGACGTCGCACGCCGCGCAGGTGACGCTCGCTCCGAGCGCCCGCAGCTCCTCGATCAGCTCCTCGACCCCCGGCGCTCGGGATCCCGCACGGCTCGCGAGCAGCAGGTGGCGCACGCCGTGGGCGCCGACGAGATGCCGGGCGAGCAGCCCGCCCAGCGCTCCCGTTCCGCCCGTGATCAGCATCGTGCCGTCGGGGTCGACGGCGGCCGGCATCGTGATCACGTTCTTGCCGACATGGCGGCCCTGGCTGACGAAGCGCAGCGCCTCGGGCACTCTGCGCACGTCCCAGGCGGTGAGCGGCAGCAGCCGCAGGTGGCCGCCTTCGATCAAGCGACACATCTCGGCGAGCATCTCCTGGATGCGCTCATGGCCGGCCTCCATGAGGTCGAACGCGCGGTACTCAACGCCCGCGTGAGCCTCCGCCACGGCCCGCGGGTCGCGCACGTCGCTCTTGCCCATCTCGACGAACCGCCCGCCGCGGCGCAGCAGTCGCAGCGACGCGTCGACAAGCTCGCCCGCCAGGGAGTCGATCACGACGTCCACCGCGTCGCCGTCGGTGAGCGTCCGGAACCGCTGCTCGAACTCCGGGCTGCGCGAGGAGGCGATGTGCGAGTCCGCCAGGCCGAGGCCGCGCAGCAGCGGCCACTTCGGCTCGCTGGCGGTCGCGAGCACCTCGGCGCCGAGATGACGGGCGATCTGCACGGCCGCCATGCCGACGCCGCCCGCGGCCGCGTGCACGAGCACCCGCTCGCCGGGCTGAACGCGGGCCAGATCCACGAGCGCGTAGTAGGCGGTGAGGAACGCGATCGGCATCGACGCCGCCTCGGCCAGCGACCACCCGGCCGGTACCGGGCTGAGCAGACGACGGTCGGCGATCGCGAGCGGCCCCAGGCCGGTTGTGAACATGCCCATCACCCGCTCGCCGACGGTGAGATCCTCGACGGCCGTACCGGTCTCGAGCACCACTCCCGCTCCCTCGCCGCCGAGGTTGGCGTCGCCGGGGTAGGCGCCGAGCGCGATCAGCGCGTCGCGGAAGTTCACGCCCGCCGCGGCCACCCGCACCCGAACCTCGTGGGGCTCGAGCGGCGCGGCCAGCTCGGGCGCCGGCGCGATCGCGATCTGGTCGAACGCGCCGTCGCCCTGCTTCACCAGCCATGGCGTCCCGTCGGCCGGCGCGCGCAGGCCCTCGTGCGCGTGCGCCGCGGCGAGTCGTGGAGCGAACGCCTCGCCCGTGCGCAGCGCGAGCTGCGGCTCCTCGCTTGCCAGCGCGGCCGCGAGCGCGGCCCGCGAGCTGTCGGTGTCGTCGAGATCGACTAGCCGCACGCGCCCCGGGTGCTCGGTCTGCGCCGAGCGCGCCAGCCCCCAGATCGCGGATCCCGCGACATCGCCCACCGACTCGCTCGCGTCGATCGCCACCGCACCGCTGGTGAGCAGCGCGAGGCGCGAGGCGGCCAGGCGCTCGTCGGCAAGCCACGTCTGCAGCAACCCGAGCGCCCACTCGCAGGCGTCCTCGACCTCGCCCGCCGCGTAGGAGGGGCAGCACACGGCGACGATCTCCGGAGCCGCGCCGGGAGCGCTCAGCGCCCGCTCGAGATCGTCCAGATCGCGGTGAACCTCGCCGCCCGCCTGCGCGGCGAGTCCTCGTCCCTGCGGATCGAGGATCTCGATCGTGCCGGAGTCGGCCCCCTCCTCGGGCGCGGACACGGACGCCGGCAGGGCGATCCAGTCGAGGACGAACAGCGAGTCGCGTCCAACGCGGACGCCCGCCGCGAACTGCTCGCGCGGGACCGGGCGGGCGGCGATCGCGGAGACCGTCGCGACGATCGCTCCGGTGTCATCCGCCATCGCGAGCGAGCGCGTGTCGGCCTCCGGCGTCGCGCTGGCGGACTCGGGCAGCGTCGTCGCGACGCGCAGGCTCCCCGCCCCGCTCGCGCCGACGCTCACCCCCGCCCAGGAGAAGGGCAGGCTGACCGTCGCACTCGACCCGGCGTCAGCGTCGTGTTCGCCGGCGGAGATCGAGTGCAGCGTCGCATCGAGCAGCGCGGGGTGCAGCGTGAACGCGCCGGCCTGGCCGCTGATGCTCTCCGGAAGCGAGACCTCCGCGACCACGTCCTCCCCGACGCGCCACGCGGCACGCAGGCCGCGGAATGCGGGGCCGTAGGCGAAGCCGCCGTCGGCGAGCCGCTCGTAGAGCTCCTCGACGTCGATTCGCCGCGCGTTCGGCGGCGGCCACTCGCCGGCCAGCAGCCGGCTGGCCGCGCTCGGCGCGAGCTCGGGCGCGCGCTCCTCGATCGTCGCCGTCGCACAGCGGGTCCACTCCTCGCCCGCGAGCGCGCCGCCGGCGCCGTGCTCGACGCGCGTGTGTAGGCCGATCGCACGCCGGCCCTGCCCATCGGGCGCGGCGACGCGGAGCTGGAGCTGCAGCGCGTGCTCGTCGCCGATCACGACCGGGGCTTCCAGCGTCAGCTCGGCGAGATACTCACAGCCGGTGTGTCGGGCGGCCTGGAGGGCGCACTCGACCAGCGCCGTGCCGGGGAGCAGCACGACGCCCGCGACGGCGTGGTCGGCGAGCCACGGATGCGCGCTCAGCGACAGGCGCCCGGTGAGGATCAGCTCCTCGCCTTCGGCGACTTCCACCGCGGCGGTCAGGAGCGAGTGCCCGGTCGGATGCTGCCCGAGGGCGGTGGGGTCGTTCGCGGTGGCGGGCGGCTCGAGCCAGTGGCGCTCGCGCTGGAACGCGTACGTCGGCAGCGGCACCACTGTCGCGGAGGACCCCGCGAACAACGCCTCCCAGTCCACGGTCTCGCCTCGCACCCACAGCTCGCTCAGCGCTCGCAGGAGCGTCGGGACCTCAGGGCGCTCGCGGCGCATCGAGGCGACCGCAACGAATGGCGGTCCTGGCGGCGGGTTGCCTGCGGCGGCCTCGCCACCGGCGAGATGAGCCGCAGCGGCGCCGCCGCCGGCGGGATCGCCGCCCGTGGCGGGCTCCGGATCGAGGCAGTCCTGGACCGCCGCGGTCAGCACCGCATCCGGGCCGAGCTCGAGAAAGCGTGTCGCGCCCGCGTCCCGCAGCCAGCGCACGCCGTCGAACAGCCGCACCGGCTCGCGCACGTGTCTCACCCAGTAGTCCGCGGAGCACGCCAACTCCGTCGTGAGCGCTCGGCCGGTCACGTTCGAGACGACCGTCAGCCGCGGTTCGGCGTAGGAGATCGCGCCCGCCACACGCGAGAACTCGTCGAGCATCGCGTCCATGCGCGGGCTGTGAAACGCGTGGCTGACCCGCAGCCGCCGCGTCTTTCGCCCCCGCTCCCGCCACGCCGCGGCAAGCTCCTCGACGACGTCCTCATTGCCAGAGATCACGACCGACGCGGGTCCGTTCACCGCCGCCAGCGCCACCGACGCCTCACGTCCGGCGAGCAGCTCCGCGATCTCCTCCTCGCTGCCCTGCAGCGCGACCATCGCCCCGCCCGCCGGCAGCGCGCCCATCAACCGGCCCCGCGCCGAGACCAGCCGACACGCGTCCTGGAGCGAGAACACGCCAGCGACGTGCGCCGCCGCTATCTCGCCCACCGAGTGCCCGATCAGGAAGTCGGGACGCACCCCAAGCGCGTGCACGACCCGAAACAGCGACACCTCGAGCGCGAACAGGGCGGCCTGGGTGAACATCGTCTGGTCGAGCAGCCCTCCCACCGCGCCGCCGAACACGACCTCCCGGAACGAGTGGCCCAGATCCTCGTCCAACAGCTCACACACCTCGTCGAACGCACTGCGAAACACGGGCGAGTCCCGATACAGCTCGGCGCCCATCCCCACCCGCTGCGCGCCCTGTCCGGTGAACAGGAACGCGGTCCCGCCCCCGGTGGCGACCCCCGCGAAGACGACGCCCGGCGACGTCTCATCCGTGCCCTCGCCGGTCAGCCCGCCGAGAAGCTCCTCGCGGTCGGCGCCCAGCAGCACCGTCCGCTGCTCGAACGCCGAACGCCCCGCCAAGGAGAGCCCGACATCCAACGCGTCCGCGTCGGGGCTGCTCTGAGCCCACTCGCGCAAACGCGAGCGCTGACCAGCCAACGCGGCCGCGGTGCGGCCCGACAGCATCCACGGGATCGCCCCGACGGCCGCGATCGCGGCGGCGTCGATCACGGGCGGGCGCGTCGCGCGCTCCTCAGGTGGGCGGACCGCGCGCGCCTCAGGTGGACGGATCGCGTGCTCCTCGGGCGGGCGCGCAACGGCGGGAGCCTGCTCCACGATCACGTGCGCGTTCGTTCCGCTCACGCCGAAGGAGGAGACCCCGGCGCGTCGTGGCTCGCGGTGATCGGGCCAGGCGATCTCCTCCGTCAACAGCTCGATCGCACCCCCGGACCAGTCCACCTTCGAGGACGGACGATCCACGTGCAGCGTGCGCGGCAGCCGCCCCCGCCGGATCGCTTCCACCATCTTGATCACACCCGCCACGCCGGCGGCGGCCTGCGCATGGCCGATGTTCGACTTGACCGACCCCAGCCACAGCGGACGCCCCGCCGGACGGCCCTGCCCGTAGGTCCCCAGCAGCGCCTGCACCTCGATCGGGTCGCCCAGCACCGTCCCCGTCCCGTGGCCCTCGACCGCGTCCACCTGCCACCCCTCCAGGCCGGCCCGCCGCAGCGCTCGCGCGATCACCTTCCGCTGGGCGGAGACGCTGGGCGCCGTCAGGCCGTTGCTGGCGCCATCGTGGTTGACGGCGCTCGAGCGTATGACTGCCGCGATCGGGTGACCGTGGCGTTCGGCGTCGCACAGGCGCTCCAGCGCGAGCACGCCGACGCCCTCGGCGAACCCGGCGCCGTCGGCGCCGTCCGCGTAGGACTTGCAGCGCCCGTCGCGTGCGAGCGCCCGCTGGCGGGTGAACTGCACGAACATCATCGGGCTCGCCATCACGGTCACGCCGCCGGCGAGCGCGAGCGAGCACTCCTCCGCGCGCAGCGCGTCGCACGCCAGGTGCAGCGCGACGAGCGAGGAGGAGCAGGCGGTGTCGATCGTGACGGTCGGCCCCTCGAAGCCGAACGTGTACGCGACGCGCCCGCCGAGGATGCTCGTGGCGGTTCCCAGACCCACGTAGCCCGCCAGCTCGGCGGGCACGCCGCCGGGGATCGCGGGGGCGTAGTCCTGCATGTTGAAGCCGGCGAAAACTCCCGTCTGTGTGCCGCGCAGCGAGCGGGGGTCGAGCTGGGCGTGCTCGAGCGCCTCCCAGGCCGCTTCCAGCAGCAGCCGCTGCTGAGGGTCCATCGCCGTCGCCTCCCGCGGGCTGATGTCGAAGAAGCCGGGGTCGAAGTCGGCGGCGTCCAGGAGGAAGCCCCCCTCCGAAGCGTCGCTGCCCTCGCCCTGGGTGGGGTCGGGATCGCTCAGCGCGGTCAGGTTCCAGCCGCGATCGCGCGGGAACGGTGAGATCGCGTCGCCTCCGGCCGCCACCAGCTCCCACAGCTGCCGCGGCGTGGCTACCCCGCCGGGGTAGCGGCAGCTCATGCCGACGATCGCGATCGGCTCGCTGGCGCGCTGCTCGGCGCGCGCGAGGCGGGCGCGAGCCTCGACCAGCTCCGCGGTGGCGCGGCGCAGATACTCGCGCAGCTGCTCGGGGGAGGTCTGATCGCGTCCACTCTCAGGCGCGGCCGGCTCCTGTGGCGTGGTCACGCTCATGGCGGCGACCCTCCGTCGACGATCGCGAACAGCTCGCTGTCGGTGGCGTCGCGCAGGCCGTCCTCGGCGCCGGCGAGCGCCGTGCGCCCGTCGACGATCCTCTCGCGCGGTGTCGGCAGGTCCCGCGCGACGGCATCCACGGCACTGTCCGCGAGCAGCGGAGCAAGGAGGAGGTCGGCGATGTGGCCGGCCAGCTCGCGCGCCGTCGGATACTCGAACGCGACCGTGGGCGCCAGCGTCAGGCCGGTCGCCTCTTGGAGCGCGTTGCGCAGCGCCACGGCGGCCATCGAGTCGACGCCCAGGTCTTTGAACGGACGGTTTGCCTCCAGCGAGACGTCGGGTGGATAGCAGAGGACGACAGCGGCTTCGCCCGTGACCAGCTCGAGGATCCGCCTGTGGCGCTCCGCAGGGGGAAGCTCTCGCAGCTGCACCGCGAACGTGTCCGCTTGCGCGTCGGAGGCGGTGCCTCGCTGGCCCAGCTCTGGGTCCGAGACCGCGACCAGCGCGGGCTCGGTCGAGACTTGCCGGGGTGCTGTTGTGCCCGCGTCGAGACTGTTTGCCGGCTCCGGCCAGTAACGAGTGCGCTGAAACGCGTACGTCGGCAGCCTCACCCGCCTGGCGGCGGTGTCGCCGAAGAGCGCGCGCCAGTCCACCGGCACGCCCCGCACCCACGCCTGCGCGAGCGAGGTGAGAAACCGCTCCCGGCAATTGTCCTCGCGTTTCAGAGAGCCGCCGATGAACGCCTCTCCCGGCTCGGCGAGCGTGTGCTCGATCGTCTCCTGCATCCCGATCGTCAACACCGAATGGGGGCTGATCTCGATGAACGCTCGATGCCCCTCCTCGAGCAGCCCTTCGATCACGGGGCCGAACAGAACGGTGTGGCGCAGGTTGCGATACCAGTACTCGCCATTCAGCTCGCACGTGTCGAGCACCCTCCCCTCGACCGTGGAATAGAACGGCACCGCACCCGAACGGGGCGCGATCTCACACGCGCTCAGCAGATCCTCGCGGACCTCCTCGATCAGCGCCGAGTGCGACGCGTAGTCGATCGGGACCCGCCGCGTGCGCACCCCGTCCGCCTCACACCCCGTCAAGAACTTCTCGAGCGCCTCACCTCCGCCGGAGACGACCGTCGAGGCCGCCCCGTTCACCGCCCCGATCGAGAGCCCACCGCCACAGCGCTCGATCCGCTCCCTCAGCTCGTCGACCCCGACCGCGACGGACACCAGATTCCCGCGGCCCGCGAGGCCGGCGAGCACGCGACCGCGCTGCGCGACGACGCGCGCGGCGTCCCGCAGTGAGAGCCCGCCCGCGATATGCGCCGCCGCGATCTCACCCTGGGAATGACCGACCACCACCGCCGGCTGCACCCCACACGCCTGCCACAACCTGGCCAACGACACCATCACCGCAAACAACGCCGGCTGGATGACATCGTCGCGCTCCAGCCCCGGCGCGCCCTCCACGCCACGCAAGACGTCCTCCAGCGACCACGGTACGAACTCACTCAACGCCTCACCGCACTCGCGCAACGACTCGGCGAATACGGGGCACCCATCCAACAACCCGACCGCCATCCCCACCCACTGCGAACCCTGCCCCGGAAACAGGAAGACCACGCCGCGATCCGCGGCATTCGCCACGCCACGCACCACACCCGCCGCCGACGCGCCTCCCGCGAGCATCTTCAAACCGGCGACCCGCCCGCCGCCGATGCCGTCCAACACCACCGCCCGCTGCTCGAGCATCGCCCGCGCCCCGAGCGAGCCGGCGATGTCCAGGGCGCTGACGTCGGGAGACGCCTGAACGTGGCCGTGCAGCCGCTGCGCCTGCGCGGCGAGGGCCTGCCTGTCGCGCCCCGACAGCAGCCACAGCGGCGTGTCGGCGAGCATCGTCGCGACCCCGCGGGGCTCGTGAGCCGACTGTGCGGTGGGCGTCGTCGCGACCCCGCTGGGGCCACCAGCCGACTGGCGGTCGTCCGCGTTCGGTCGCGGCGCTTCCTCCAGGATCAGGTGCGCGTTGGTGCCGCTCGCGCCGAAGGAGGAGACGCCGGCGCGACGAGGGCGACCGTTCGCCGGCCAGGGTTGTGGCTCGTGCAGGAGGCGGATCGCCCCCTCATCCCAATCGATCCGACTCGACGACCTCTCAGCATGCAACGTCGCCGGCAACAACCCATGACGCAACGCCAACACCATCTTGATCACACCCGCCACACCAGCAGCAGCCTGCGCATGACCAATATTCGACTTCACCGACCCCAACCACAACGGAGCACCACGACCCCGCCCATACACACCCTGCAACGCATGCACCTCAATCGGATCACCCAACCGCGTACCCGTCCCATGCCCCTCCACCACATCAACCTCACCCACACCAACACCCGCGTTCGCCAACGCTTCGGCGATCACGCGCTCCTGGGCGCGGCGGCTCGGCGCCGTCATGCCGTTGGTGGCGCCGTCCTGGTTGACCGCGCTGCCGCGCACCAGCGCGAGCACCTCATGGCCGTTGCGACGAGCGTCCGACAGACGCTCCAACACCAACACCCCAACACCCTCCGAGAACCCCGTCCCGCCGGCGTCCTCTGAGAACGCGCGGCAGCGCCCGTCCGCCGACAGGCCCCGCTGGCGGCTGAACTCGACGAACGTCTCGCTGCTCGCCATCACCGTCACGCCGCTGGCCAGCGCGAGCGAGCAGCGTCCGGAGCGCAGCGAGTCGCTCGCGAGATCGATCGCCACCAGCGAAGAGGAGCACGCGGTGTCGACCGACAGAGCCGGCCCCTGCAGGCCGAGGGTGTAGGCGACGCGCCCCGACGCGACGCTCGACGCGTTGCCGGTGCCGCGGTAGCCCTCGAGCTCGGTGCGCCCCGCGAGGCTCGCGGCGTACTGGCTGCCCATGACGCCGGTGAAGACGCCCGTGGATGTGCCGCGCAGCGAATGCGGGTCGATGTCCGCGTCTTCGAGCGCCTCCCACGCGCCTTCCAACAACAACCGCTGCTGCGGATCCATCGCCAACGCCTCACGCGGGCTGATCCCGAAGAACCCCGCGTCGAAACACGTCGCCCCCTCGACGAACCCACCCTCGCGCGCGTAGCTCGTGCTGAGGTGATCTGGATCGAGGTGAAAGAGCTTCTCCAAATCCCAGCCGCGATCGTCCGGGAAGCCGCAGACCGCATCCCCTCCGGACACCACGAGCCGCCACAGATCCGCCGGCGAGGAGACGCCGCCCGCGAACCGGCACGCCATCCCCACGATCGCCACCGGCTCGGAAGATCCGTGCGAGGCGCCGACCGCCACCGCCGACGGCGCGAGCCCGCCGAGCATCTCGACGAGGTGACCCGCCAGCTCCAGCGGGGTGGGAAAGTCGAACACGACGGAGGACGCAAGGCGCAGATCGCACTCCGCGGCGAGCACGTTGCGCAGCTCCACAGCGGTGAGCGAGTCCAGGCCGCACTCCTTCAGCGGGCGCTCGACGGGGATGTCTCGCGCCGAAGGGTGCCCGAGGATCTCCGCGGCGTGTCCGCACACGACGTCGAGCATCGCCTGCGTGCGCTGATCGGCGGGCAGCTTGGCGATGCGCTTGGCCAGCGACCGCTCGACGCCCGCGCTCGCGCCGACGAGCGCGCCGCGCACGAGGCCGTGCAGCAGCGAGGCGC
>DASUPL010000014.1:0-5805 GCA_036281155.1 Solirubrobacteraceae bacterium | reverse complement strand
ACAGTCCCGCGAGTGCCCACTCGCCGCGCCGCAGCCGCGCGGATAGGAGCCGGTAGACCGCGCCCAGCGCGATCTCGGGCGAGATGTCGGGCGCTCGCGCCGTGTCCGCCAGCTCACGGTGGCGCGACTCGACGATCGCGGCGAGCCTGGCTATCCCCTCGGCGCGCGCGTCGAGGGCTCGCGGCCCGCCGCTCAGCGTCTCGTTGGTGAGGCAGCTTGCCATCTCGGGCTCAGAGTGGGCAAATGCGATCAGCTCCCGCAGGGCGGCCTCCGTCGCCCGCCTTGGCGCGTCGGTGGCTACCGCGTCGCCGACGCGAGACGTGAGCAGCTCGTGGATGGCGCTCAGAGCCGCGAGAAAGCAGTCGTGCTTGTCGGTGAAGTAGTCATAGAACGTTGGCCGCGACACGCCCGCGAGCGCGATCACCGAGGAGACGTTCGCGCGTGCATATCCACTGTCGCTGGCGGTCTTCACCATGCCCGTCAGCAGGCGTTCGCGCTGGGTCTCCTTACGTCCACGCTGTGGCGCGGTGATCGTGTTTGCGTCTGAGACGGAGATCAAGATAAACGCCTGCGTACACGCGAGCTATCGCGGTGGGGTCGTGCGACCTCCGAAGCGCCTCCGGCGCTCGGCGTACTCTCCGAGGCACTCTTCGAGTGCCACCCGCCCGAAGTCCGGCCACATCTCGGGGCGGAACACCAGCTCGGAGTAGGCGGCCTGCCAGAGCAGGAAATTCGACAGCCTCTGCTCACCGCTCGTGCGGATCACGAGGTCGGGATCGTGCATCTCCGGCGCGTGCAGGAGCTTCGCGAAATCCTCCTCGCTGCCGCCGTCGAAGCGTCGTGCCGCGCTGATGATCTCGTCGCGTCCGCCGTAGTCCAGCGCCACGTACACCAGCAGCCCCTGGTTCTGGGCTGTGAGCTCCTCGGCGCTCTCGAGATGCTCGACCAGCTCTTCTCCCGCACGATCCCTGCGTCCGATGAAACGGACTCGCACATCGCGTGCATGGAGCTTCGGTGCGTCCGCGGCGATCCGCCGGGCGAGCATCCCGAGCACCGCGCTCACCTCCTCGTCCGGTCGGGTCCAGTTCTCGGTGGAGAACGCGTACAGCGTCAGCTCCTCGATACCGAGCTCGTCCGCGTCCCCGATTCTCGCGATCACGGTGTCGGCCGCCGCTTCGTGTCCGTCGCTTATCGACAACCCCTGCGCGCGCGCCCAGCGGGCGCTGCCATCGGTGACGATCGCCACGTATCGGACGCGCTCCGACGTCGAGGACGGCGGAGTGGGTGCCTCCAAAATCGTGGCTGCTCGCCCTGGGTGGAACATCCTCATGAGATGGTACGCCCGCACGCCGGCTCCTTGGGAACTGAAGTTCTACCCCTTGACTGTTGCCGAGCGCGGCGCTCGATGATGATCGCCTTCGCATCCGAGCCATGACGAGCGAGACACTGAGTATCCGAGAGGTCCAACGCAACGCCTCTGGCAATCGCGACGAACTGTTGCTTGCGTTGTGCGAGGAGCTGACCTCCCAGGTCGGGAACGCGATGAGGATCTCCTACCGTGCCGAGGGGGCATGGGTGGACGGCGTGCGGGCCGCGCTGTACGAGCTGCTCGCGTTCCTGGACGCCAGCCCGACGCTCGCTCGCCTCCTGATCGTCGGCTCGGGTGCGGTGAACACCGGTGTGTTGGCGCAGCGTGGCCGTGTACTCGACATGCTCGCGTGTGCGCTGGAGGCCGACAGCCCGTCGGCGGCGATTGGGTCGCTGCCTGCGCCATTCGGTGCGGACGCGGTCGTAGCCGCGGTCGCGTCCGTTCTTCACGCGCGGCTTGCGGATGAGTCCGCACCGCTGCTGCGCGAGTTGCGCGGGCCGCTCATGGCAGTGATCGTACTTTCGTATCTCGGCGCTGACGCGGCACGGGATGAGCTCTTGCGTTCCCCGCCGCCCCGCGAAGGCGGCTGCGAGCTCGATCGAATGCTTCAGTAGCGGATGGTGCCCACCGTCTGCACCGTGATGGCGTAGGTGCGGCGATAGAAGACCCCGTACAGCCGCCCGCTGCCATGAGCGTGTCGATACCGTCCGCTGCCACCGGTGACGGTCAGTGTGCCGTTGAAGCTCGGGCGGGGACTGGTGGGGCTGGACAGGCGTCCCCGAGCGTGCGCCAGGATGCTCCCCGCACGTCCGGAGATCGTGATCTGAGCGCTCACGATGGGGTCGCCGTCATAGACGAAGCGGACCTTGGCCTTGCCGGGGATCGTCCCGTGCACGGGACCTTCGTCGATCAGCAGCGAGCCCGAGCTCCTGACCAGTCGGAGGTAGCCTTCGTCTTTGACGCTGAGGCTGCGTGCCGCACTGGCGGTTGGGCCTGTGGCGGCTCTGGCGCTCAACGCGGCCGCGAGCGTGAGCAGCGCTACCGTCAAGCCCGCGCTCGATAGACGGCTCTTCTTCACGTGTCCAGTCTACGTCGCGGCCCCGCCGAGCGCGCCACCCAGCGACGCGCGAGCTCGCTTGGCGGCGCGCCATCCGAGCAGGACCGCGAGCCCGGGCCAGATCGCGGGGGCGAGCTCGCGGCGCAGCATCGCGACGATCGCGCGTGCGTGCGGCTCGCGCGCGCCGGGGTGGGTGGTGTAGTAGGCGACGACGCCGGCGAGCGTCGTCGCGTGGTGTGCGCCGTGCGGCGCTTCGCGTGCGCGGGCGAGCGCCTCGCGTGTGAGCGCGCGCATGCATTGCTCGAGTTCCTCATCCTTCGCGAACAGCCTGATGAACCCGGCTTCGCCGCGAGCATGATCCGTGCCGCGATCGACGACGCTGTCGAGCATCGTGATGACGCCTCCCATCGCGAGGTAGGCGGCGTCGATGCGGCGCGCGTCCTCGGCGCTCGTGGCGGGGTCGGCGGCGGCGGCGATCAACGCGTGTACGGCGAGCACCGAGGAAGCGGATCCGCCGACGTACTCGCGCCAGCCGAGGCCGCTCGTCGGCGCCCGCTCGTCGGCCCACTCACGCAGTTGCCCATCGCCGAGCGCCGCGGCCGCGTGCAGCCGAGTCTGCGCCTGCGCGCAACGCTCGGCCGCGACCCGCGCGTCCCGCGCGACCGCCGCGGCGGCCGGCAGCGCGAACAGGTTCGCGCGCGTGGCGTCGCCGAGCGCTCGCATGTACGCGTCGTCCGCCATCTCCCCGCTGAGCTCCCGCATGTGGACGTTGCCCGCTTCCTGTGGAAACCGGGCGGCGGCGTCCCGCGCCCGCGTCTGTGGCTCGGCCTCGACGGCATCGGTGAACGCGCCGAACAGGCGCGTGCCCTCGCCGAGCGGGTCCCGCGACGGCATCTCGGTGCGTCCGTCGAGATAGTCGAACAGCAGCTCGAGTGCCACGATCGCGCGCACGGCGGTCTTGCGCGCGCGCCGCGGAGCGAGCGTGGCGAGCGTAGCGGCGACCTCCGCGTTGAAGCGCTCCTCGGTGAGCTTGCCGAGGGCGAGTGCGCGCAAGGATGCGTCGGCGATCCGCTTCGCTGGCTCTCTCCACAGCGCCAGCTCGCCTCTCACGACCGGTGCGACGCTGGGCCAATAGCGGGCGTTCGCGACAACGATCGCCTCCAGCGGCGCGAGCGTGTCCCAGCGCCCGGATGCCCGCCTAGCGGCTTCTCCGTGGCTCACAGCCGACTACTCCTCCGCCAGCGCGAGCGCGGGCGACACCCGTGAGGCGAGCCACCCTGGGATAGCCACGAAGGCGAGCGCGGCGAAGAGCACCAGTGCGACGATCTCCAGCGGGCGTCCACTCGCGCCGGCGCCGGCCACGGGAAACCCGGTTACGTGTCGCAGGTACGCATCGATGATGAACTGCCCGTAGACACCGGCGAGCGCCCCGGTCGCGCACCCGGCTCCCAGCATCAGAGCGGCTTCGACGAGCAGGATCTGCCGTAGCCGCGCGGGCGGTGCGCCCGTGAGGCGCAGCCCTGCCAGAGCGCCTCGGCGCTGGTGGATGCTCGACGCGAGCGCCGCGGCCAGCGCGAGTATCGCGGCGAGCACGAGCAGCGTGGACACGAGGCCGAGTTGGCTGAGCCCTTCGTTCGTGAGCGCGTTGATCTTGCTCTCCCGGGCGGTCGCGGTGGCGACGTCCAGGCCGCTCCGCGGCCCGAGCGCGGAGACGATCTCGCTTGCGAGGTGCGAGGTGTCCGTCCCAGGCGCGACATTGACGGCGAGCGCGCTCGCGGTCGTGGCGCGCCATGCGTGCGTGAAGTCCGCGCTGCTCATGAACACGGCGCCTGGACTCCAGGCGAGGTTGCTCGTCAACGCGGCGATCCTGTATTCGACTTCGCCGCTGGGGGTGGGCAGCGTGAGCGTCCCGCCGACGCTCGTGTGGTGTTCGTCGGCGATCTGCCGCGAGACGGCGATCCAGCCGCCTTCGGCCATGCGTGTCTGCGCGACGCGTGCGGCGCGCTTGCCGCCCACGGCCTGGCTTTCCAGCACCCGCCGTGCCGCGCCGGGCGGGCGGGCAAGGACCCACACCCGGCGGTGCCCGACCGTCAGGAACGCGCCGTGGAAGCTCCGCACCGATGCGACGCCTCGCAGATGCGCGATCCGCTGCGCCGTTCCGTCGCTCGCGAGTTGTGCGGTGGCCTGGTTGTCGCCCGGTTCGCCGACCCAGATCGGCGCGTCCGCGGCGTAGCTGTGCGCGAAGCCGCGGATCCCGCTGAGCAGGTTCGAGCGCGCGCCTCCGAGCGCGACGCTGCCGAACAACGCCACCGAGCCCGTGGCGGCGAGTGCGAGCGAGCGCAGCGTCGTGCCGCGCACCCCGCCGAGCGCGAGCGCGAGCGTCGACAGGCGCGGAGCGCGCTCGCTGAGCGCGCGCGCTCCGGCGAGCACGGCGGCGAACGTGACAGGCACCGCGAGCACGGTCGCGAGCGCGAGCGCGATACTGGCGGCGAGCGCGCCCGACGGCGCGGTCGCGTACAGCACGCTGGCGAGAGCGAGCAGCGCGAGCGCGAGCGCGAACAGCCAGATCCGCGGTTGGCGCGCGAGCGCGTTGCCGGGTACCCCGTCGCGTGCGTAGATCGCGTCGGGCGCGCGCCCCCGTCGCAGATCGAACAGCGGCAGCGCGGAGGCAAGCCACGTGACGAGGATCCCACCGACCCCGGCCACGAGCACGCTGCGTGTCGTGACGACCGTGCCGCCGCTCGTCGTGAAGGCCCCACTCAGGTACGCGGTCGATTGATGGAACACCCAGCGCGAGAGCGCGTAGCCGATCGCCACGCCGACGATCGACGCGGCGATCCCCAGGCACAGCGCCTGAAAGCTCGCGAGCTGCACGATCGCGCTGCGCGTGGTCCCAGACAGGCGCAGGTCGGCGATCGCCTGGCGGCGCTCCGGCACGGTCAGCAGGATCGCGTTGAACGCGAACAGGAATCCGAGCAGGGCGCCGATGACCGCGAACAGGTCGCTCGCCTGGCTGCTTGGCCGCAGTGCCTGCCGCAGCAACGTGACGTCCTGTTCGGTGTCGCTCACGATCAGCCGCCCGCCCGCGAGCGCGCGCAGCTCGCGGGCCACCCGCGCCTGTGCTCCCGGTCGCGTCTGGATGAGGATGCGAGTGACCCGGCCGGGTTGACCGAGCAGCTGCTGCATGCTCGCCAGGGGCATCACACCCACGAGGGCGTCCGCGAGCACGCCGACGGATTCGCGGCCGAGCACGGCGCTGACCGGCAGCGTTCGCCTCACCCCGCCGACGAGCAGCGTCGCGGTCTCGCGACTGCCGTTGGGCCCGCCCTCGATGCCGACGGTCCGCGCGCTGGATGCGCTCAGCCCGACCTTCCCGGAG
>DASUPL010000013.1:0-8716 GCA_036281155.1 Solirubrobacteraceae bacterium | reverse complement strand
CGGGTAGCGTCGACGGTGCGATGACGCCGCTGCTCTCATTTCTGAACGTGACCAAGCGCTATCCCGACGGCGGGCGGGAGATCCTGGTCCTCGACCGTGTCACGTTGGACATCGACGCGGGCGCCTCCGTCGGCGTGTACGGCCCGCGGCGCTCGGGCAAGTCGACGCTCCTGCGCATGGCCGCCGGGGTCGCCTCGCCGGACTCCGGGTCGGTCAGCTTCTGCGGCCGCGACATGGCGCGGATGACCTCAGCCGAGCGCGGCCGGCTGCTGCGCGGGGCGATCGCGTTCATGTGCGCCGAGGATTGGCGCGCGAACCCCGGCGAGAGCATCGTCGACCACGTCGCCACGTCGCTCGGCAGCCAGGGCCTGACGATGCGCGAAGCCCGCCAGAAGGCGCTCGTGATCCTCGATCAAGTCGGCATCGACGCGGGGGCCGCCGAGGAGATGACCGCGTCGCTCTCGCTCACGCAGCGCACACGCGTGATGCTCGCCAGGGCGCTCGCGCGCGAGCCGCGCCTGCTCGTGCTCGACGAACCCGCGGCGATGCCCAGCCCCAGCGATCGCGGCAGATTCCACGAGCTGCTGCGCTCCGTGGCGCAGCAGGGTGGCATGGCGCTGCTCGTGGCCTCCGAGGAAATGTCCGCGCTGAGCGGCTTCGACGTGCTGACGTCGATCTCCGAAGGCGAGCTGCGCTCGACCGACGAGCGCAGCATGCTCGTACGCTTTCCAGGGCGCGGACTGGCCGGCGCGGAGCTGTCCGGATCGTGAGCACCCTCGAGCTGCGCGAGGTCAGCAAGCGCTACGCCACCAGCGTCGAGACCGTCACCGCCGTGGACCGGGTGTCGTTGTCGGTTTCAAGCGGAGAGTTCGTGGCGTTGTACGGCCCGAGTGGATCGGGCAAGACGACCCTGCTGATGCTGGCGGCGGGGCTGACCGCGCCGGACCACGGCAGCGTGCTGTTCGACGGGCAGAACGTCGGCGCGCTGTCCGAGCGCGACAGCGCACGCTATCGCCGTCAGGACGTCGGCTTCGTCTTTCAGTCCTTCCACCTCATGCCTCACACCTCGGCACTGGACAACGCCACGATCAAGCTCACCGGCAGCGGGTTCACGTTGCGCGAGGCCCGCGGGCAGGCGCTGCCGTGGCTCGCGCGCGTGGGCCTGGCGGCGCGCGTCGAACACACCCCGGAGCAGCTGTCGATGGGCGAGCGCCAGCGCGTCGCGATCGCGCGCGCGCTCGTGAGCGATCCACGGCTGCTGCTGGCCGATGAGCCGACTGGCAACCTCGACTCCCTCCGCAGCCAGGAGATACTTGGGCTGATGCGCGACGTCTGCCACGAACGCGACATCCCCGGCGTACTCGTCACACACGACCTCGAAGCCACACGGTTCGTCGATCGCGTCTACACGCTCCGCGACGGACACCTGATCGACGGGATGGACTCAGAGCTGGCAGCGACCTCCCCGTGAGCGAGCGTCCACGCGCCCGCGTCGCCGGGGTCCGCCTCAGCATGCTGGTCCATCTGTATCGCGTCCGGCTGCGCTCCCACGCCGTCCAGGAGCTGCTCGCGGGCAGCGGCATAGCGATCGGGGTGGCGCTCGTGCTCGGGGTGCTCGTCGCCAACACGAGCCTCACGAGCTCTGCCGGAGCGCTGATCGATCAGGTGGTGGGTACCGCGCGCCTGCAGCTCACCGCGCGCTCCTCCGACGGCTTCCCACAGAGCCTGGTGAAAACCGCGAAGCGTCTGCCCGGCGTGCGCACCGCGGCGCCCGTGCTGCGTCAGAGCGTGGCGGTCGTGGGCCCACATGGCAGCGACGCGGTGCAGATACTGGGCGTGACACCGGGGGTCGTGGGCCTCGGCGGACTCGGCACCAACCAACGACAGCTGGCGTCGCTGCGCTTCGGCAGCGGCCTGATGCTGCCCGCGAGCGTGGCCGCGGCGACTGGGGCGCGCGCGGGGGACGTGGTCAGCGTGCTCGCGCGCGGCGCCATGCACAGGGTCCGCGTGAGCGCGATTCTCGGCGGCTCCACCGTCGGCGCGCTGGACACAAGCCCTGTCGCGATCGCGCTGATGCCGCTTGCCCAACGACTCACCGGACGCAAGGGACGCGTGACCGAGGTGCTGTTCGAGCCGCTGAAGGGCACCGACGAGCTGCTCGCGCGCGAGCTGCGCGCCCTCGCCGCAGGTCGCCTCGACGTCGTGACGGCCGACAACGAGCTGCGCCTACTCGAACACGCCGCGAAGCCGAACGACCAGTCGACGTCGCTGTTCGCGGCCATCAGCGTGATGGTCGGGTTCCTGCTGGCGGTCAACGCGATGCTGTTGACGGTGCCCGAGCGACGGCGATTCGTCGCCGATCTGCGGATGCAGGGGTATGACTGGCGTCAGATCCTCGCGCTGCTCGGCTTCCAGGCATTCGTGCTCGGCGTCGTGGCCTCAGTGGCCGGGATATTGCTCGGGGACCTCCTCTCGCATGTGTTCTTCCATCGCATACCCGCCTACCTGACGACCGCGTTCCCGATCGGCAGCCAGGAGGTGCTGGGCACGGGCATGATCCTGCTGGCGCTCGCATGCGGCGTGCTCGCGACGATGCTGGCGTCGCTCTCCCCTGCCTTTGACCTGCGCCCGAGCCGCCCGACCGATGCTGTGTTTCACGATCGCTCCGGTAACAGCGAGACGCTCTCGCGGCGAACGGCCACGCTCCTCTCGCTCGCGGGCGTCGGCTCGGTGGCGCTCATAACCGTGATGGTGCTCGGCGCCGCGACGCTCACGATCGTCGGCGGCGTGGCGCTCGCGCTGGGAATGTTGTGCGTCATCCCATACCTCTTCGTGGCGGTCTCTCGCGCGTTGCGCTGGGCGGGAGAGCGCGTGCGCAGCAGCGCGCTGATCGTGGTCGTCTCGGAGCTGCGTGCGATCACCACGCGCTCGGTCGCACTCGCGGGGATCGCGGCGCTGGCGGTATATGGGAGCGTCGCGATCGGCGGAGCTCGAGCTGATCTCCTGCACGGCCTGAACGTCAACTTCAGCGAATATCTGCGCACCGCCGACGTATGGGTTACGACCGGGGGCAACGACCTCACGACGAACAGCTTCAGCGACGAAGGGGCAAGCGCCGCGATCGCCCGTGTGCCGGGCGTGCAGAGCGTGCGCAGCTATCAGGGCGGCTTTCTCGACTACGGCTCGCGCCGGCTGTGGATCATCGCCAGGCCCGCCGGCGACAGGCCGCTGATACCCGCCAGCCAGCTGCTCCAGGGCAGTCTCCCGCATGCCACGCGGCTGTTGCGCGGCCACGGCTGGGCGGCGATCTCAGAAGATTTCGCGGACGAACACCATCTCCACGTGGGCTCGTCGTTCTTGCTGCCCACCCCCAGTGGCGCCGCGCGCTTCGGCGTTGCCGCCACCGTGACGAATCTCGGCTGGTCGCCCGGCGCTGTGATCCTCAGCGCAAGCGACTATCGCCGCTACTGGCAGACCGAAGACCCCTCCGCGCTGGAGGTGACGCTGCAACCCGGCGTGAGCCCTCCCGCCGCGAGGCTCGCGATGCTGGACGCGCTCGGCCACCGGCCCGGCTTGGGCATCCAGACCTACGCGCAGCGCAGCGCGCAGTACGCGGCCGACGCGCGGCAGGGGCTGCAGGCGCTGAGCGAGATCGCGACGCTCCTACTCGTGGCCGCCGCGCTCGCCGTCGCCTCCGCGTTGAGCGCGTCGATCTGGCAGCGGCGCGCTCGACTCGCGTCGCTGAAGATCCAGGGCTACGGGACCGGGCAGTTGTGGCGTGCGCTGCTGCTGGAGAGCGTGATCGTACTCGGCGTGGGTTGTGTCGTGGGGGCGCTGGCGGGCGTTTACGGTCACGCGCTCGCGGCTCGCTGGCTGCGAATAGCGACCGGCTTTCCGGCGCCGTTCTCGCTCGATCTGGACAGGGTCGCGTTGACGCTGGCGCTGCTCGCCGCGATCGCCTTGACCGTCATCTCGGTGGCTGGACTGGCCGCGGCACGGGCGCCGGCGCGTACGAGTCTGCAGGAGTAAAGATGTAGTAAGCGATCCAACAAGCCGAAACTGTTCGTGTGGCCGGCCACAGTTGCAGTCGCGTCGCGCTGGTCAGTGCGTTCATTGGAGCTGCCGCCAGGTACTGGTTCGGGGTCTTCCCTCAAATCAGGCGGGAGATACGCCGCTGGAGGCGCCGTGCCGGAGAGATCTCCGATCCGCTGCTGCGTCACCACGCTCTGAGCACTCAGCGAGCCGAGCGCGGCAACCTCGAAGGCGCAGCCGCGTTCGCGGTGCTCGCGCCGCGCGCGTACAGGGCGGACGTGGTGCGCGCGACGGTCGCCTTCCAGGTAGCATACGACTACGTCGATTCGCTCTCCGAGCAGCCCAGCGTCGACCCGGTGGCAAACGGATACCAGCTGCACCTGGCGCTGTTGGCCGCGCTCGACCCCAGCGCCGGACGGTGCGACTACTATCGCCACAGCGACGCCAGTCACGACGGCGGCTACCTGGAGAGCCTCACAGTCGCGTGCAGAGAAGCGCTCGTCGCGCTGCCTTCCTACGATTCGGTGCTCGACGCGGCGCTGCGCGCCGTGCGGCGCATGGTCGTCTACCAAAGCCTCAATCATGGGGCGCGCATAAACACCAACGACACCCGTGCACTCGCGAGCTGGGCCGCGAGCGTAACGCCGGCCGACACGGACCTGCGCTGGTGGGAGACCGCCGCTGGCACCGCCTCCTCGCTGAACGTATTCGCCCTCTTCGCCGCCGCCGCCCAGCCCAGCCTGCTCGCCAGCGATATGGGCGCGATGGAAATCGCCTACTTCCCCTGGATCGGAGCGTTACACGTGCTGCTGGACAGCTTGGTCGATCACGCCGCCGATGCGCACAGCGGACATCACAGCCTCGTCGAGCACTACGCCTCGACGCAAGAGGCAGCCGCTCGCATCGGCGCGATCGCGGCTCGCGCGATGTGCGCCACCGCCACCGTTCCGCAAGCCTCTCAGCACGCGTTGATCCTGGCGGCGATGGCGAGCTTCTACATCTCGGCGCCGGGCGCCCAGGCATCGGGCGCCAAGCCCGTCACTCGGCGGGTCATGGAAGCGATGGGCGCGCATGCTCGACCGACGATGGCCGTGCTGCGAGCTCGACGCGAAGCCAAGCGACTGCTCGCCGGAGCCCGCTCCAGGAGGTAGTGCCCAAAAGTCACTCGAAAGTCAAGTATTGGACTTTCCCCTTGTCGCGGATTCGCACAATCGGCATCATCGCCGGTGCGTGACACTGGATTAAAACGCTGTCTATAAGCGTACCCAAGTCCAGATCCCGCTCTCGTCTCGCCAGTGAGTGAGCCGGACGTCCCTGGCGTCCGGCTCACATTGATCGCTCGATCGGACCGCGATGACCGACAGTGCAATAACGATAGAGCTGACGAGCAGGCAGGTCGACCGCATCATCCGCGGCGCGTCCTCACGCGACTTCGCCTCCGACCTGATGCGCGGACTGGCTGACAGCCAGGCGCCGACGCCGGACTTCGAAGCGCTGTCGGAGAGCCCACGGCTGTCGCGCTCGCTCCTGCTCGGGCTGCTCGTGCTCGCATGCTTTCCAGCGGACGGCAACACCGTGGCCGTCACCCAGGTCGCGGCGCGTCTCGGCATGAGCGCCAGCACGACCCACCGCTACATGACCACGCTGCTGGCCGTGGGGCTGCTCGAACAGGACCCACGCACGCGCCGTTACCGAATTCCCGTCGAGAACTAGGAGGGTCGAGCGTAGGCTCTACGCGGGCGCGACCGTCGCCTCGTGCGCCGGGGTGAAACCGGGCAACTCGAGCTCGATGCGCGTTCCCCCCTCCGAGGAGGCGCCCGCAGTCACCGTGCCATCATGCGCATCGGCGATCGCGCGTACGATCGCCAGTCCCAGGCCCGTCCCGCCGGAGGCACGGTCACGCGCCGCATCGGTGCGATGGAAGCGGCGGAAGACCCGCTCGCGCTGATCCACGGGGATGCCTGGACCGTCGTCTTCCACGATGAAGCGCACGCGCCCGTCAGGCGCGCGCCGCACCCGCATGCGCACCAGCCCCCGCTCGGGGGCGGTGTGGTCGATCGCGTTGCCGAGCAGGTTGCGCAGGGCCTGCGCGAGCCGATCCGGGTCGGCGCGAAGCACGCCCTCGGGCACCGCGTCGAGCTCGAAGCGACGACTCGCGATCAGGCTCATCCCGTCCCACAGCTCACGCACGTAGTCACCCAGGTCGACTCGCTCGAGCTGCAGGAACTCCGCCTGCTCGGTCTTCACCAGCAGCAGCAGGTCGTCCACCAGGCGGCTCACCCGCGCGATCTCCGCCTGCACCAGGCGCTCGACCCTGCGCACCTCCTCGCCGGGCGGCGCGCTCTGAGCCGCCAGAACCTCGAGCTGCCCGCGGATCACCGTCAGCGGCGTGCGCAGCTCGTGCGACGCGTCGGCCACGAACGCGCGCTGTCCCGCGAACGCGTCGGTCAGCCGGTCGAGCATGTGGTTGAAGGCGTCCGCCAGCACCTTCACCTCATCGCCCTGCCCACTCGGGTCGTGGATCCGTGGATACAGGTCCCCCGCGTCCACGCGCGCGGCCACGGCGGCCATCCTGCGCAGCGGCCGCGACAGACGCGCGCCGAGGACATACGAGGCCAGCAGCGCACCCGCGAGCACCAACAGCCCAGCGAGCACGAACGCACGAGCGACGCTTTGTTGAGCGTGCGCGACCGCCGCCAGCGGCTCCCCCACGCCAACCGTCACCGCGAGCCCGCCGCGGATGCGCAGCACGCGCTTCAGCAACCGCAGGCTCCCGATGTCCGCGAGCGCCACCGTCGAATAGCCCTCGGGCGCCGTCAACAGACGTCTCGAGAGGCGGCGCTCCGCTTCCTCCTCGGCGAGAGTCTCGCCGTCATCCGGCCGCACGGGCCCGAACAGCTCAGGGCGATTGGTGCTCGTGGCGGCGCCCGGAACGAGCACGAACAACAGGGTCGAGCTCTCGCCAAACGGCTGGCTGTGCACATATCGTGCCGCCGCCGCGGACACGCCGCGTGCGCTGCGGGCGTGTGCAACCGTGAGACTGCCGGCCAGCCCGCTCACGTCGCCGCCGATATCACGATCGATCTGACCGCGCATCTGGCTGCCGGTGCCGCGATAGACGACCACGAACACGATCGCCATCGACAGCAGCATCACCAGCGCGAGCCACACGGCCAGGCGTGAGCGCAGACCGGTGGGCCGTAGACGCGCGAAGGCCCTGCGCACGCCGCTCAAGCGCCCCCGAGCCGATAGCCCACGGCGCGCACGGTACGGATCGGAGCTGGATCGCCGGGCTGCCCCAGCTTGCGTCGCAGGTACCCCATGTAGACATCCACGATGTTGGTTTCTGGATCGTGCGCATAACCCCACACGGAGCTGAGGATCTCCTCGCGCGAGACGACCTTGCCGTGATGGCGCAGGAGATATACAAGCAGCTCGAACTCCGTCGTCGACAGCGCCGCCGAGCGTCCGCCCCGACTGACCTTGCGAGTCAGCAGGTCGACCTCGATGCCCTCCGCCGACAGCGTGCTCGCGGACACCTGCGCGATCACGCGCAGCTGCGCTCGCACTCGCGCGATCAGCTCCGCGATCGAAAACGGCTTGATCAGATAGTCCACCGCTCCGGCTTCCAGTCCCTCCACGCGATCCTCGACCTCGCCGCGCGCCGTCAGGACGATCACGGGCACGTTGGGCGTCGTCGCTCTCACCGCCGCGAGGACCTCGAGACCGCCGCGCTTCGGCAGCATCAGGTCGAGGACGATCGCGTCGAAGCCGCCCGTGAGCGCGAGCCGTTCGCCCTCCTCGCCGTCGAACGCCACCCGCATGGTGAAACCCTCCGCCTCGAAACCGCGGCTGACGAAATCGACGATTCCCGGCTCGTCCTCGATCAGGAGCACACTGGCATTCCCCACGCCGTCGAGGATAAATGAGACCTCCTCGCTCAACCTCCGTACATGTGCGACGCCGCCAGTCCGGCCCACTTACCGTAGGGAGCGAAGAACTCGCGCACCTGGCGCTCCTCGGCGTAGGCGTTGGGGTCGCCGCCGCCGAGCGCGCGCCCGACGAGCTTGAGCAGTCCGAGATCGCCGGCGGGAACCTGGTCGTAGCGGCCCTGCCCGTAGAGGGCGAGCATCTCGACGGTCCACGAGCCGATGCCGGGGATCGCGCGCAGGCGCCGCCACCCGCGCTCGTGATCGCCGTCGCGCAGGTCCACTCGCCCCCGCGCGACCTCACGCGCGGCGCGCACGAGCGTCAACGCCCTGCAGGCGGCGAGGTCGAAGGATTGAAGTCGCGCGGGCGCGGTCGCCGCGAGCGCCTCCACGGCCGGGAGGTCGCGCAGGCCGCTGCCGAGTCCGTCGCGAGCGACCCAGCGCCGTCCCAGCCCGCCGAGCATGCGACGCTGGATCGCGGCGGCGCGCTCGTACTCGATCAGCTGCTCGCAGATCGCCCACGCGAGCGCCTCGAACGGCTCCGGCCGGCGCACCACGCGCAACCAGGGCCGCGCGCGCACGGAGCGCCCGATCAGCGGGTCGCGCGCGAACTCGCGCTGGAACGGGCTCAGATCGTCATCCACGCCCAGCGCGAAGCGCATCCGCTCGATGCCGTGCTCGGCCGCCGCACGCGTGGGCGCCCACGCCCCGAACAGAACCACGTCGGGCGCCGTCTGCGCGACCCTCATGAGCAC
>DASUPL010000012.1:0-9991 GCA_036281155.1 Solirubrobacteraceae bacterium | reverse complement strand
GCCGCCGGCGAGGCGTTCGACAAGGGTGCGCGGATGCTCGGGCTTGGCTACCCCGGCGGTCCCGCTCTAGAGCGTCTGGCGGCGGAGGGCGACCCGCGCGCCTTCCACTTCCCGGGCGCCCGCGGCGAGCGCTCCCAGGCGGCGCGGGGGCGGCGCCGGCCCGGTCGCGCTGGGCGCAAGGCGTTCGCGCAGGGTCTCGACTTCTCCTTCGCGGGCGTCAAGACCGCTCTGCTGTACGCGCTGCGCGACCTGTCGGAGACAGACGCGAAGAATCGCGCCGCGGATCTCGCGGCCTCCTACCAGGAGGCGATCGTGGACAGCCTGATCGCGCGCACCGAACGCGCCCTGGAGCGCACCGGCATCGAGCGGCTCGCGGTCGGCGGCGGTGTGGCCGCGAACGGCGAGCTGCGCAGGCGCCTGCGCGAGCTGGGAGTCACGCTGCACGTGCCGCCGCGCGCACTGTGCACCGACAACGCCGCGATGATCGCGAGCGCGGCCCGTTACAGCGAGCGGCTGCCGTATCCGCGCTATCTGAGCCTCGACGCCTACGCGACCGGAGAGCGGCCGTGGTGAGGACCGTGACGGTGTACTCCAAGCCCGACTGCCACCTCTGCGAGGACGCGATCGCGGTGTTGGAAGACATGCGCTCGCGGCTGGACTTCGAGCTCGTCGAGCTCGACATCACCACCGACGAGGCGCTCCATCGCGCGTATTTCGAGCGGATTCCGGTACTCGAGCTCGACGGCGAGGAGCTGTGCGAGTACTTCGTCGATGAGACCCTCGTGCGCGAGCGTCTAGAGTCACGGCGATGAGCTACGGCATCGCGCCCGGAGGGGGAGAATCGACCGTCGGCGCGCTGGAGGCCGAGCACGACGCGCCGAACGCTCTCGGCGAGCGGCTCTCGCTCGGCGTCGCGGCGCGCCTGTCGCGCTACCTGCAGGTGCTCACGCAGGCCAAGAAGATGGGCAAGGAGACGATCTCCTCGCAGGAGCTCTCCGACTACACGCACGTCAACTCCACGCAGATCCGCCGCGACCTGTCGGGCTTCGGCAAGTTCGGCAAGCGCGGCGTCGGCTACAACGTGGAGGCGCTCGTCTCCCAGATCCGCAAGATCCTGCGCACCGCCGGCCAGCACAACATCGCGCTGATCGGCGCGGGGCACCTCGGCAAGGCGATCGCCTCCTCGGAAATCTTCGCCGACCACGGCTTTCGCGTCGTCGCGATCTTCGACAACGACGACCCGAAGGTGGGCACGCAGGTCGGGAGCCAGACGGTGCGCCACATCGACGATCTGCGCCAGGTGGTCGAGGACGAGGACATCGTCGTGGGCGTGCTCGCGGTGCCCAACCACGCCGCGCAGGGGCTCGCGAACGAGCTCGTCGCGGCGGGCGTGAAGATCATCTTCAACTACTCCGAGTCGCTGCTGGACGTGCCGCCAGAGGTGACCGTGCACACCTCGAGCCCGGCCGTGGACCTGCTCTACGCGCTGTACTTCTATTTGACCTGACGTCGCCGCGATGACCAGCCTGGATCTAGACCAAGCGGAGGCGACGTTCGCCGAGGCGTCGGACCTCACCGTCGGCGTCGAGGAGGAGTTCGCGATCCTCGACCGGGAGACGCTCGACCTGGTGCCGCGCTTCGAGGCCATGCGCGCGATCGCGAACGAGGACTCCGTCCTGCGCGAGAGCGTCGCCGGGGAGCTGATCTCCTCGGAGATCGAGATCATCTCCGGCGTCGGCGCCGACGTGCACGACGCGCTCGAGCGCCAGCGCGAGAGGCGCAGGCGGCTGTTCGCGCTCGCCGACGCGCACGGCGTCGCGCTCGGGGCGACGGGCACGCACCCCTGGGCGGACTACCGCGAGCAGCCGATCATCGACACCGAGCACTACCGCCGCGTCGAGGACGGCCTGCGGTACGTCGCGTGGCGCAACAACACGTTCAGCCTCCACGTCCACCTCGGCGTGCGCGACCTCGACCGCGCGGTGCGGATCTGCGACCGGCTGCGCGAGGTGCTCCCGCAGCTGCTGGCGATCTCCGCCAACTCGCCCTACCTCGACGGGCGCGACAGCGGCCTGCAGTCGGCGCGCACGCAGAGCTTCACCAAGAGCTTCCCGCGCTGCGGCGTCCCCGACGCGTTCGGCGGCTGGGCGGCCTACCGCGAGTACATCGAGTTCCTGCGGCGCACCAACTCGATCGTGGAGTTCACCCAGGTGTGGTGGTCGGTCAGGCCGCACTTCCGCTTCGGCACCGTCGAGGTGCGCATCTGCGACGCGCAGGCCAGCGCGCGCGAGTCCGACGCGCTCGCGGCGCTGATGGTCGCGTGCGTCGCCCAGGCCAGGCGCGACGTCGACGAGGGCGTGCCATATGAGGACCCGGCGCCGCGACTGGTCGAGGAGAACATGTGGCGCGCGATCCGCTTCGGCCTCGACGGGCGCCTGATCGACCTGCAGCGCGGCGAGGAGTACCCCGCGCGCGCAGCGATCGAGCGGCTCGCGGCGTGGACGGCGCCGGTGCGCGCGGAGCTGGGGATCGACGTGGCGTTCCCCGAGCGCAACGGCGCGCAGCGCCAGCGCCAGATGATCGACGCGGGCGCGACCCGCGAGGAGGTCTACGCGGCGACGGTCGCGCAGACGAGACAGACCTACTCAGAGGAGGTGGCGGTTTGAACGCACACGAGGCAGGCGGGGCGACCGGTCCCGCCCAGGGCGGCGCGGCGGCGGCAGGCGCGCCGAGCGAGGACGAGATGCGCGCGGCGTACGAGGCCGAGCTGAGCCGCATCACGACGACCGACATGATCGCCCAGGCGACGGTGTCGCTGCTGAACCTCGGCGCGCGCAGATTGGGACCGCCGCCGCAGCCGCCTTCCGCCGCCGACGCTCCCGGTGCGCCGGACGCCACCGGGCAGGACGCCGCCGCGGCCGGGCGCGACCTGGCGCAGGCGCGCGACGCGATCGACGCGGCGCGGGCGCTGCTGGCGATCCTCGAGCGCACGATTCCCGCAAAGGAACTGGGGCCGCTGCGCGACGCGCTCTCCCAGTTGCAGATGGCCTACGCCCGCGAGATCCAGACGAACCCCGCCGAGGCCCCGCCGGCGCCCGCCGCCGGCCCCGCCGCGCCCACGCAGGGTACGCCCGCGGAGCCCAGGGCCAAGCCCGACGGACAGTCGCCCGCGGGCGCTCCGGGCCCGGCGCAGGCCAGCGGAAGGCTGTGGGTGCCAGGCAGCTGAGACGCGGCGAGCCGCCTTTCCGCGGCCCTTCGCGATAGACTCAGCCCGCGTTTGCACCGGATCAAGCTCGCCCTGAGCGATCCGGCCGTCAAATGTGCGCGCGACGATCCTCGCGCGGCACGCAAAATAGACCGCGGAGGATTTTCTGTTGAGCAGCTTTCTGACGAACCATGGGGTCGTCGTCGCCCTCGTTTGCGCCGCATGTGCGGTGGTATATGGCCTGTTGACAACCCGCTCGCTTCTGGCGCTCTCGCCCGGCAACGAGAAGATGCAGAGCATCTCCCTGGCGGTGCAGCAGGGCGCACGGGCCTACCTGAACCGCCAGTACGCGACGATCGCGGTCGTGGGCGTCGTCCTGTTCGTGGCGATCATCTTCATCCAGAACATCGCGGTGGCCGGCGGCTTCGCCATCGGCGGCCTGCTGTCCGGAGCCACCGGCTACATCGGGATGAACGTGTCGGTGCGCTCCAACGCGCGCGTCGCCGAGGCGGCTCGCTCGGGTGTCTCGCCGGCTCTCAAGGTCGCGTTCCGCGGTGGCGCGATCACCGGAATGCTCGTCGTAGGCCTGGCTCTGATCGGCGTGGCCGGCTACTACGGCGCGCTGACGTCGATCTTCGACGACAGTCAGAAGACGGCCGTCGACGCGCTGATCGGCCTCGGCTTCGGCGGTTCGCTGATCTCGGTGTTCGCGAGGCTCGGCGGCGGCATCTTCACGAAGGCGGCGGATGTCGGCGCGGATCTCGTCGGCAAGGTCGAGGCGGGTATCCCCGAGGACGACCCGCGCAACCCGGCGACGATCGCGGACAACGTCGGCGACAACGTCGGGGACTGCGCCGGCATGGCCGCGGACCTGTTCGAGACCTACGCCGTGACCGCTGTAGCGGTGATGCTGCTGGGCATCCTGACATTCGGCGACGTCGAAGCGACCCGTGTGGTTCTGTACCCGCTGGTGCTGGGAGGCGCCGCGATCATCGCGTCGATCATCGGCACGTTCGCGGTCCGCACGAATTCCGACAACGTCGAGCGTGCCCTGCTGCAGGGTCTGGTCGTATCGGGCCTGATCGCGGCGGCGGCATTCGCGCCGATCACCTACTGGATGATGCGCAACCTGAACTTCCTCAAGACGGGCCCCACCGTGCACCCGCCGAGTTGGTCGCACTTCTACCTGTGCTCGTTGATCGGGATCGTCGTGACGGCGCTCCTATTCGGACTGACCGAATACTACACCTCGACTCGCTTCTCGCCGGTGAAGAAGACGGCCAAAGCGTCGATCACCGGACACGCGACGAACATCATCCAGGGCTTCTCCTCCGGTCTGCAGGCGACGGCGCTCCCGGCGATCGTGATCGTGCTCGGCATCCTTGGCGCATGGAAGCTCGGAGGCGGCGGAGTGACCGGCATCTACGGAATCGGAGTCGCGGTCGTGGGGCTGCTTTCGCTGACCGGTCTGATCGTGGCACTGGACGCCTTCGGTCCGATCACCGACAACGCGGGCGGCATCGCCGAGATGGCCGACCTACCGGAGGATGTCCGCAAGGTCACCGACCGTCTCGACGCGGTCGGGAACACGACCAAGGCCGTGACGAAGGGTTACGCGATCGGCTCCGCCGTGCTCGCGGCGGTCGTGCTGTTCGCCGGCTTCCAGAAAGAACTCGAAGATCGCGTCGGCGCGATCTCCTTCGGGATCAACGAACCCCCCGTCCTGATCGGCCTGCTGCTGGGCGGCCTGATGGTGTGCCTGTTCGCCTCGCTGTCGATCGAGGCCGTCGGTCGCGCCGGTGGCGCGGTCGTCGAGGAGGTGCGTCGCCAGTTCCGCGAGCACCCGGGCATCATGGACTACACCGAAGAGCCCGACTACGCGGCGTGCGTCGACATCGTCACGAAGACCGCGCAGCGCGAGATGATCCTGCCCTCGCTGCTGCCGATCGGGCTGACGCTGATCGTCGGACTGATCGACCAGCAGGCGCTCGGCGGCCTCTTGATCGGCGTGATCGTCGTGGGCTTCTTCTTCGCGGTGATGATGACCGCGGGCGGTGGCGCGTGGGACAACGCGAAGAAGCTCATCGAGGACGGCTCCTTCGGCGGCAAGGGCTCCGAAGCCCACGCCGCGTCGGTCACGGGCGACACGGTCGGGGACCCCTTCAAGGACACCGCGGGACCCGCGATCAACCCGATGATCAAGGTGGCGAACATCGTCGCGATCCTGATCATCCCGATCATCACCTGAGACCGGAGATGCAATGTGGCGGCGCCAGCGCCCGCGGGGTTGACCCCGCGCGGCGTCGGCCCCGCCGCGGCTCCGCCCGCCAGCGGAAGATCTAAGCTCAAATCGAGATGAACGGCGGACAGGTACATCGCACCGGCACGCTGATGTTCTCGCTCGCGATGATGGCGATCGGGCTGGCGCTGATCGTGCAGGTGATCGCGGGCCACACGAGCGCGACCGCCCCGCGCCTGCTGCTGGGCGTGCTGTTCCTCGCGGCGGGGATCGGGCGCGCGTATCTGGAGATCCGCAGGGGTCGCGGCGCATGAGCGCCGGCGCGGACGGGGAGGGCGGCGAGCTCTCCCATCCGAGGGCGGGCGAGCGCGTCGCCTCGGAGCTCGCGGCGCGCTCGCGGGTGATGGCGAAACGCAGCATCGGCTCGCCGATGCTGTTCACGATCGTCTACTCCTCGCTGGCGAGCGCGATCTACTTCTCACTCGGCGTGATCGCGGGCCACGCGCTGGGCCTCACGCCGCTCGTGTTCCTGCTCGCGGCGCTGCTGTTCACGCTCTCGGTGATGACGTACGTCGAGGGCGCCTCGCTGCACCAGGACAGGGGCGGCTCGACGGTGTTCGCGCGCTACGCCTTCAACGAGCTCGTCAGCTTCGTCGCGGGCTGGGCGATCCTGCTCGACTACATCATCCTGATCGCCGTCACGGCGTACTCGGCGACGCAGTACCTGCGCACGTTCTGGGACCCGCTGGGCGAGCGCGGCGAGGCTCTGGGCCTGGCGCTGGCGTTCATCGCGCTCGTCGTGCTCAGCAACATCCGCGGTTTCGGCGGGCGCCGCGCGCGCCGCGTCGGGATGCTCGTCGCCGGCGATCTGGCGCTGCAGGGCTTCATCGTCGTGCTCGGCCTCGTGCTGTTCTTCAACCCGCACACGCTGCTGGACCCGATCCACCTCGGCAGCGCGCCGAAGTGGTCGGACCTGATCTTCGCGCTGACCGTCGCGGTGATCTCCTTCACGAGTCTGGAGTCAGCGTCGGGCCTGGCGGGGGAGGTCAAGATCAGCCGCGGCGGGCTGAAGCGGATGGTCGCGAGCGGCGCCGCGACGGTCGTGATCCTGTACGTCGGCATCGCGCTCGTGGCGATCACCGCGCTGCCCGTGCACCACGGGCGCACCGAACTCGCGACCCATTATCTGAACGCGCCGATGATCGGGATCGCGATGCACGTCGACCCGCACTGGCTCAGCAGGACGCTGACCTATCTCGTCGCGGGCCTGGCCTCGGTGACGCTCGTCGCGGCGGCGAACTCGGCGATGCTGGGGCTCTCGCGCCTGGCCTACTCGCTCTCGACGAACCGCCAGATCCCGAGCGGCCTCGGGCGGCTGCACCCGCAGCGCTCGACGCCGTACGTGCTGATCATCCTCGCCGGACTCGCCGCCGCGGCGCTGGTCGTGCCCGAGGATCTCGACTTCCTCGTCGGGATCTACGCGTTCGGCGCGATGCTCGCGTTCACGATCGCGCACCTCTCGATCTGCCGTCTGCGCTACTCCGAGCCCGACCGCGACCGCCCCTACCGGGTGCCGCTGTCGATCTCCTTCCGCGGCGGGCAGCTGCCGCTGCCGGCGGTCTTCGGCGCGCTCGTCTCCGCCGCCGGCTGGGTGGCGGTGATGATCGTGCACGAACCCGCCCGCTACGTCGGCCTCGGCTGGATGGCGCTCGGCCTGGCCCTGTACGTCGGCTACCGCCGCGCGGATGAAACCTCGCTGCTGCGGCGCGTGACGGTGCCCGCGCGCGTGCTGCGCGCCGAGCAGCAGCCCGAGCGCGACTACGGCTCGGTGCTCGTGCCGCTGTTCGGCACCGACCTGGACGACGACATCGTGCAGACGGCCGCGCTGCTCGTCGCGGGCGAGCAGACGGACGAGGCGGCGATCGACGCGTCCACGATCGAGGCGCTGTGGGTGTTCGTGATCCCGATGTCGCTGCCGCTCGACGCGAGCCTGCCGGACGCGCAGATCAAACACGCCCGCCAGGTGCTCGCGCGGGCGAAGGCGGTGGGGGAGGAGTACACCGGCGTGCAGGTCGCCACCGCGACGGTGCGCACGCGCCGGGCGGGCTTCGCGATCGTGGACGAGGCCAAGCGCCGCGGCGTGGAGGCGATCGTGCTCGGCGCGGAGGAACCGTCGCTGATCCGCGGCGGCGGGCGCCTGGGGGGCCGCGGCGGGCCGCTGGAAGGGTTCGTCGGCGACATCACCAAGTACGTCGTGCGCAAGGCGGCGTGTCGCGTGATCGTGACCGCCCCCGCTGCCCGCGACTCGCCGGCCGAGCAGGCGCGACGACCGAACCGGGCCAGCGCCCCCATGGTCTAACCTCCCGCGTATGCTCAACCGCACAGCCAGATGTTCGTCCTGATCGTCGGCGCCGGGCGCGTCGGCTCGGCGGTCGCCAAGTCCGCGCTCGCGTCCGGCCACGAAGTCTCCGTGCTCGACCAGGACCCGCTCTCGCACGAGCGCCTGGACGCGGGCCAGACGCAGAGCTGGGAGGACTCCGGCGGCGAGTTCACCGTCGGCACGGCGCTGGAGACCGACGCGCTGATCCAGGCGGGCGTGGAACGCGCGGACGTGTTCATCGCCTCCACGGCGGGCGACAACACGAACCTCGTGATCGCGCAGATCGCCCAGAAGCGCTTCGGCGTGGAGAAGACGATCGTGCGCGTCATGGACCCCGCCCGCGCGGACTGGTACGGCGCGCAGGGCCTGCAGACGATCTCCCCGACCAAGCACGCGATCGACATGTTCGAGCGCGCTCTAGAGCCAGAAGCGGCATAAGTGTCCCACGTCGAAAATTCGATGGCGTTTCCCGTCGTCTGCTCGCGCCTGACACTCGCCGTCGTCGGCCCACGTGCTACCGGCACGCAGGCCGCCGCCATCGAGCGTCAGATCACGACCATCCATCCGGCAAACCCTCACCGTATTTTCGACGTGGGACACTGACATGTACGCGATCATCGCCGGCGCCGGCAAGGTCGGGCGCAACCTCGCACGCGAGCTGATCAGCAAGGACCACGAGGTCACGCTGATCGAGTCCTCGCGCCCCCGCTACCTCACGAGCGAGGAGGAATTCGAGCACGCCGTGCAGTACGGCGACGCGACCGAGCTGTGGGTGCTCGAGCGCGCCGGCATCCAGCGCGCCGACCTCGTGATCGCCGTCACGGGCGACGACGAGGACAACATCCTCGTCTGCCAGGTCGCGAAGGAGAAGTACCTCTGCGACCGCGTGATCGCGCGCGTGAACAACCCCCGCAACCACGACCACTTCCGCCTCCTGGGCATCCAGCCGGCCGTCTCCGCCACGGACCTGATCCTGCGCCTGATCGAGCACGAGGTGCCCCGCTACGGCCTCGTGCACCTGCTCGCGCTGGAAGAGGAGCGCCTGGAGATCATCGAGCTCGAGGTCGCCCCCGACGCGCCTACCGTGGGCGAGCTCGTCGCCGACATCGCGCTGCCGGAGGGCAGCCTGATCATCTCCGTGCTGCGCGGCGGCGCGGGCTTCGTGCCCAAGCACGACACCACGATCGAGGCCGGCGACGAGGTGCTCCTCGTCCTCGACCCCGGCCTGGAGGAGGCCATCACGGCCTTCTTCGCCCCCAACGGGCACGCCGCCTCGTTCTAGCGCCACCCGCGAGGCCCGCGACAGAGCGCTTGCGGCGCGGCGGAACAGCCGCCGGATTGGCTATTCTTCTTCGCTAGACACTGTCCGGGATAGTCCAATTGGCAGTGACGCCCGGTTCTGGTCCGGGAGATTGGGGTTCGAGTCCCTGTCCCGGAGCTACTGATCGAAGCCCTCTTGTGCCTGTCCGCACCAATTCGACTGTGCGCGACAAACCTAAAAAGTCGGAAACTCCACTTGAAGAAGGCTGGCAGTTCGCGTATCTTCGTCCGTGCATAGCCCGATTCCATATATCCGGTTAGGATGCGTGGTTCGGTTTTCTGCGGATCTGCCAGATGGCAACAAATGTCTCTGACGGATTGCTACTTCTAGGCTGCCAATAGGCAGCTTAATGACTATCAAGCAAAGGAGAAATTCGATTCAAATGATACGTAAATCTACAGCAACAGGGCTCTTGACCCTGGTGGCGCTGGTAGTGCTCGGTGCAGTCTCGGCCGGGTCAGCGCTAGCGGGCGGAGGACCCAACTCGTATTTCTTATGGACCGGGCCTTTACCGGGGTTAGTTTTAGTGTTAGCCCGGAACGCCCAAGTTTTCAAAGCCACCCCAGAATTGGAAATCTCATGTAAACACTTTAGTGCGCACGGCATCGCTTCCAACGGGAAAGCGATGACCGCAAAAGAGATAACGCTGGTCGGTACTTACACGGGCTGTGAAGCACCTGCTATCAAACAAGAAGCGTTAGTCTCTCCAGCAGAATTCTTAGTCAACGCCAATGGATCTGTGGCGATCATCAAAAAACCGATCGTGGTCACGGTTCATGCACTAGGTTGTAGCCTCAAAGTCAACAGTGATGCGGCGAACGGCAATCTCAGGTTACTTTTATACGT
>DASUPL010000011.1:0-2270 GCA_036281155.1 Solirubrobacteraceae bacterium | reverse complement strand
CTCGGCCAGCATCGGGCTGGCCATCAGTGGCGCCGACGACCGCGGGGTCGAGGAGCTCCTGCGCAAGGCGGACCTCGCCATGTACGAAGCCAAGCGCAACGGCAAGCGCCGCGCCGAGCTCTACCACGCAGGACTGGAACGCACGGACGGCTCCGACGGGGGCCGCGCACCGTGGTTCGCGCGCAACGACGAGCAGCGCGCGGAGGTTCAGGATGTGCTCGAGGACCCGGACGCCATCACGATCGTGTACCAGCCGATCATGGATCTACGCACCGGCCGCGCGGTCGGCTACGAATCGTTGTCGCGCTTCAATCGCACCCCGCGCCGCGGTCCTGACGTCTGGTTCGCCCAAGCGCACCGCTGCGGACTCGGATACGCGCTGGAGGCGAAGGCCATCGCCGCCGCGCTCGCCACCCCGGGACGGCCGCCCGGCACCTACCTGACGGTCAACCTCAGCCCCTCCTCGCTCCTCTCAGACGAGGTCCTACGCGTCCTCCCCGACCGCCTCGATGACCTCGTGGTGGAGATCACCGAAAACGAGCTCGTCTCAGGCGACCCCGCGATCAACGACGCGCTCGCCGCCCTGCGCGCCCGCGGCGCCCGACTCGCCGTTGACGACACCGGAGCGGGCTACGCCGGCCTCATCCACATCCTGCGCCTGCAACCGGACATCATCAAGCTCGACCGCACGCTGACCACCGGCGTCGACACCGACGCGGCCAAAGCTCCACTGATCAGCTCCTTCGTCCGCTACGCCAGAGACATCGACGCGACGGTCTGCGCCGAAGGCGTCGAAACGCTGCAGGAGCTCGAACGCCTCGCCGACCTCGACATCGCCTACGGCCAGGGCTACTTCATCGCGCGCCCCGCCGCCCCCTGGGCGACGGTCACACCCGAGGCAACCGCCGCCTGTCAGCGCTCCTTCGAGGCCAGCCTCCTCGACGCCACCGACGCACCCCACCGCGCCGACCACGACCGCCGCCTCGAGCTGCTGGCGCGACGACTCGCGGCCGCCACCTCAGAGACCGAGCTTGACGCCTGCCTACTCCCACTCGCCGAGGAGCTGCAGGCCGACGAGATCAAGCTCGTCCCCGCCAGAGGCCAACACGTCAGCACCACGCAGCTGCTGGCAGGTGACCCTGACGCCGACCCCTTCGCCGTCCACGAGTTGCGCGCTCGCGGCTTCGCGTCCCGCCTGACGTTGCCGATCACCCACGGCGGCCAAACGCTGGGCTACCTCGAAGCCTGCTGCCGCGATGAGCGCCCCTGGAGCCGCTACGAGATCGGCCGCGCGCGCATCATCACCCACCAGTTCGGGCCGCTACTACGCAGGACAACCGTCACGACAGCCCAGAAGCTCAGCATCCCCGAAGCAGCGCCGAACGGCGGGCCGAGGCCTTCGTCCACATGGCACGCCCCCTGCCCTCCAGCTTGAGCGCGCCACGGATGTAGGAGCGCGACCGCTCCCATCGCGCGCCGAGCGGACGCTCGCAGTTTCGTTCGGATCGGGCGCGTCGATGCGGCTTCGAGACGCTCGCTCCTCAAAGGAGCAGCGGCGCTGGGTTAGATGCCCACGGCTGCGGCACTGCTCCGTGTCGCCCAGCTCAGTAGCGAGCGGAGGGCGAACCGAGGGCCCAACTGCTCCCCGTTCGAACGTGGCGGCGATCTCTTGGCGCGCACGTCGAACCGACACGTTCACAGGCCTCGGTGGCGGCGCGCCCAACTGCACGTTCCTCGCGCGGCTCACCGGGCCAGGCAGGCGTCCACGGCCGATCACACTCTGTTCGGTTAACCGGCGCGGTCGTGGGAGTATGAGCACGGAGCTAGCCGATGAGCGTCCGTGCGGTCCTTGCCGTCTGGAGCCTTGCCCTCCTCGCCGCCGTGGGCGCGGTCGCGCTGATCCTGGCAAGCGACCGGCCGCGGCCGGTCGCGAGCATCCCGCTGGAGGTGCTGGTCGGGCTCGCCTTCGTGGGCAGCGGCCTGCTCGCGCGGGTGCGGCGTCCGGAGAACCGGACCGGCGTGCTGATGATGCTCGTCGGATTCGCGTGGTTCGGCGGCGCGCTTACGGCGGCGGACCAGTCGCTGCCCTACACCGTCGGCTACGTCGAGGGGGCCCTGATCGGCGCATTCTTCGTGCACCTCGTCCTCGCCTTCCCATCGGGACGGCTCGAGACGAAGACCGAACGCCGCGCGGCAGCGGGCATGTACGTCTTCGCGCTCGTGCTTCAGCCCGCGTTGCTGCTCTTCGACGACCTGCACGGCCTGAAATG
>DASUPL010000010.1:0-5998 GCA_036281155.1 Solirubrobacteraceae bacterium | reverse complement strand
AGGCCGGCCCGGGCACGCACGACGCCTGGCCGATCCTGGAACGCTGGGTCGCCGAGCTGGTGCCGCGTCTCACGACGAAGAATGGAGCAGTGTCGTCATGAGACGCGGCACCAGAGTTGACATTGGAACGAGGTGTCCCGTAATGACACTTCGCAACCGATCGTGGCCGGACACCCCGCCGCTCGAGGCGGCCTGATGCCACGGCGCACCGATATCTCGTCGATTTGCCTGATCGGCTCCGGCCCGATCGTGATCGGCCAGGCGGCCGAGTTCGACTACTCCGGCGTGCAGGCCTGCAAGGTGCTGCTCGAGGAGGGCTACGAGGTCGTCCTCGTCAACTCGAACCCGGCGACGATCATGACCGACCCGGAGTTCGCCAGCGCCACCTACGTCGAGCCGCTCCTGCCCGGTCCGGTGACGCGGATCATCGAGAAGGAGCGCCCCGACGCGCTGCTGCCGACGCTGGGCGGGCAGACCGCGCTCAACCTGGCGATGGCGCTGCACGAGGACGGCACCCTGGAGCGCTTCGGCGTGGAGCTGATCGGCGCGAACTACGACGCGATCGCGTGCGCCGAGGACCGCGACCTGTTCAAGATCACGATGGCCGAGGCGGGACTGCGGATGCCCAAGAGCGCGATCGCCAGCGGCTGGGTCGCCGAACCGGACAACGACGCTGACGGCGCGACCGGCGCGGGCCACGTCGACATCGAGGCCGGCGTCGCACAGGCGCTCGCGGCGCTGCCGGAACTGGGCCTGCCCTGCATCGTGCGCCCCGCGTTCACGCTCGGCGGGCGCGGCGGCGGGATCGCGCGCAGCGAGGACGAGTTTCGTCGGATCGTCGCCCAGGGCCTGGAGGCCTCGCCGATCGGGCAGGTGCTGCTCGACGAGTCGGTCATCGGCTGGGGCGAGTTCGAGCTGGAGGTGATGCGTGACAGCGCCGACAACGTCGTGATCGTGTGCTCGATCGAGAACGTCGACCCGATGGGCGTGCACACGGGCGACTCCGTCACCGTCGCGCCGCAGCAGACGCTCACCGACCGCCTCTACCAGCAGCTGCGCGACCAGGCGATCGCGGTCATCCGCGCCGTCGGCGTCGAGACGGGCGGCTCGAACGTGCAGTTCGCGGTCAACGCCGAGACCGAGGAGATCCTCGTGATCGAGATGAACCCGCGCGTGTCGCGCTCCTCCGCGCTCGCCTCCAAGGCCACGGGCTTCCCGATCGCGAAGATCGCAGCGCGCCTGGCCGTGGGCTACCGCCTCGACGAGATCGACAACGACATCACCGGCGTCACGCCCGCGTGCTTCGAGCCGACGATCGACTACGTCGTCGTGAAGTGGCCGCGCTTCGCGTTCGAGAAGTTCCCCGGCACGGACCCGACGCTGACGACGCACATGAAGTCCGTCGGCGAGGCGATGGCGATCGGGCGCACGTTCCAGCAGGCGTTCGCCAAGGCGCTGCGCTCGCGCGAGCTCGACAAGCCGCCGTGCTTCACCGACACCTCCGAGCAGGAGCTGCTCGACAGCCTGCTCAAACCGGGAGCCGACCGTTTCGAGACCGTGCTCGAGCTGCTCGCGCGCAACCCGGGCGAGCAGGCCGACGCGACCGGCGCGGCTGAGGCGTCGATCGAGGCGGTGCACGAGCGCACCCACATCGACCGCTGGTTCCTGCGCGAGCTGCGCGAGATCGCGCTGGACCCCGACGCGCCGTTCGCGGGCGAGCGCTCGTTCCGCTCGGTCGACACCTGCGCCGCGGAGTTCCCCGCGCGCACGCCCTACTACTACTCCGGCTGGGAGCGGCACGCCGCGCACGAGGTCCGGCGCGGAGACCGGGAGTCGGTCGTGATCCTCGGCTCGGGCCCCAACCGCATCGGGCAGGGGATCGAGTTCGACTACTGCTGCGTACACGCCGCGATGACCGTGCGCGAGTCCGGCCGCGACGCGGTGATGGTCAACTGCAACCCCGAGACCGTCTCGACCGACTACGACACCTCCGACCGCCTGTACTTCGAGCCGCTCACGCTGCAGGACGTGCTCGCGGTCGTGGAGGTCGAGAAACCGCACGGGGTGATCGTGCAGTTCGGCGGGCAGACCCCGCTGAAGCTCGCCGCCGGCCTCGCCGCCGCGGGCGTGCCGCTGCTCGGCACGAGCGTCGAGGCGATCGACATGGCCGAGGACCGCGGGCGCTTCGGCGCGCTGCTGGAACGCCTCGGCTACAAGGCGCCCCCGTACGCGACCGCGCGCTCGGTCAGCGAAGCGCTCGACTGCGCCGAGCAGGTCGGCTACCCGCTGCTCGTACGCCCCTCCTACGTCCTCGGCGGCCGCGCGATGGAGATCGTCTACTCCCGAGGCGGCCTCGCCGACTACCTCCGTCGCGAGTCCGGCGTTGACCCCCACGACGCGACCCGAGCCCAGAGCCCGGAGGGCTCTCCCTCGATCTTTCTCGATCGGTTCCTGGAGGACGCGATCGAGCTCGACGTCGACGCGCTCTGCGACGGCGCCGACGTGTGGATCGGCGGGATCATGCAGCACGTCGAGGAGGCCGGGGTTCACTCAGGTGACAGCGCATGCGTGCTGCCGCCGCACTCGCTCTCGGAAGAGCTGCTGGAGGAGGTGAGGACCGCGACGCGCGAGATGGCGCTCGCGCTCGGCGTCGTCGGCCTGATCAACGTGCAGTACGCGGTGTTCGCGGGCGAGCTGTACGTGATCGAGGCCAACCCGCGCGCGTCGCGCACGGTGCCGTTCGTGTCCAAGGCGATCGGCATCCCGCTCGCGAAGCTCGCCTGCCGCATCATGCTCGGCGAGCGCATCCGCGACATGGGCCTGCCGCGGGAGCGCCAGGGGATGGGCTTCGGCGATCACGTCTCGGTCAAGGAGGCCGTGCTGCCGTTCGACCGCTTCGAGGGCTCCGACGCGGTGCTCGGCCCCGAGATGCGCTCCACCGGCGAGGTGATGGGCATCGCGCGCGACTTCCCCACCGCGTTCGCCAAGGCGCAGGCCGCCGCCGGCGTGCCGCTGCCGAGCGAGGGCACGGCGTTCATCACCGTCACCGACTCCGACAAGGCCGACGCGTTCACCGTCGCGCAGTTACTCCACGACAGCGGCTTTCGGATCGTCGCCACGCACGGGACCGCCGACGCGATCTCGCGCCGTGGGGTGCCCGCGCAGGGGCTCAACAAGATCGCCGAAGGCTCACCGCACGTGCTCGACTGGATCGAGCGCGGCGACGTCGACCTCGTCGTCAACACGCCCACGGGCGTGGGCGCGCGCACGGACGGCTTCGAGATCCGCCGCGCCGCGGTCGCCCACGGCATCCCCTGCCTGACGACGCTCGCCGCGGGGATCTCCGCCGCCAGAGCCATCGCGGGCGCGCGGAGGGATGGAGAGCCGGAGGTGCTGTGCCTGCAGGAGCTGCACAAGGGCGCGCGCGACGGGACCCCGGTGGGGTGAGCGCCACCCCGATCGCCCGCCGCCTGCTGCGCGTCACCGCCAACGAGCAGCTCGGCGCCTACCGCGTCCTACGCGCCGCCGACCCCGACGCGCTCGAGCCGCGGCCCGGCCAGTTCGCGATGCTGAGCGCCGCGGAGCGCTGGGGCGGGGGAGACGAGCAGCGCCCGTTCCTCGCGCGCGCCTTCTCGATCGCGCGCCACTCAGGCGGCGAATCCCACTTCCTGCTCGAGGACGTCGGGCCCGGCACGAAGCGCCTGTGCGAGCTGCGCGCGGGCGATGAGCTGTGGGCGCTCGGACCGCTCGGACAGGGCTTCCAGCCGCCGCGCGACGGACGACGCGCGATCCTCGTCGGTGGTGGCGTCGGCATCGCGCCGCTCGCGATCCTTCAGGATCAGCTGTCCACGGCAGCGACCCTGGCCACCCCGACCACGACGGGCACACCGACCACTGTGCTGCTCGGCTTCCGCGACCAAGCGCACGCGCACGGCGCCGCGCTGCTGCGCGACGTGCGCGTGGCGACGGACGACGGCTCCGTCGGTCATCACGGGCTCGTCACGGACCTGCTCGTCGCCGAGCTCGACGGCGACCCCCACGCGACCGTCTACGCGTGCGGGCCGCCGGGGATGCTGGAGGGAGTGCGGGCGCTGTGCGCGGCGCGCGAGACGCCCTCCCAGCTCGCTCTGGAGGCGGGCATGGCGTGCGGCTTCGGCGCGTGCTTCGGCTGCGTCGTGCCCAAGCGCGACGGCGGCTACCTGCGCGTGTGCGTCGACGGCCCGGTGGTCGACGGCGCTGTACTCGAGCGCGTCGAAGAGCCGATGGGCGGGGCGCTGCTCGCGGGGCGCGCGTGAGCGTCGAGTTCTGCGGCCTGCAGCTCGCGCACCCGATCGTCAACGGCTCCGGCACGTTCGACGCGATCGCCGCCACGCGGGCGTTCGGGCAGGATCTGCGCGCGAACTTCCCCTTCGCCGCGTACGTCTCCAAGACGATCACCCTGCGGCCACGCGACGGCAACCCTCCACCGCGACTGTGGGAGGCGCCCGCGGGTCTGATCAACTCGATCGGCCTGCCGAACAAGGGCCTGAACGGCTATCTCGACGAGGATCTGCCACAACTCGCCGGACTGCGCACGCGCGTAGGGGAGGGGACGGGCGCGGAGTCGTGGCCCGTGCCTGTGATCACGAACGTGATGGGCTCGAGCGCCGAGGAGCTGCGGGCGCTCGTGGAGGCGTGCGACGCGCGCTCGGAGATCGCCGCGATCGAGCTGAACGTGTCGTGCCCGAACGTGAAGACGGGCCTCGACATCGGCGCCGACCCCGCGCAGCTGGAGGCGGTCGTGCGCGCCGTGCGCGACGCGACCGCGAAGCCGCTGATCGTGAAGCTCACGCCGAACACCGCCGACGTGGCGCAGTGCGCGCTCGCCGCGGAGCGCGGCGGCGCGGATGCGGTGTCGCTGATCAACACGCTGCGCGCGATGGCGCTCGCGCCGGCCTCGCACGCCGCCGGCCCGAGCCGGTGGCTGGGTGGGGGCACGGGCGGCCTGTCGGGGCCGGCGATTCGCCCGGTGGCGCTGGCGCAGGTCGCCGCCGTCGCGGCGCGCCTCAAGATCCCTATAATTGGAATGGGAGGCGTGCAGAGCGCGGCCCACGCACGTGAGCTGATGGCCGTTGGAGCGAGCCTCGTGGCGGTCGGCAGCGAGAGCTTTCGCGACCCCGCCATCGGGGCGACAATTGCACGAGAACTGTGATAAAGGTGCCTCTACGGCGCCTAAAAACCCCTGCAAACCCGCCGCGATACCATCCAGAAGCCTCGATTCATCTATACCTCAACCTGAGGTCGAGATGAATTGTCGAACTTTTCTTGATCGAGGGCCAAGGGTGTGTAGACTCGCCGCCCATGGCGACGGCGACCAGCACGACGTCCGCGAACTCCGCAATCGCCCCTGAGCGCTCGCTCAATCAGAGGATGGATGCGCTCGCGCGCGCCAACCAGATCCGCATCCAGCGAGCGCAGCTGAAGCGCGACCTCAAGTCGGGGCGCCGCTCGATCCACTCGCTGCTGATGGAGCCGCCCGAGTACGTCGAGACGGCGAAGGTCTTCGACATGCTGCTCGCCGTCCCCAAGTACGGCCGCGTCAAGGTCAACAAGATCCTCCAGCAGTGCCGCATCTCGCCGAGCAAGACGATCGGCGGGCTGTCGGAGCGCCAGCGCAGCGAGCTCGTCTCCCTGCTGCGGCGCTGAGCGCAGCCACCGCGGCGTGGCGCGCGTCTTCGTGATCACCGGCCCGTCGGGGGTCGGCAAGGGGACGCTTATCCGCGCGCTGCGCGAGCGCCTCCCGGAGCTGGCGCTGAGCGTCTCGGCGACCACGCGGGCGCCGCGTCCGGGCGAGACCGACGGAGTCGATTACCGATTCCTCGACGCCGCGGACTTCCAGCGCCGCGTCGACGCAGGCGCGTTCGTGGAGCACGCGATGTACTCCGGCAACCGCTACGGAACGCTGCGCGACGAGCTCGACCGCCACACCTCCGCCGGGCGCCCCGTCGTGCTCGAGATC
>DASUPL010000009.1:0-3074 GCA_036281155.1 Solirubrobacteraceae bacterium | reverse complement strand
CTACCCACGAGGCCGGGCACACCCGCCGCTTCCCTATTCAACCGTGACGGTCTTGGCGAGGTTCCGCGGCTGATCGACGTTGAGGTCGTTGAGCCGGGCGATGTAATAGGCGAGCAGTTGCAGCGGCACCACGGCGAGGATCGCCTGCAGGATCCAGTCGGCCTTGGGCACGAACAGGGTCTGGTCGGCGACCTCGGCGACCTGTTCGGAGCCCTCGCTGGCGATCGCGACCACGTCGGCGCCGCGGGCCCGGACCTCCTCCATGTTGGAGAGCATCTTCTCCAGCACCGGGCTGTCGGTGGCGACGCAGACGACGGGGGTCTCCTCGTCGAGCAGGGCGATCGGCCCGTGCTTCATCTCGCCGGCGGCGTACGCATCCGTCGGGATGTAGGAGATCTCCTTCAGCTTCAGCGCTCCCTCGAGGCAGACGGGCAGGCCGATGTGGCGACCCAGGTAGAGGAAGAAGCGACGTTCGTGGTGGGTCCGGGCGATCGCGCGGACGCGCTCGTCCACCGAGGAGATCGTCTCCTCGATCTTCGAAGGGAGGCCCTTCATCTCGGCGATCAGCTCCGCGATCCGCTCCGGGGGCAGCGTGCCGCGCAGCTCGGCCAGGCGAAGGCCGAGCAAATACATCACGGCGACCTGGCTGACGAAGGTCTTGGTCGCCGCGACGCCGATCTCCAGGCCCGCGCGCGTGAACAGCACCGCGTCGGCGTCCCGGGTCGCCTGGCTGCCCATCACGTTGGTCACGGCCATTACCTTGGCGCCGCCCTCTCGCGCCAGGCGCATCGCCGCCAGGGTGTCGGCGGTCTCTCCGGACTGGGTGATCCCGATCACCAGGTCGCCGTCGCGCAGGACGGGATCGCGGTAGCGGTACTCGGACGCGACGTCCATCTCCACCGGCACCCGCGCCCACTCTTCGATCGCGTAGCGGCCGATCATGCCCGCGTGGTAGGAGGTGCCGCACGCCACGATCACGATCCGCTTCACGTCCTCCAGCAGCGCCTCGTCCAGCGCGCCCTCCTCCGCCAGGTCCACGCCGTCGCCGCGCGCCGTGCGGTCCGATACTGCGTCCGCCACCGCGTCCGCCTGTTCGTGGATCTCCTTCAGCATGAACGTCTCGAAGCCGCCCTTCTCCGCGGTCTCCTCATCCCAGTCGACCGTGTGCTCCGCGCGCTCCACCGGCTCGCCCGTGGCGGTCGTGATCGTCACGCCCTGTGGCATCATCACCGCGATCTCGCCATTTTCCAGGTACTGCACGCGCCTGGTCTCCTTCAGGAAGCCCGGCACCGCCGAGGCGATGAACTGCTCGCCCTCGCCGCGGCCCACGATCAGCGGGCACTCCTTGCGCGCCCCCACCAGCACCTCCGGCTCCTCCGCGCTCATCGCCACGAACGCGTAGTGGCCCTCCAGCTGCGCGTATGCCGCGCGCACCGCGTCAGCGAGGTCGCCGTCGTACAGGTCCGCGATCAGGTGCGCGATCACCTCCGCGTCGGTCTCCGAGGTGAACGTGCTGCCCCGCTCGCTCAGTCGCTGCTTCAGCGCCATGTAGTTCTCAACGATCCCGTTCACCACCACGTGCACGCGGTCGCCCGTGTCGTAGTGCGGGTGCGCGTTCTCCTCCGTCACCCGCCCGTGCGTCGCCCAGCGCGTGTGGCCGATGCCCGTCGTCGCGACGCGCTCCGCCACCGCCACGCCGCCGCCGTTGCGCGCCGCCCGATCGTTGTGGTCGAGCTTCGCCTGCAGCGCCGCCAGGTTGCCCACCGCGCGCACCGCGTCGATGCGGTCCTCCGTTATGACCGAGATGCCCGCCGAGTCATACCCGCGGTACTCGAGCTTCGTCAGCCCCGCGAGCAGGATCTCCCGAACAGGCCGCGAGCCAACGTAGCCGACGATGCCGCACACGCTTTCGAAGATACCAGCGGCGCCCCACGGCGCGCGCGGGGGTGGACAGACGGCCTACCCGGCGCCGGCGCGGCCGCGGCTCGAGCGCGATAAGGACGCCGCGCCGCGAAGGCCCTCGGCCGTCTCAGGCGAGTTCGCGCTCGACGATGCCCACAAGGCGCATGCACACGTCCTGCGCCTCCTCGTCGGTGGGCGCCTCGACCATCACGCGTACGAGCGGCTCGGTGCCGCTGGGGCGCACGAGCACGCGCCCGCGGCCGCTCAGCTCGCGCGCCGCGTCGCCCACCGCCGCGTCCACGTCGGCGGCGTCCTTGATCGCGTCGCGGTCGCGCACGCGCACGTTCACGAGCCGCTGCGGGAGCTTCGTCATCGCGTCGCGGTCGCTCAGCTTGCGGCCCGCGAGCGCCTCCAGCGTCAGCAGCGCGCTCGCGATGCCGTCGCCCGTGCGATTGAAGCCCATCTCGATGATGTGCCCCGACTGCTCGCCGCCGAGCATCCACCCTCGCGCGCGCAGCTCCTCCAACACGTAGCGGTCGCCCACGTTCGCCGTCGCCACCTCCACCCCCTCGCGCCGCATCGCCGCGTGGAAGCCGTAGTTCGTCATCACCGTCACCGCCACCCCGTTGCCCGCGAGGCGGCCGCTGTCGCGCAGGTGCAGCGTCGCGAGCGCCATCAGCTCGTCACCGTCGACAACCACGCCGCGGTCGTCCACCGCGAGCACGCGGTCACCGTCGCCGTCGAACGCGAAGCCGATCGAGTGCCCGCCCGCGAGCACCCGCTCGGCGAGGCCGTCGATGTGCGTCGAGCCGCAGCCCGCGTTGATGTTGCGCCCGTCCGGCTCGTCCGCGATCACCGACACCTTCGCGCCGAGGCGCCTGAAGATCTCCGGCGCGACCTGGAACGTCGCGCCGTTGGCGCAGTCGAGCAGCACGTCCACGCCGTGCAGGTCGAGGTCCACGAAGCGGGTGTGCAGCTCGCGCAGATAGTCCTCCGGCGCGCCGCGCAGCTCGCGCACGTGTCCGATCTTCGACCCCGCGTCGGGGCGGGCGGGGCTCGCGAGCTCGCTCTCGATCGCGAGCTCAGTCTCGTCGGTGAGCTTGTAGCCGTCGCCGCCGAAGAACTTGATGCCGTTGTCCTCGTACGGGTTGTGCGACGCCGACAGCACAACC
>DASUPL010000008.1:0-2593 GCA_036281155.1 Solirubrobacteraceae bacterium | reverse complement strand
CCCGCCTCCAACAGCAAGAGATCCCACTGGAAGCTCATGAAATCCTGGCCGGCGTAGACGTAGGACAGGTACAGCGCGAACAAGCCGACGAGTGCGGGCCGCGTCCATCGGTCCAGGACGACGACCAACCCGAGAATTACGCCTGCGATCGTCCCCGCGAGCAGCGCGGCATCGCCCGAGTCCAGCCAGAACAGTGTAGGCACGACGCGATATGCGGCGCTGCCGAGCGCCTGGTGGGCCGCATCGAGGTAATCGTCGAGCGGCAGGATTCCGGCATGTCCGGCCAGCCCGTGGATCTGGCCCGCGAGCGAAGCGAACGCAGCAACATAGATGCCGCCGAGCAGGCGCAGGAACACCCAGCTCACCAGCCCATAGCGCTCCGGCTCGAGCGCGGATCCCCACAGGAGCTTGGAGACGTGATCGAGCAAGCCCCGACGGCGCGCGAAGAATGCATAAGCCCATTCGCTCGCCGCCGGGACGCCTGGCGAGTGCGCGTACAACCACCACCAGGCGGCACGTCCCGGAGCATGCCGCAGCACGCGGTAGGTTGCGGCCGCACCCGAATAGACTTGGCCGTCGGGCTCTATCAGCTGGACAGCGCGCGGAAATGCTTCGGGTGGAATTTCAGGGAAATCCGCTGCGGCCTCCTGGTACGGGCGGTAGTCGACGCGCGTGCCCGTCAGGCCCTGCCAATAGTTCACCCAGTAGCGGCAGATCCCGCAGTCGCCGTCGTACACCAGGGTGGGACGCATGTCTGACATTCGCCGTGGCGAGCAGCCGACCGATAGGCAACTCGTATGCTTGTACTATTGTGAAGGGCAAGGCGTGAGGAAAAAAGTGTGAATCCAGACGTCGGCTGCGCGCGCTTGATAGTGCGCGCCCGCCGGCGTCGGGGGCAATGCAGAGTAACGCTGGGAAAGTAGAGGGGCAGTCAACCGCCGCGGCGGCGATCGCTACGGTTGCCCGAAGTCGCCGTCGATGAGCCCGACGAGAAACTCCGCGACCCATGCTCTGCCCGGTCCGCCGAAATATGTCGCTGAGCGCCCATTGCGAACGTTTTCAACTCGGACGGAGAAAGTAGCCCCCTCAGATACGGGAGTGGTATTGCCGCGTACTCGCTCTACGTCGAGTGCGAAATCATCGGGAGCAAACCCGAAGCGAACGACTTCTGCAGCGAACGCCAGCTGGTCCCCGCGGGCCAGCAGGTAATGGCGGCGCTCGCCCCGAAGAGATGGTTGTCTTTGCTCGCTGAAACTCAGGTGGACCGGTTCGGTCTCCGGCGCGATCTGTCGCTCTTCTCCCATGACTTTCCCCTCTCGACTTTCTATTAATGGCCGCTGCTATAGCAATCGTCGAGCCAGTGATGCTTTGTTGTTACTTTCCCGCGCGTTACCCGAACGCTTGCGCACGGGGGCTCGCGGCATTGTAAGGAATACCGTCAGCGAGAGTTTGCATCCGCACCCGAGCAAGCCTGGATGGTCGCCCAGGAGCACCAGACGCGAGCTGCTTGCGTCCGGCGATCTCCAGGGCGTTCAGTGGCGCGCGTTCCCGCAACCTCCGGTGCTCATCGAACGGCGCTGGAAACGATGGAATTAAGCCGCTGCTCGCACTTTGCGCTGGCCAAGCGCCAAGACGATGCCCGAGCCGGTTGCCTGAGCTCGCGCTTGTCTTTCCTGCTCGCGGCGAATCCTGGCGAAGGTCTTGCGGAGGTCCGTGTCGACGCTCTTCGTGTAGCGGAACGAAGGTTCGAGGATAGATTTCATAGTGGCTCCTGCTGTCGCATGTGCGCTGTCGCCCTGCCTTGGCATCAACGCATGCAAGAGGCGTTCCCATGTTGCGCTCGCCACGAAGGTTCAGAGGGTTATGCGCGAGTGTCGCTTGCCGACCCGCCGCGAGTGTAAAGTGGATCGACACTTCGACTCACTGCATAGCGCAGACAAATTGTGCTGCACCTTCTAGCGGGCCGCTGCGCGGCTCCGATATGACGACGAATGGTCGGCGACAAAAGATGATCGCGCGCCATTTGCTGCGACAATTCATGCATGTCAATTTACCGCAAATTCATAAGCGCTCCTCCCGACGATCTGCACTATTTTTCGCGGCGACGCGCTGACTCGCCCGACGCGCATGAGCTCGCTCCCCAGCCGCAGATCGAATGGCAGGCCCGACGCAAGGCGAATCCGTGCGAAGAGTTGCTCACCACGACCGTAAGGTGGTTCGCGAGCCTGCCGCAGCCTGTCCAACCGCACGCGCTCCGCACCTGTCTGCCGCGGATCGCCAATGGTCTCGCTGCTGGATGGCACGATCGTGATACCACTGCGCGCTACTTCGACGAGCTGCTGACCGACGGAAGAGGTGGACGGAAAGGCTTTCCGGCGGGAGTGCTCGAAGAACTGCACAGGCTCAAGACTTTCTACGAAGCGCTCAACCCACGGCCCGATGATCTCTGGCATTCCGCCTCCCTCATGAGGTAAGCGCGCCGCCTCGAGTGACGTTAACGTCTGCAGCAAAGGAGGACCTAAATGATCAAGACCCCGGCTCTGCTCGTGATCGCCGCGATGACCGGCTACGCCTTGCACGTGGTGGCTCAGAC
>DASUPL010000007.1:0-8778 GCA_036281155.1 Solirubrobacteraceae bacterium | reverse complement strand
GTGGTGATCTCGGGCGCGGGCGTGCTGGCGACGGAACTGCGCGAGGCGGCGACGCGCGTGGGGTATGAGGTGCGCGGCCCGCACGAGCCGAGCGGCGGGACGCTGCCGTCGCTGGCGATCGAGTGCGACCCGACCGCCTCCGCTTCCAGTCAGGACCAAGACTCGGCGCCAGCGCCGGGGGGGCGTCCGGATCGCCGCGGCACGCACCCCACGAAGCCGGGCGGCGCGCGCCTGCTGCTGTGCGCGGACGGCTCGCTGGGAGCGCTCGACCCGGGCGGCAGCGCGGTTGGCTTCCACGCGCTCCCGCCGCTGGCGGACGCGAACCTCGTGGAGCTGACGCGCAACGACAGCTCCTCGCCGGTGGCGGGCGAGCGCGCGGAGCGCTTCTTCGCGGCGCTCGGCAAGCACGTCGCGTGGGTCGGCGACGCGCCGGGCCTCGTCCTCGGGCGGATCGTCTGCCAGATCGTCAACGAGGCGGCGTTCGCGCTCGGCGAGGGCGTGGGCGAGGCGCGCGACATCGACCAGGGGATGGTGCTCGGGCTGAGCCACCCCCGCGGCCCGTTCGAGTGGGCCGACGCGATCGGCGTCGAGCACGTGCTGGCGGTGCTCGAGGGGCTGCACGCGGAGTACCGCGAGGAGCGCTACCGCCCGGCGCCAGCGCTGCGCAAACTGCGCGCCGCGGGCCGCCTGGGCCGCGCGCAGGGCGCGGGATTCTTCGAGTACGAGAGCTAGATGGTCGATCTCACGATTGCGCGGCTGCGCATGAGCCCGGATCTCACGTTTTGAGCGCTCGGGGCGTTAGACAGTAGTGAGCGATTCACTGCCTCCTTTCCAGCTTTTCCTGGACTCCGAACGTGACGTCGTATGGCGCTTCCTGGTGGCGTCGGTTGGGCGCTCTGAGGCAGACGATTGCTTTCAAGAGACGTTCATCTCCGCGCTGCGCGCCTACCCAAGGCTGCGCGTGGACTCGAACCTGCGCGCGTGGGTCCTCACGATCGCGCACCGTAAGGCGCTCGACGCGCACCGCGGTCGCGCGCGCCGGGCGCTTCCCGTGGCCGAGCCGGCAGCCGTAGAGCACGCGACCATCGAGCCGCACGAGCACGACGGTGAACTGTGGGACGCGGTCGGCGAGCTGCCCGAGCGCCAGCGCTCGGCGGTGATGCTCCGCTTCATGGCCGACCTGCCCCATCGCGAGATCGCGGCCGCTATCGGCTGCTCGGAGGACGCGGCGCGACGCTCGCTGCACGAGGGTCTGGCCAAGTTGAGAAAGGCGGTGCTGGCATGAGCCGCGCCGCCGCACAGGCCGCGCGTCGCGTGGCGGAACGAGCGATCGAGGAGGGTCTCGTGGATGTGAGCTATGCGACGGTGGACTCGCCGTTTGGAAACCTGCTGGCGGCGAGCACCGACCAGGGGCTCGTGCGCCTGGCGTTCCCCGAGGAGAGCGTCGACACGGTGCTCGAACGTCTCGCCGCGCGGCTGTCGCCGCGGATCATGGAGGCGCCCACCGCGCCGCAGCCGCTGCTGCGCGAGCTTGACGAGTACTTCGCGGGACGCCGACACGAGTTCGAGCTGGAGCTCGACTGGTCGCTGATCGGCCCATTCGGACGCAAAGTGCTGACCGTCACATCCGAGATCCCCTACGGCGGCGTGCTCAGCTACTCCGAGGTCGCCGCCGAGGCCGGCAGCCCGCGCGGCTCACGCGCCGCCGGCAACGCCCTCGGCTCGAACCCGATCCCGATCGTGATCCCCTGCCACCGCGTGCTGCGCACAGGCGGCTCACTCGGTGGCTACGGCGGGGGGCTCGACCGCAAGCGGTTCCTGCTGGAGTTGGAGGGAGCGTTGACGCCGCGACTCGGCGCTGGCCGCTGAGCTACGCAGCCGGATCGGCGACAGCAGCCTCGGCCCATTGAGCTTCAGCGGGGTCGCCCATCGGCATCTCAGCCGGCACCGGCACGCCCGGCGTATCGCGCAAGTACCACTCGGCATCCAAGGCCGCTTGGCATCCTGAGGCGGCGGCTGTGATCGCCTGGCGGTAGGTGTGGTCGACAAGGTCACCCGCCGCGAACACGCCCGGGCGGTTCGTGAGCGTGGACTTGCCCCGCGTGCTCACGTAGCCGTTCTCATCCACCTCGATCTGTCCTTGCACGAGTCCCGACTGCGGCTCGTGACCGACCGCGATGAACGTCCCCGAGACGGGAACCTCGCGCTCCTCGCCGGTCTCGGTGTTGACGAGCCGCGCGTGCCCCAGCGTGCCGCTCTCGCCGGCGACGAACTCCTCCACGCGGTAGGGCGTGAGGAACTCGATGTTCGGCTGTGCGCGCGCCCGCTCGAGCATGATCTTCGAGGCGCGGAACTCCGCGCGACGGTGCACCACGAACACCTTCGAGGCGAACTTCGACAGGAAGATCGCCTCCTCCATCGCGGAGTCGCCGCCGCCGACGATGATCGTGGGCGCGTCGCGGAAGAACGCCGCGTCGCACGTGGCGCAGTAGCTCACGCCGCGCCCGGACAGCTCCTCCTCGCCGCTGACGCCGAGCTTCTTGTGCTCAGCGCCCATCGCCAGGACTACGGTGCGGGCGCGGTGCTCGGTGTCGCCCACCCACACGCTGTGCAAGCCGCCCGGCTCGCTGGAGAGCTCAACGCGGTCGGCCTCCTCGGTGAGCAGTCGCGCGCCGAAGCGCTCGGCCTGGTCGCGGAACTTCTGCATCATCTCCGGTCCCATCACGCCCTCGGGGAAGCCGGGGTAGTTCTCAACGTCGGTCGTCTGCTGCAGCAGCCCGCCCCAGGCGAACCCCTCGACCACGAGCGGGTTCAAGTTCGCTCGCGCGGTGTACAGCGCGGCGGTGTAGCCCGCCGGCCCGCTGCCGACGATGATCACGTTCTCGACGTCGCTCATCTAAGTCTCCCTAGTCACTTTACTTTGTATAGTGTACCACTCAGGATCCTTGCAGAACGCCCGCCGGCGCGACCATGCCCGCCGGCAGCTCCTGCTCGTCGCGCCAGCGCGCGACCGTGCGACGTAGCTGGAAGTACGCCACCGCGCCGGGGAGCGTCGGCAGCCAGAACGAGATGGCGCGGTACGCGAGCACGGCGGCGAGCGACAGCTGGAGATCCGCGCCGAACGCGGCGAACGCGCCGAACATGCCTCCCTCAACCCCGCCGACGCCGCCAGGCAGTGGCAGCAGGTTGCCGAGCATCCCCACGAAGTACGCCATCCAGATGACGGTGAACGGCGGCGGAGAGCCGAACGCGTGAAACGTCGCCCACAGCACCGAGACGTCGAAGCCCCACCACGCGACCGCACCGAGCAGGCCCGGGTCGCGCTCGCGGACCAGTTCGATAGCGGTGCGAATGCCGGTGGCCACGAGCGCCGGCACCGCGACCGCGCGAGCTACGAAACGTGCTGAGCGACCCGAACCCGAGGCCCAGCGCTGCAAGCGCCGCTCCAGGTCCCCCGGCAGCAGCGCCATCGCGCCCGCCGCGCCGAACAGGCCCGCGGCGATGACCGCGGGGACGATCGTGATCGCGAACGAGCCGCCCCCCGGGAAGAGCCCGGTGCCGAGCCCGATCCCGTCGAGCAGCAGCGAGCCGGCGAAGATCACGTACAGCAGCACCATGAAAGCCACCATGCGGCACGCCACCAGCCTCGGCGCCATCCCGGAGCGACGCAGCGCCCAGGCGGTCAGCGCGATGCCGCCGGCGCCGGCGGCGGCGAACAGACGCGTGGCGACCACACCGGCCATCGTGATCTCATAGCTCGCGCGCCAGCCGATCCTCCCCGGCGGGTGGGTCTTCGTGACGAACACCGACCGGAACAGCGCCATGTAGCCGGCGAACGACAGCAGCTCCAACACTACGCCGACGGCGATCCACCAGGTGTTGCCGCCCTCGAGCCGGTGCACGGTCTTGCCAATCCCCGTGAGCTTCGGCAGCACGAAGTACATGAAGCCAATGGCGGAGAGCACGAACACGCCAAACGCCACGATTTGCCGTCGCGTGAGCAGCACACGCGGCATCTCCTCCTCGGCGGCGCTGCCCACGCCCGCGGGGACCTTGCTCTCGTCGTCCAGCTCCCCCCCATCTGCCTCACCCCACACCATCTCGCTCGTGCTCACCTCCTCCCGCTCACGCCGCCTCGTGTGCCATCGCCCCCAACGCCGCCACAGCCCTACCCATGCCGCTCAGCGCCGGCGCCGCGCGCGGCGCCAACGCTCGCACCGCTCCCGTCAGCGCGGCCCCCGCCAGCAGATCCACGACGTAGTGCTCCCCCAGATACACCAGCGCGAATCCGAGCGTGGCCGCGTAGCCGACGCCGAGCGCACCCGGCAGCGGCCCCACCTCGGCTAGCAGGAGGGCGGCCATCACGGATGTGGCGAAGTGCAGAGAGGGCATCGCAGCCAGGGGGTTGCCTCCAAACACACTGTAGAGCGACCCCCAGCCATCTCGCCAGAAAAACTCGCCGTACTCCACCATCATCCGCCGCACGGCCGGCGGGCGCGGTCCGCCGTTCGCCTCCAGCGACGCCGCGTACCATGGCGGCGCGGTCGGCACGAGCCAGTACACGCTCGCGCCGAGATTGAACACCGCGTACGTCATCGTGGCCGCGCGCGAGAAGCGCTCTGGATGACGGAAGAGCATGTACGCGACCGTTCCATGGGGCACGAAGAACCAACTCCAGTGCGCCCACACGAGCACACGGTCCAGCGCGTTCCACTCCTGCGCGCCGTCGGGCCCGAGACGCGCGAGCGTGCGCTGTAGGCGCACCGTCGGCAGCTCCCCCAGGCCGAGCACGCGGTCGACGACGATCGGGTAGCGCACGCGCACGCGCAGTTGCTGCGCGTCGGGGTCGTCGTGCGGCGACTTGTACGCCGCCAGGTACGCCCACATCTGCAGCGTGCACGTCGCGACATCGCGGGCGCGCGAGCGCGGCACCGCCACGCACAGAGCCACGGGCGCGGCGTAGGCGACCGTCTGCAGCACCAGCGGCGGCGCGCTCACGCGCTTGCGCAGCAGCGGCGCCGCCACACCTGCAGCGACGATCCCCCAGGCGGTTGCTCTGATCGCCTTCGACAGCCGCACAGGGCGGGGAGTATATGTCGGCGCCTCAGTGACCAGTCGGAGCCGCGAGCGCCGCCGCCCGCACGAGCGCGCCGACCACGCGGCTGGCCTCATCCGCCTCGGGATGCCACTGCACGCCCAGCACGAACGGCCTGTCCGGCAGCTCGATCGCCTCGGGGAAGCCGTCGAGCGTCGAGCGTCCCGTCACGAGCAGCCCCTCGCCGAGGCAGTCCACGCCCTGATGGTGGTGGGACTTCGTCGTGTGCTCCAGCTCGCCAGCGGCGCTGGCAGCGAGCGAGCCCTCGCTCAGCAGCACGTCGTGCTCGGAGCCGTCGAACGAGCCGAGCACGCGCCGGTGCTCTTCGTGGCCGAGGTGTTCGGGGAGGTGCTGCACGAGCGTGCCGCCGAGCGCCACGTTGATTATCTGCATCCCGCGGCAGATGCCCAGCACCGGTAGGTCGCGCTCGATCGCTGCGCGCACGAGCGCGATTTCGAACGCGTCGCGCCGCGGCACCGTGTCAACCGTCTCCGCGTGGGGCGTCTGGCCGTAGGAGGCCGCGTCGACGTCCGCGCCGCCCGCGAGCAGGAGTCCGTCGAGCAACTCGAGTGCCTGGTCGGGGTCTTCCGCGAGCCGATCGTCTGGTGGTAGCAGCAGCGCGAGCCCGCCCGCGCGCTGGACCGCCGCGAGATAGCTCAGCGGCAGCAGCGCGGCCTGCTGGTCCCACACGCTCCAGCGCGCGCGCTCCAGCGCGGTGCAGATGCCGATTACGGGACGTCGCATGGCGTACACCATAGGATGCCGAAAGCCGCCCGACCACGATCTCTCACCACGAGGAGGCCCATGAGCGAGTCGAACATCGAGCTTGAGACGGTCAACGTGCGCGTGGACGCCGGCACCGCGACGATCGAGCTCAACCGGCCGTCGGCGCTGAACGCGTGGAACGCCCAGTTCGGGGCCGACCTGCTCTCGGCCCTGCACGGCGCCGCGGCGGATGAGGCGGTGCGCGCGATCGTAATCACGGGAGCCGGTCGAGCGTTCTCCTCGGGCGCCGATCTGAGGGACGTCAGCGGCGGAGAGACCACGCCGGACGGGCGCCCAAACGTGTACAAGACGCTGACCGAGCGCTACCACCCGATCATGCACGCGATCCGCGAGGTGCCCAAGCCGGTGCTCGCTTCCGTCAACGGGCCGGCCGTCGGCATCGGCTGCTCGCTGGCGCTGTGCTGCGATCTGATCGTCGCGTGCGAGAGCGCATACTTCCTGCTCGCGTTCGTCAACATCGGCCTCGTGCCCGACGGCGGCTCATCGCTGTTCCTGCCCACGCGCGTGGGCATGGCGCGCGCGAGCGAGCTCTCGATGCTGGGCGAGCGCCTCCCCGCTCGACAGGCGCTCGAGTGGGGCCTCATCAACCGCGTCGTCGCCGACGAGGAGCTGCGGACCGAGACGGCCGCGCTGGCGGCGCGCCTCGCGGCGGGCCCCACGCGCTCCTATGCGGGCACGAAGCGCCAGCTGAACAACTGGCTGTACGCGCGCATGGACGAGCAGCTCGAGCTGGAGGCGCAGATCCAGCAGGAGATGGCCGGAAGCGACGATTTCGTGGAGGGCGCGGTGGCGTTCATGGAGAAGCGCGCGACCCGATTCTCGGGGCGCTAGAGACCTCGTGGCAAACGTCATCAAGCGCGTCCCGTCCGAGGCTGAATAGAATCCCCGCCGCCTTGGGCCATCTGCTCCCCTCAACGCTCGCGTTCTTCACCCCGCTCTCGGGCGGCTCGCCGAACGCGAACGACATCGACGGCCTCTACAAGGTCACGCTCGTGATCGCGCTCGTGATCTTCATCGCCGTCGAGGGCGGGCTGATCTACGCGCTGGTCAAGTTCCGTGCGCGCAAGGGCGCCGTGGCAGCGCAGATCCGTGGCAACACGCGCCTGGAGGTCGGCTGGACGAGCGCCGCGACCGTGATCCTGATCGCGCTGGCGGTGCTCACGTTCGCGAAGCTCTCCTCGATCCAGAACCCGCCCAACTCGGACCCCACGGGCGATCGGCTGGCCGAGCAGAACGGCCTGCTGTACGCGAGCTCCGAGCGCAAGCTGCCGCCGAACGGCAAAGCGCTGAACATCGACGTGATCGGACGACAGTACATCTGGCAGTTCGTGTACCCCGGCGCGAGCGAACCGGACGGGCTCGGCGCGCCGTACTCCTACGAGGAGATGGTCGTCCCCACGAACACCACCGTCAGCCTCGACATCGTCTCCGCGGACGTCGTGCACTCGTGGTGGATCCCCGAGCTCGGCGGCAAGTTCCAGGCGGTGCCCGGGTACCACAGCTACACGTGGTTCAAGATCGACAAGCCGGGCGTCTACAGCGGCCAGTGCGCGATCCTGTGCGGACGCGGCCACGCGCGCATGATCGCCAAGGTCAGGGCCGTGGCGCCCGCCGAGTTCGACGCGTGGCTGGCCAGTCAGAAGCAGCAGATCACAGAAGCGAACGCCGCCGCGAAGGAAGCGCGCGCGAAACTGAACGCGCAGACCGGCGCGGGGCAGGTCGAGAACCCGTGAACAGGACATCGAGGAGACCAGCGACATGGCCACCTACGTAGCGCCGATCCCCCAGGTGAGCGCCCACGGCGCGGAGCGCGAGGCGAGCGGCTGGGCCAGCTGGCTCACGACGACCGACCACAAGCGGATCGGGATCATGTACATGGTCACGACGTTCGTGTTCTTCCTGCTCGGCGGCGTGGAGGCGCTGATGATCCGCCTGCAGCTGGGCGCGCCCGACAACACGCTCGTGACCCCGGAGGTCTACAACCAGCTGTTCACGATGCACGGCACGACGATGATCTTCCTGTTCGTCGTGCCGATGATGGCGGGCCTCGCGAACTACTTCCTGCCGCTGATGATCGGCGCGCGCGACATGGCCTTCCCGCGCCTGAACGCGCTCTCCTTCTGGCTGCTGCTCGCGGGCGGGATCGTGTTCTACGCGTCGATCTTCTGGAGCCCGCCGGAAGCCGGCTGGACGAGCTACCCGCCACTGTCGAGCTCCCTGTACTCGCCGGCCGGCGGGCAGGACGCGTGGATCTACCTGATCCACCTCACCGGGATCTCCTCGATCCTCGGCGCGATCAACTTCTACGCGACGATCACGAACATGCGCGCGCGCGGCATGAGCTGGGGGCGCCTGCCGCTGTTCGTGTGGGCGATCCTCACGTACTCGGTGCTGCTGATCTTCGCGCTGCCGGTGATCGCCGCGGCGGTCACGATGCTGCTCACCGACCGGCACTTCGGCACCCACTTCTTCGACCCCACCGAGGGCGGCTCGCCACTGCTGTGGCAGCACCTGTTCTGGTTCTTCGGCCACCCCGAGGTCTACATCATGATCCTGCCCGGCTTCGGGCTCGTTTCGGAGATCCTGCCCGTGTTCGCGCGCAAGCCGATCTTCGGCTACAAGGCGATCGCGGCCTCGACCGTGGCGATCGCGTTCCTCGGCTTCCTGACGTGGGCGCACCACATGTTCACCGCGCCGATCCCCGAGGCGATCCTGATCTTCGTGATGCTCAGCTCGTTCCTGATCGCGGTGCCGACGGGCGTGAAGATGCTCAACTGGATCGCCACGCTGTGGCGCGGCACGATCGAGTACCGGGTGGCGCTGCTCTACTGCGTGGGCGGCATCGGGACGTTCCTGATGGGTGGCATCACCGGCATCTTCCTGGCCGTCTTCCCGGT
>DASUPL010000006.1:0-7003 GCA_036281155.1 Solirubrobacteraceae bacterium | reverse complement strand
CCCCCGTTGGCCGGCGGGTGCCGCGACGAAGTTCGTGTTCGTCGGGCGCCCCGACCCCGAGAAGGGCGTCGAGGTGCTGCTGCACGCGTGGCGCGCATCCGGCCTCAGCGCGCCCGCCGCGGCGCTCGTGCTCGTCGGCGGCTTCGGATCGAGGTCCGATGCGGGCGGCGCCGGCGCGTCGGCGCGGGTCCGCGAGGGCGGGCTGGCGAAGCTCCCCGACGGCGTGCTCGGCCTGGCCCCCGTGACGCCGGTGGAGTTGCGCAACGTGTACGCCGCCGCCGACGTGCTCGTGCTGCCGTCGATACCCACGCGCACGTTCCGCGAGCCGTGGGGCCTGGTCGTCAACGAGGCCATGAACCGCGGTCTCGCGGTGATCGCAAGCGACGCGGTGGGCGCGGCCGCGGGGGGGCTGGTTCGCGACGGCGAGAGCGGGCTGATCGTCCCCGCGGGCGACAGCGGCGCGCTGGCGCGAGCGCTCACGCTGCTGGCCGGCGATGGGCCGCTGCGCGCCCGCCTGGGCGCCGCGGGGATGAGCGCCGTGCGCGCATACAGCCAGGACGCGTGGGCCGCGGGGTTCTCGCGAGCGCTGTCGAGCCTCGGACTGTCCGGTTCCGGCTCGTCCCCGCCCGCGCGCATTGGTAGCGTTGGATAGTCCGCCGATGAGATTCGCCCGCCCGGAGAGACGACTCGCCCCACCGGCCGCGCTGCTCGCGGTGATGGTGATCGTCGCCACCGCCGCCTCGCCCGCGAGCGCGAACGTGGGTGAAACGATCATCGAGCGCTGCACGCACGGCGAATCGCTGCGCGGCTTCAGCCACAGCGCGTACACACAGGCCCTGAAAGAGCTGAGCGCTGACACGGAAGAGTATTCCGACTGCTCATCGCTGATCCGCCAGGCCCAACGCGCGGCCGCATCGGGCGCGGGCAACGACGGCGCGGGCGCCGGGGTGGCGGGCAGCGTCGCCAGACCCACGGCCGTGGCGGTCTCTCCGTCCGAGCAGCGGGCCATCACACACGCGGCACGCGGCCGCGCGCAACCGGTCAAACTCGGAGGCGCGAGCGTCGCCCCCGGCGTGGTGCACACGAACATCTCATCCGCGCTGAGCTCGCTGCCCACCCCCCTGCTGGCGACGCTGGCCTTCCTGCTGGCCTGCGCGCTTGTCCTCCTCGGCGACGTCCTGCGCAAGCGTATCCGTGTCCGTCGCTCCGGCTGAGCCCGCGCCGGCCGCGCGTAGCGCGCGACCGGCGGGCGGAGCGAGTGCGTCGCGCGTCGCGGCGAGCGCCGCCGCGGCCATCGATCGGCGTGGGCTGTGGTTGGCGACGCTGCTCGTCGCCGCGATCTCGTGCTTCGTCACGTTCTACGCCAAGGGCGGCCTCAACCTCGAATCGATGACCACCACGGAGATGGCGCTGACGCTGCTCGGCGGGGCGGTGGCGGCAGTGGCGATCCTGCGGCTGCCCGGCGAGCGCGGTCACGGGCTGTGGCCGGTTGGGATCATGCTCGCGTTCACCGCGCTGACGGCGGTCTCGCTCGTGTGGTCGGTGCAACCGGACGACAGCTGGCGCGACGCCGGGCGGATGCTCGCCTACAGCGGCGTGTTCGCCGCCGCGGTCGCGCTCGTGCGCCTCGCGCCCGGACGCTGGCCGGCCGTTCTCGGCGGCCTGGCGCTCGCGTCCGTCGTGGTGTGCGCGTATGCGCTGTTGACGAAGATGTTCCCCGGCAGCCTCGTGCCGGCGGACAAGTACGCGCGCCTGGAGGCCCCCTACGGCTACTGGAACGCGGTCGGGCTGACCGCGGCGATGGGCGCGATCTGCTGCCTGTGGCTGGGTGCCCGCCGCAGCGGACACGCGCTGCTGAGCGCGCTCTCCTATCCCGCGATGGGCGTGCTGCTGTTGACGCTGCTGCTCGCGTACTCGCGCGGTGCGCTGGTCGCGCTCGCGGTCGGCCTGCTGGCGTGGTTCTGCCTCGTGCCGCTGCGTCTGCGCAGCGCCGCGGTGCTCGGCCTCGGGGCGCTCGGCGCGTTGGCCGTAGCGGGCTGGGACTTCTCCACGCACGCGCTCAGCGAAGAACACATCCCGCTGAGCGAACAGATCAGCGCCGGGCGCCAGCTCGGGGTGATGGTCGTGGCGATGGTGCTCGCGCTCACGCTGCTCGGGGTCGCGATCGGGTTCTGGGCGAGCACACGACCGCCTTCGCGGGCTCTGCGAAGCCAGGTCGGGGGGGCGCTGCTGGCGCTGATCGCGATCGCGCTGATCGCGTTCGCGGGCGTGCTCGCGCACAGTCAGCGGGGGCTGACGGGCAGCATCTCGCACACGGTCGACGCGCTGACGAACCCGAACGCGAAGGTGCCGCCCAACACCCCGGGTCGGCTGACCGCGGTCGCGAGCGTGCGCGCGCGCTACTGGAAGGAGGCGCTCGACGTCTTCGACGCCCATCCCGCGCTCGGCTCGGGCGCGGAGGGGTTCGCCACGGCTCACCTGCGCTACCGCCACGAGAGGCTCGAGGTGCGCCATGCGCACGGCTTCGTCGTGCAGACGCTCGCCGACCTGGGACTCGTGGGCCTGCTGCTCGCGCTCGCGCTGCTGGCCGTATGGCTGGCCGCCGCGGGGCGCGCGACCCGGCCGTTCAAACCTCGCGAGCCGTACGCGCCGGAGCGGATCGGGATGCTGGCGATGCTCTGCCTGGTAGTGGTGTTCGGCGTGCACTCGCTCGTCGATTGGACGTGGTACGTGCCGGGCGACGCGTGCGTGGCGCTGCTGTGCGCGGGCTGGCTGGCGGGGCGCGGCCCGTTGGCAGGGAGCCCGTCAACCCTCGCCGTGAGGCCCACGGGACGCCCGAGCCGCCAGCGCCAGGCGCTCGCGGGCACGGCGATCGTGTTCGCGCTGCTGGCCGCTTGGTCGCAGTGGCAGCCGCAGCGCTCCGAAGAAGCGGGCGTGCGGGCCGAGGCGCTCTTGGCGCGCGACCACGCCGGCGCTTTGAAGGAAGCGAACAACGCGGTCGCTCGCAATCCGCTCTCGATCGAAGCGCTGTCCACGCTCGCCGCCGTGCAGGGCGCGACCGGCCACGCACCGCTCGCGCGGGCGACGCTCGCGCGAGCGGTGCGCCTGCAACCGTCGAATCCCAGGAGCTGGCTAAACCTGGGTCGCCATGACCTGACGAGCAACCCGCGCGCCGCGCTGCACGAGCTGCAGGCCGCGATCTACCTCAACCCCGAGTCGATCTCCCCCGAAGAGCTCGCTCCTCCCTACCCGAACCCCGAATCGGTCGCTATCTACAACAACTACGTCCAGGCGCTGCGCGCGTCCGCCCAGCCGACCGCGCCGGTCAAAAGCGCGAGCGAACCGCTCGCGCAAGTAGAAGCCGCCGAGCGCCTGGCAGCCCAGCAGCGCTCACAACGTCAACTTCGCGAAAGCCAAACTCCTCGACCAATCCGGTGAGCGTGGCGCGGCTGTAGAAGCGCACGTGATCGCCGCGCGGGTCGAAGTGCGCCGCGAACGCGCGCCTGGAGAGCGCAAGCCTCGCCATCCGCAGCGGCGAGTGGGCGGGCGTGCTGAGCAGCAGACGCCCGCCGGAGCGCAGCACACGGCGGATCTCCGACAGCCACGCGGCCGTGTCGAGTACGTGCTCGATCGTCTCCCCGGCCCACACCACGTCGAAGCTCGCGTCCGGCAGATCCCAACCGCCGCCCGCGTCCAGGAGCCTTAGGTCCAGGGCGGGGTGAAGCGCGCGAGCGCGGCGCAGCGGCTCCTCGGCGACGTCGACGCCCACCGCGAGCGCCCCCGCGCGCGCGAGCTCCGCCGTGAACGCGCCCTCGCCGCAGCCGACGTCGAGCACGCGCTCCCCGGCGCGGACGTGCTCCAACAGGAAGCGACTGCGCACGGCGAAGTCCGATGGCTCGAGACCCTCCGGCACGCCCTCCCAAAGGCTCTCGTGGTAGGCGCGCGAGGACATGCTCGCCGCGAAGGCTAGAGCGCGCGGGCGCCCATCGCGCGAATCTCGCTAAGAGCGTGCAGCGCGGCTGTCATCTCTATCCATCGCTACACAAACTGTTTATGTTCGCCCGATGCGTGTTTGGGACGGCGTGAAGGAAGCGAACAGGCCGTGAAGGTTGCGTTCGACAGCCGCGCCGCCACCGATCCCAACGGCGTCGGGCGCTACTCGCGCTGCTTACTGCAGGCGCTGCGTGAGACCGCGGCCGAGAGCGACGAGCTCACCGACACCGATCGTCCGGCCGCGAGCGTGCGCTCGCGCAATCCGGACGTGTTCCACTCGCCGTGGATCGCGGGCGCGATGCTCCACAGCCCATGTCCGATGGTCGTGACGATCCACAGCCTGGCGGCGCTCAAGCGACGCAGCGAGCAGCTGCGCAGTGGCGGCCTGCACCTGCGCCTGCGCCGCCTCGCACTGCAGCGCGCAACCCACGTAATCGTCCCCAGCGAGCTTGTCGCCGACGAAGTCCTAACGGAGCTCGGGCTCACGCGGGAGCGTGTGATCGTGATCCCCGCGGCGTGCGAGCCCGCCGGCGCCGACCGACCGGCATCCGCACCACCGGCGTGGACGTGGCATGACGCGGCGCGTCGCACCTGGGACGTGTACGCGGGCGCGGCGGCCGCCGGCGCTCAATAGGCGCCGCGCCGTGTGAACACGGCGGGGATCGTCTTCAGCAAGATCGTCAAATCGAGCGCCAGCGACCAGCGCTCGAGGTAGATGAAGTCGAGGTGCACGAGGTCGTCGAAATCGAGCTCCGAGCGACCGGAGACCTGCCACAGCCCGGTGATCCCGGGGAGCACCAGATAGCGCTTGCGGTGCCACTCCTCGAGCATCTCGTAGTCGCGTTCGGGCAGCGGGCGCGGTCCGACGAGCGACATCTCGCCGCGCAACACGTTGACGAGCTGCGGCAGCTCGTCGAGGGAGAACTTCCTCAGCAACCGCCCGACGACCGTCAGGCGCGGGTCCTCACGGATCTTGAACAGCGCGCCGTTGGCCTCGTTGAGCTCTTCCAGGTCGGCCTGGCGCTCTTCCGCGTCGGTGTGCATCGTGCGGAACTTCAAGCACGCGAACGGGCGCTGGCCGATACCACGGCGCATCGAGTGGAACAGGATCGGCCCGCGCGAGGTGACCTTGACGGCGGCCGTGATCGCGAGCAGCAGCGGGCTGAGGAGCACCAGCAGGAACGTCGAGCCGACGATGTCGAACGTGCGCTTGAGCGCGAAGTCGATGCCCTCGAAGACCGGCGAGCTGAGCTCGAACAGGGGCACGGACTGCCCCGGCACGAACTCCGCGCGGTGGATCAGGATCTCCATCGTGGATGGCGCCAGGCGCACCCTGATCCCGCGCCGATGGCACTGGTCGACGAGCTCCACCGCGTCGTCCTGGGGAAAGTCGGGGTCGGCGATGATCAGCTCGTCGACGTGCTCGCATTCGAGCACCGCCTCGAGATCCTCGAGCGTGCCGAGCGAGCGCACGCCGTTCTCGGGCAGGGGGTTGGGCGAGAGGAAGCCGACGACCTCGATTTGCGTGTGCGGCACGTCGGTGAGCGCGTGCGCGACGTCGCCGACGTGCTTGCCCCTGCCGACGATCACCGCGCGGCGGCGGTAGCCCGCCGCTCGTAAGAGCGCGGCCGTGAGCGCTTCGTACAGCGCGCGCATGGAGGCGATGTAGAAGATCGCGAACGCGAGCGTGCCGTAGAAGAGGTAGTAGCTGGAGAAGTGTTCGCCGCTGACGACGGCGTAGATCAGCGCGACGAACGCGACCTGGAACAGCGATCCCACGATCCGCGAGAGGCCCGGACGCAGAGCGCGCTCGGCGTAGAGGCCCGAGCGGGCGAACAGCAGCGCCGTGAGGAGGTAGGCGAACGCGAGGAACTGTTTGGTGCCGTGGTAGTCGTTGGCGGGCGTGACCTTGCCGTGGACGGCTTCCTTGAGCACGAGCGCGGTGAAGATCGCGAGCGCCACGCCGGCGAAGTCGAGCGCCAGCAGCGACACCAAGCGCGCGCCACGACGCAGCGTGGACATGCGCAGCAGAAACGACAGCACCGGTGGGCGCTTGCTGCGGATGTCGCGATCGGGCAGTTCGACTGCGCGCGTAGCCATCTCGTGGCTCACAACACCTCAGGTTCCCACACGGAGCGGTTGCGCAAACAGCCGCATGATTCCTGGCATGCGAACAGCTTCAGTGTGCCCCGCCGATCAGCAGCTCGACGCCGGAGTCCTCGATCGTGCGCGCCAAGCCATCGCGGAGCGTTACCTCTGGCGACCAGCCGAGCAGCTCGTTCGCGAGCGTGATGTCGGGCCTGCGCTGCTTGGGGTCGTCCTCAGGCAGCGCCTCGTAGATGATCTCTGAGGTGGAGCCCGTCAGGTCCTTGATCGTCTCGGCCAGTTCGAGCAGCGTGAACTCGTCGGGGTTGCCGATGTTGACGGGGTAGTGGTGACCGGACTCCGCCAGCGCGATCATCCCGCGAATCAGGTCACTGACGTAGCAGAACGAACGGGTCTGGCTGCCGTCGCCGAACACGGTGATCGGCCGGTTGGCCAATGCCTGTCGCAGGAATGTGGGGATCGCGCGCCCGTCGTGCGGGCGCATCCGCGAGCCGTACGTGTTGAAGATCCTCATGATCGCCGTGTCCACGCCCTGCTGGCGGTGGTAGGCCATCGTCAGCGCCTCGGCGTAGCGCTTGGCCTCGTCGTAGACGCCACGCGGGCCGATCGGGTTTACGTGGCCCCAGTAGGTCTCCGCCTGCGGGTGCTCGAGCGGGTCGCCGTAGACCTCGCTCGTGGAGGAGATCAGGAAGCGCGCGCGCTTGGCCTTGGCCAGCCCGAGCGTGTGATGGGTGCCGTAGGAGCCGACCTTCAGCGTGTGCAGCGGCAGGCGCAGATAGTCGATCGGCGAGGCGGGCGAGGCGAGGTGGTAGACGAAGTCGATCGGCTCGTCGATGAAATACGGCTCGACGATGTCCACGCCCACGTGCAGGAAGCGATCCGGATCGCGGATGTGCTCGATGTT
>DASUPL010000005.1:0-2045 GCA_036281155.1 Solirubrobacteraceae bacterium | reverse complement strand
CGCGCGCGGCGGGCGACTTCGGCACCACGCCGATGATCTGCAGCGCCGCGCCGCGTGCGCGCACGCGCACGCCGACGCCGTAGAACCCCTCGTCCGTGTCGGCCTTGAGCGCGGCGTACTGAGCGGACGTGAGATAGCGCGTGAACGGGTCGCGCAGTTGCGCGATCAGCTGCGGAACGGTGCGCGCGGCGGCCAGCGCGTCCGGATCGAGTGGACGGACGTAGCGGTCGACGAGCACCTGCCGCACGGCGTCGGTCAGAACGGGTGGCGGGCTGGCCACCGGTGGCGCGGGGCGCTCGCCTCCGCGCCGCGTCGCGTAGCCCAGTGCGAAAGCGAGCACGATGGCGGCAACAACCGCGAACAAGCGGCGCAGGCCCATCGAGCGATCACTCTAGCGCGTGCGGAATCAGACCCGCAAGAAGCGGCGCATGGTCACGCCCGAGCCGATCGCGCCGAGCAGCGTGCCGGCCAGAAGCAGGAGCGGCGCCAGCAACCAGAAGGCGATCGCGTGCGCTCCGTCCTCGTTGAGCGAGGCGGCCGGCAGGTGGTCCTTCAGCAGTACGAGTGAGACGCCCAGCAAGGCAATCGAGAGCACAGCTCCGCCCAGGCCACAGAGCATGCCTTCGAGCACGAACGGCAGGCGCACGAACCAGTTCGACGCGCCCACCAGCTTCATCACCTCGACCTCGCGGCGCCGCGCGAAGATCGACAGCCGGATGGTGTTCGCTATCAGCGCCACGGCCGAGATCGCGAGCACGAGTATGAGCCCGCCGATCACCGCCTCGACCACGGCCGCATTGCGCAGCAGCCGGTCGGCGTCCCTGCCGCCGTAGCGCACCCCGTTGGCGCCCTTCTCGGCGCCGGGCATGTCGCGCACCGAGGCGGCTACGTCCTTGGCGCGGCCCGGGTTCTCGAGCGAGGCCTCCCAGGATGCGGGCAGCGGGTTGGTCAGCACGCTCTCCCACACGGTCTTGGGGACGCGCGCCTTGAGTCGCTGCCAGGCCTCGGCCTTGGAGACGTACTCCACCGCGTTCGGCTTCACGTCGGGGTTCTGCCGCAGGCGAGCGCCGATGTCGCGGATCTGCGCGTTCGTCGCCCGCTTGTCGAGATAGACCGTGACGCGGACGCCGCTGCGCTCCTTGTCCACCTTGGCGTAGAGGTAGGTGCCGAAGAGCACGAAGACGCCGAGGAAATAGAGCACGATCAGCACCGTGACGGTGGCCGCCACGGTCGTCGCGAGGTTGTTACGCAGCGCGCGCACGGCCTCGACGAGGAAGAAGTCTGCGCGCCGCACCTAGGGCGTCTCCACGTAGCCGCCGCGCCGCTCGTCACGCACGAGCCGCCCGCGCTCGAGTGCGATCACGCGTCGCCGCATGCGATCGACCATCTCGCGGTCATGGGTGGCCATGACGACGGTCGTGCCCGTGCGGTTGATGCGATAGAGCAGCTGCATGATGCCCACCGACGTATCGGGGTCGAGGTTGCCGGTGGGCTCGTCGCAGATCAGGAGCGGCGGGTGGTTGACGAACGCGCGCGCAATCGAGACGCGCTGCTGCTCGCCGCCCGAAAGCTCGTGCGGGAAGCGGTCGAACTTGTCCCCGAGCCCGACGAGCTGCAGGATCTCGGGCACCTTCTCGTCGATCACCGGACGCGGCTGGCCCTGCACCTCGAGCGCGTAGGCCACGTTCTGGTACGCGTTGCGGTTGGGCAGCAGCTTGAAGTCCTGGAAGACGCAGCCGATGTTGCGGCGCAGCTGCGAGACGCGCGAGCGCTTGAGCGTCGCGAGCGAACGCCCGCCGATCAGGATCGAGCCCTCGGTCGGGTCGAGCTCCTTGAGCAGCAGCCGGATGAACGTCGACTTGCCCGAGCCGGACTGGCCGACCAGGAACACCCACTCGCCCTTGTCGATCCGCAGCGAGACGTCGCGCAAGCCGACCACGTGCCCGTCGTAGACCTTCGTCACGCGCTCCATCACGATCATGGGCGTGCCGGCCGCGACCTTGACCCGGGGTGCGCGCTCGTCCTCCTCGGCGAGCAGCGCGAGG
>DASUPL010000004.1:0-2675 GCA_036281155.1 Solirubrobacteraceae bacterium | reverse complement strand
GCCCGGTCTCCAGCGGCGCGACGCCGCTGGTGGGCAACGACGTCTGGGAGCACGCGTACTACCTGAAGTACCAGAACAAGCGCCCGGACTACCTGAAGGCCTGGTGGAACGTCGTGAACTGGGACAAGGTCGCCGAGCGCTACGCCGCGGCGTAGCTCGGAGGCGATCGGCCCGGCGTGCGACCGTAGGTGATCGAGCACGAGCGGCTGCCGGGTCGCGGTCGCGCACCTCATTGCGTCGAAACATCGTCACGCCGATCAGCGCGCGCACCAGCGCCACGGAACGGCGCACGCCCGTAGCCGCCCGGAGGCTCGCCGAGTGTCGCCGTCGCTTGGACGAAACTGAGCAGCGGCGAGACGGTCCTGAACGAGGTTCTCAAGCCTCATGCGAGTACTGGAGGCCGATCCGCCGACCAAGGTCTCGCTGAGCGCGTTGGAGGTCGTGTTGGGCGCGTTGCCAGTGCGCGCGCTCGCGCTTGTCGCTCGGCGGTGGTCCCAAGGCGCCGCCCTCGTCGGTGACGGTGTGGTCGAAGCGGTAGGCCTCGATACGCGCCGCGGCCTGCTGCCAGGTGCGGCGAGCGCGCGGCTCGTCAGGGAGAGCGCCCAGCGCCTCAGTGAGGTAGGCAGCTGGTCGTTCGAGCGCGACGCGTAGGTGCTCGCGCCGACGGCTCGAGAGCTGCGCGTTCAGTTCGGCGGCGCGCTCGCGGAGCATGAGGCGTCCCGCCTCCCATGCCGCCCGGTCGGGAATGCTGTGTGCGAGGTTGCGCTCACGCTCGGCGGCCGCCGCGATTTCCCCCTCGGCGAGCTTGAGGCGTTGGCGCTCCAGCGCGCGTTCCGCGGAGTCCGCAGGCCCGCGGCGGCGCAGCACGCCGCGCGCGGGTTGCTCGAGTTGGGCGATGCGTGCTCGCGCCTGGTCGGCGACGCCATGTGCCTCGGCCCGGGCGCTGCGAGCGACGTGCAGCTTGTCGACGAGGTGCTCGGGGGTAACGGCCGATGCGCTCGCGAAGCTGCGCGAGCTCGGCCTGCAGTTCACCGACGGAGGGGCGGGCGACGGAGGCACTGGCGTGCGCGGGGTCGAGGTGGGCTGGACCAGGGTTGCGCTCGGCGTCGAGGCGGTCCAGGGCGAGGTCCTCGTCGTCGCGACACCGCATCGCGGTCTCGAGGCGTTCGATGAGCGTTCGCCGGTCGTCCAGACCGCGGGCCTGGCCCGGGGCGATCTCGCCGCGGTCGAGCTCGCGTTCGGTCTGGTTGTCGAGGAGAAACAGCTCGGTAGGCTCTCGCGCGCGCGAGAGCGCGGTGTAGGACCAGTTGCGCGTGAAGCCCTCCGGGCGACCGACCACGCCCGCCCACTCCACGGTGGCGCCCTGCATGCTGTGTGCGGTCAACGCGTAGGCGTGCTGCAGATACTCGGCCACATAGGAAGCGTGGAGCCGGCGTTGGGCGCCGCCGTCGGTGCGCACCACCACATCCTTCTCGGTCGGGTCGACGGCGATCACCGTACCGCGCATGCCGTTATCGACCGCCCGCTCGCGATCGTTGCGACGCGCGACGACCCGGTCACCGACCGCGAACTCGCAGCCACCGATGTGGATGCTCTCGCCCAGCCGGCCGTCGCGCTTCAGCTCGTCACGGACGAGCGCGTTGAGACGCTCGCGACGCTGGTTGTCACGCACGATCAGCACCGCCTGCCCCCACGAGCACGCGGCTTGGCGCTCGCGGCACGCGGCGATCGCCGCGTGCTCCCCGGCGCTTGCGCGCTGCGCGTCGCCGGCGGAGATGTGCACCTGGCCCTGCGCAGCCTTGTCGGCGACGTAGTCGGTGGGGTCGCCGCGCCGCACCTGGGCCAGCAGCTGGCGTTCGCGCGGATCGCGCTGACGCATCACCTCGCGCAACTCATGCGAACCCAGCCGCTCGGTGAGTGAGCCCAGCCAGCCGCCGGCCTGCACGCTCGAGAGCTGACCAGAGTCGCCGATCGCGATGACCTTCACACCGGCGGCGCGCGCGTGCGCCATGACACGCGCCGTCTCGCGGGTGCTCGCCATCCCCGCCTCATCAACGATCAACACCGCCCGATCCGACCCGAAACCGCGGTCGTCGGCGTCGAGGTCGAGCGCTAGACGCGTCAGCGTCAACGCCTGGCCGATCCCGGCCTGCTCGGTGAGCTCGCGCACCGCGCGTCCGGTCGGCGCGGCCCCCAGCACTCGATAGCCGCTGGCGGTGTATGCCCTGGCGAGTAGGCCGGCGGTGAATGTCTTGCCCGTTCCGGCCAGCGCTTCGACCGTCTCGACGCCGTGACCGCTTGAGGTCAGGCCACGGATCACTCGGGCCTGCTCAGCCGTCGGCGCGGACGGCGCGTTCGCCAGCACCGCCTCGACGATCGCGCCATCGAGCCTTCCAGCGCCTTCGCCGCGCCGCGCTCGTGCGCCTTTCACGATGTGGCGCTCGTGGGCCAGCAGATCGCTCGTGGTGAACCGCCGGCCGCCGGGGTCCGACGCGTCGTGCACGTCGGCGCGCTCGAGGAACTGCGCCGCGGCGCGCTCCACCGCCCGGGCCGGTGCACCTTGGCGGTGCGCGGCGGCCCACGCCATAACCGCCTCGCGCTTGGCGAACGTGTTCTGGCGCTCGGTCAGACCGCCCGCTCCAGCCAACTCAGCGCCCACCCGCCGCGGATCGAGG
>DASUPL010000003.1:0-3483 GCA_036281155.1 Solirubrobacteraceae bacterium | reverse complement strand
CGACGATCGTCACGGAAGACCTCACTCTCTCGCGGCCGCAATCACCCGGCACAGTGAGAAAGCATGCCAGCGTGGTCGGGTGGCCACGACGAACCTACAGTCAGCCGCCGCCGCGCTCACACCGGTCTTGACAACGACCCGCGAACGCCCTCGCCGCGGCGCTCGACGGCACACTCTCGGTGGACAGCCCACCGAGTCGCGGGACACGCGCCTGCATGTTGAGATCCCGTGCGAGCGGCTCGCCGGGTCCGCCTAGAGCGAAACCGCTTCGGACCCGGTCGATTTCGTCATGACCGGGCTCACGCGGAGCGTCACGCGGGGCGTGACGCTCCGGTGTGGCGGCTGGCGGTCGGGCGTTTAGCGGTTGAGCGGCCAGACGGGGAGGATGCTGTGGCCGTAGGTTTCCTCGCAGGTCTCTGCGCAGGAGAGGTAGAGGGCCAGCGCGGCGGCGCCTAGGCCCAGGTATCCGCCCCAGTGCACGAGGGTGGCGTGCGCTCCGTAATTGCCCGCGCCGAGCGCGAACAGGGCGCCGATCACGAGCAGCAGCGCGGCGACGACGATGCCGTTGGTGCGAAACGACGCGATCGTCATCGAGATCACGAAGAGCGCGAAGGCGTAGACGAACAGCCCGAGCGCGTGCCCGACCTGGTCGGGGGGTATTGCCTTGAAGAAGAACTCGGCGATCGCGAACAGCGACAGCCAGAACGCGCCGAATCCGGAGAACAGCACGCCGGCGAACGTGTTGCCGGTGCGCAGCTGGATCAGTCCCGCGAGCAGTTGGGTGAGGCCGCCGAACATCAGCGCGACGCCGAACACCGCCGGCTCGACGCCTTTGGAGACGAAGTCGGCGTTGACCATGCTCAGCATGAACGTTGTGACGGCGAACGCGGCGAGCGCGAGCGGAGCGGAGTTGCCCCACTCGGTCGGTTTGGCGGCAGCAGCGGGCGTCGCTCCGTTGTGCTCATGTGTCGACGCGATTCGCCGCTCTTGGATGGTGGTCGCCATGGTCCTCTCCTCTAACGGTTGGTTTGAGGCGAAGGCCCAGAACGTGGGGGACGTGACTTGTGAGCGGTCGGCGCGGGCTGTGCGGCGCGATGCGTTGGGGTTGGAGTCCTCCCGCCGCGTCACTGGACCTTTTCGGCGATCGTGGACCCCGCGGGCGAGCGCGCCATCGGGGTGCATACGGATCACAAAAGGGGAACCCCGCAGCATGTCGCGGCTTTGCCGCAACGCACCCCAGCCAGGGCACGTCGAACCCGCCGGCCGGCCGATCAGCCCTCCAGCCCGGGGAAGTCGGCTTACGAGCACTCGCCGGGCGGCCCTGCACCGCCGCCCGCCGGACGCCGCGGAGCCTGGTCTCGCGGTCGCGAACGCGACCCTCGCGGATCCTGCTCGAGATCGTCCGGCTTCCGCACGTCCTCGCGCCCGGCGAACGTTGCCGCCGCCGGGCGCTGCCCGGCCTCGGGCGTGCTCGCTGACGCTCAGGCGGTCGTGATCGCCGCGGCCTCCGCGAGGCCCAAGTCCTCGATCGCGCGCTCGCGCAACTTGAACTTCTGCACCTTGCCGGTGACGGTCATGGGGAACTCGTCCACGGTGCGGACATAATGTGGGATCTTGAAGTGCGCGATTCGCCCGCGGCAGAACTCGGCGATTGCCTGCTCGTCGAGCGCCGCCCCTTGGCGCGGCACGATCCAGGCCATGATCTCCTCGCCGTAGCGCGCGTCCGGCACGCCGATGACCTGCACGTCGGCGATGTCCGGGTGCGCGTAGAGGAACTCCTCGATCTCGCGCGGGTACACGTTCTCGCCGCCGCGGATGACCATGTCCTTCCTGCGCCCGACGATCTGCAGGTACCCCTCGTCATCCATCACCGCGAGGTCGCCGGTGTGCATCCAGCGCCCGCGGTCGATCGCCTCCGCCGTGCGCTCGTCCTCGTCCCAGTAGCCGAGCATGACCGAGTAGCCGCGCGTGCAGAGCTCGCCGGTCTCGCCGCGCGCCACCACGCGCTCGGTGGCCGCGTCGATCACCTTGATCTCCACGTGCGGATGGACGCGCCCGACTGTGCCCACGCGCTTGTCGAGCGGGTCGTCGGCGGCCGTCTGCGTGGAGACCGGCGAGGTCTCGGTCATCCCGTAGCAGATCGTGACCTCCTGCATGTGCATGTCCGACACGACGCGCCGCATCGTGTCGACCGGGCACGGCGAGCCGGCCATGATCCCGGGTACGCAGCGAGGAGAGATCGAATTCCGCGAAGCGCGGGTGCTCGAGCTCGGCGATGAACATCGTCGGCACACCGTAGAGCGACGTGCAGCGCTCCTCCTGCACGGCCTCGAGCACCGCGACCGCGTCGAAGGCAGACCCCGGGACGACCATGCAGCCGCCGTGTGCGACGGCCGCCAAATTGCCCATCACCATGCCGAAGCAGGGGTAGAAGGGCACGGGGATGCAGATCCGGTCCGCCTCGCCGTAGCCGCAGCCAACGCCGACGAAATAGGCGTTGTTGAGGATGTTGTGGTGGCTGAGCGTGGCCCCCTTGGGAAAGCCCGTGGTGCCGCTCGTGTACTGGAGGTTGATCGGATCGTCGAACTGCGTCGCGGCCTGGCGCTCGGTCACCTCGGCGGGGCTCACCCGCGAGGCGCCGGCCAGCAGCGCGTCCCAGTCGGGGCCGTCGAGGAAGACCACCTGCTCGAGAGCGGGCACCTTCGGGCGGACCTCTTCGACCGTCGCGACGTAGTCGGAGCTCTTGAAGGCCCGCGCGGCGACCAGCGCCCGGCAGCCGGACTGGCGCAGCACGAACTCGAGCTCGGACGTCCGGTACGCGGGATTGATGTTGACGAGAATGATCCCCAGCTTGGCGGTGGCGAACTGCACGAGCGTCCACTCGGCGCAGTTGGGCGCCCAGATCCCGACCCGGTCGCCGGGCTCGAGGCCGATCGCCAGCAGCCCGCGCGCGACCTCCTCGACCGCGGCGGCCAGCTCGGCGTAGCTGTAGCGCAGCCCCTGATGGCGCGACACGAGCGCCTCGCGGTCGCCGAAGCGCTCGATTGTGCGGTCGAAGGTGGCGCCGATCGACTCGCCCAGCAGCGGCTGCGTGGACGCGCCACTCACGTACGACGGCTGGGACCTCTCCTCAGCGGTGGCGGGCGCCGCATCCTTGCGCGCGTGCGACGAAGCGATTGGCCGCTCTCTGACGGTGGTGGCCATGATCCCTCTCCTCTGGCAGTTGGACTGACTGCAACAGCCCCAGGACGTGGGGGGACGCGACTCGCGAGCGGAAGGCGCGGGCCATACGCGCGATGCGATGGGTTTGGAGTGCTCCCGCTACGTCAACGAGGCCTCCCGGCGATCCTCGCCCCCGCGGGCGATCGTGGCATCGGGGTACATACCGATCGCCACAAGGGAATCCCACAGCGTGTGGCGACTTTGCCGAAACGCACCCCCCCACCCCCAGGGCCCGCGTGGAACCGCTGGGCGCGGGTGAGC
>DASUPL010000002.1:0-5839 GCA_036281155.1 Solirubrobacteraceae bacterium | reverse complement strand
CTTGCCCAGCCCCGCCGAAGCGGCGATCGCGGGCGCGTCGCGCGGCTGCCCCGCCCACGCGGCGCGATAGGCGCGGTAGGACTGATAAGTGCCGTGCATGTGCGCGTCGAACAGCAGCTTGCCCTGGGCGCTGAATTCCGTGAAGTACGGCTTCGCGCCCCAGCCGAGAAACACGTTGCCGCCGTCCAGTACCTGCATGCTGCCCTGGCTGCCCGCGAACAGCGAGGATGAATGCTCGAATTGCGCGACGACCGTGTCCGTCCGATGCTGAGCGTCGACCGACAGGATCAGGCCGCGCGACTGCGAATGGACTTTCGGCACGCCGCCGTTGTCGAACACGCTGATCGTCCCGTTCGCCAACACCCTCGCGTCGTGCTGGTAAGCCGTCGCGGCGCCGCCGCCGAGGCGCACCGTCGAGCGCTTGCCGCCGATGCGCCTGACGACCTGGCCGGTCGTAGCGTTCAGCTCATACAGCGCCGAGGTGTTGCGCGCGGAGATCAGCGTCCTCCCGTTGGCCAGCTCGGCGATCGAGTTGACGTGGAAGTAGTCGAACGGCCAGCGCCCGTCGGAGCGGGCGGGCGAGCTGTAGGAATCCGACGGGGAGACGTGGTCGAGGCTGTGCCACTCGCGCCGCACGAGACCCGTCTTCAGGTCGACTTCCTGCACGACGCCGTCGGTCACCGACGCGCCCGACTGTCCGCCATACGCGCTCAGGTCGCACGCGATCGGGTTGAACACAGTCATCAGGCCCGTGCCCCGCGCGGTGAGGCGGAAATCATGAAGATCGGCCTTCAGGCCGTTGCCCGCGTGCACCCTGCCGATCTGGTTGTAGGAGGCGCTCTCGATCACCTCTTCCCCCTGGCCGAAGCCCTGCATGACGATCGAGCCCTGCCACCACGTCAGCACCGGCGTGGAGCCGAGCTGCTGCACCTGCAGGTTGGTCGCCTGCGTGCCCGACGGCAGCGGGTGAAACCACACCAGATTTCCCGCCGCGTCGAGGATCATCGGACCGCTCGGTCCGGCGCCGGCATACGGAGTCGCGAGGATGTCCTGCTGCGACGCCTGCGGCGCACGCGCGCTCACGACGATCGAAGGCGCCAGCAGCGACGGCGCGGAGTGGAAGTGCTGCATCTGCCTGTAGTTGTTGCGCGAGCTGCCCGACGCTGACGCCGCGCTGATCTCGTGGTCTTCGTGGGCCACCACGAAGTGGTACGCGAACGAGCGCGCATGCCCAGCGGCGCTCACCCTGCCACGAACCGAGACCGTCTCGCCGGGGCTGAACGGCCGCGACGGCACGAAGCTCGCGCCGTCTCCCTGCGAGTAGCCGCGCAGATGCCCGCCATGGGATCCGCTGCGCGATCCGCTCACGTGCACGCCGTGGATCGCGCTCGCCGGCGCACCCACCATGCTGATCTGCGTCCGCCAGGACGCGTCGTAGGAGTCCGGCAGCGGCGCCACCGCGACGCTCGTGCCGGGCAGCAGCGACGAGCGGTTGAAGTGCGCGGGAACGCATCGTGGGCTCGCCGCCGTGAACGCGGCGAGCTTCGCGGACACCTGTCCCGGTGCCTCCGCTGGCGCTGCGTCGCTCGCGAGAATCATCGCGAGCACCACGCCGAAGAAAGAGAGCCTGCCCAGCCGCACGCTTCTAGAACACGGGCGACTCGGTGTAGTTGCCAAAAACCTGCTGAAGCGACTCCACGATCTCGCCCTCGCTCGCGTGCGCTCGTGCGCACACGAGCAACGGCTCCATCAGGTTGCGCTCCGCGTGCGCCGCGTCCTCGCGCAGCGCCGCCAACGAGCGCTCCACCGCTGCGCCGTCGCGCGACGCGCGCGCCACCTGCAGGCGCCCGATCTGCTTGCGCTCCAGCGCGGGGTCCACGCGCAGCGTCGGTATCGGCTCTTCATTCACGGCCACGAAGCTGTTCACACCAACCACGATACGTTCGCCGCCGTCGATCTCCTGCTGCAACGAGAACGACGCGTCCGCGATCTCGCGCTGGGGGTAGTTCAGCTTCACCGCCTCCACCATCCCGCCGAGCTCGTCGATCTTGGCGAAGTACTCATACACGCGCCGCTCCATCTCATCCGTCAGCGCCTCCACGAAGTAGGAGCCGCCGAGCGGGTCGACCGTGTTCGTGACGCCCGTCTCGTGGGCGATCATCTGCTGCGTGCGCAGCGCGATCGTCACCGCCTCCTCGGTCGGCAGCGCGAGCGCCTCGTCGTAGGAGTTCGTGTGCAGCGACTGCGTTCCCCCCAGCACGCCAGCGAGCGCCTCGATCGTCGTGCGCACGATGTTGTTCAGCGGCTGCTGCGCCGTCAGGCTCACGCCCGCGGTCTGCGTGTGGAAGCGCATCTGCCACGAGCGGGGGTTCTTCGCGCCGAACGTCTCGCGCATCTCCCGCGCCCAGATCCGCCGCGCCGCGCGGTACTTCGCGATCTCCTCGAAGAAGTCGATCTGCGCGTTGAAGAAGAACGACAGCCGCGGCGCGAAGTCGTCCACGTCCAGGCCCCGCTCGAGCGCCTGCTCGACGTACGTGAGGCCGTCCTTGAGCGTAAACGCGAGCTCCTGCTGCGCGGTCGAGCCCGCCTCGCGGATGTGGTAGCCGGAGATCGAGATCGGGTGCCAGCGCGGCATCCGCCGCGTGCACCACTCGATCATGTCGCCGCACAGGCGCATCGCCGGGTCGATCGGGAAGCACCACTCCTTCTGCGCGATGTACTCCTTCAGGATGTCCGCCTGGATCGTCCCCGACAGGCGCTCCGGCGTGGCCGCGTGCACGGGATCGGATTCGGCCGCGGCGACGTAGAACGCGAGCATGATCGCTGCGGGCGCGTTGATCGTCATCGACACCGACACCTCGCCCAGGTCGATCCCCGAGAACAGCGTCTGCATGTCGTCGAGCGTGTCCACCGCCACTCCCTCGCGCCCCACCTCGCCCAGCGAGCGCGCGTGGTCGGAGTCGTGGCCCATCAGCGACGGCATGTCGAACGCAGTCGACAGGCCCGTCTGGCCGTGGTCGAGCAGGTAGTGGAAGCGCTCGTTCGTCTCCTCGCTCGTGCCGAACCCCGCGAACTGGCGCATCGTCCACATCCGCCCGCGGTACATCGAGGAGTGGATGCCGCGCGTGTAGGGGTACTCGCCGGGTGCACCGATCGGGTCCTCGGCGGGTGGGTGGGCGCCGATTCCAGCGGGGAGGTCCGCCTCGGTGTACAGCTCGCGCACCGGCTCGCCCGAGAGGGTTCGGAAGGAATTCATCCCAGCACTCTCGCTCGCCCGCGCCGCGGGCTTCTCGCTCACCGCCATGACTGCCCTCAATCCTACTCGCCGCGCTAGCCTCGACCGTGGATATGCGCAGCGAGCTGAACAGGCTGGTGGGCGCTGAGAACGTTCTGGACGCGCCGCCCTCCTCGCCGTACAACCGCGACTGCTCGCGCAGGCGCGGCGTGGAAGGACGCGCCGAGGCGGTCGTGCTCCCCGGCAGCGCCGACGAGGTCGCCGCGGTCGTGCGCTGGTGCTACGCGCACGACGTGCCGATCGTCGCGCGCGGAGGCGGCACCGGCCTGGTGGGCGGCGCGGTCGCGGTGGACGGCGGCGTGGTGTGCTCGATGGAGCGGCTGCGCGCCGTGCGCGAGCTGCAGCCGGCGCTGTGGCGGATGCTGCCCGAGGCGGGCGTCAGCACGCGCCACGTGCAGCGTCTCGCGCGCGAGAACGGGCTCTTCTTCGCCCCCGACCCCGGCGCGGCGGAGCAGTCGCAGATCGGCGGCAACGTCGCCACCAACGCGGGCGGCCCGCACGCGCTGAAGTACGGTGTCACCGGGGCGTGGGTGTCGGGACTGGAGGTCGTGATCGCGCCGGGCGAGCTCGTGCGGATCGGCGGCTGGGCGAGCAAGGACGTGGCGGGCTATGACCTGAAGAGCCTGCTCGTAGGCTCAGAGGGCACGCTCGGAGTGATCACCGCGGTCAACCTGCGGCTGCTGCCCGCTCCAGAGACGGCGATCGTGACGATGGTGTTCCTGCGCACGCGCGCCGAGGGCTGCGCGGCGATCGACGCGCTGCTCGCGGCGGGTGTTCGTCCGTCGGTACTCGACTTCATCGACGGCGACACGCTGGCGATGACCGCCGCCGGCTACCCGGGCGAGTTGCCCGAGGAAGTCGGGTTCGCGCTGATCGTCGAGGTCGACGGCACGCGCGCCGAGGCCGAATCCCAGCGCGAGAGCGTGCTCGATGCGCTCGCGGATGGCGCGCTCGCCGTGCACGATCCCAGCGACGCGCGGGCCCTATGGCGCTGGCGCGACGGCGTCAACGAAGTAGTCACGGGCGTGCGCGGAGCGAAGGTCAGCGAGGACGTGGTGTTCCCCGTCGAGCGTCTCGGCGAGGGCCTCGAGCGCTTCGCGCAGATCGCCGCTCGACACGGTCTGCGCTCGTGTGCGTGGGGTCATGGAGGCGAGGGCAACGTCCATGCCACCGTGCTCGTCGACCCCGCCCGCGAGGCGGAGCTCGACGCGGCCGACGCGGTCGGCGAGGAGCTCTTCGAGCTCGTCGTCTCGCTCGACGGATCGATCGCGGGCGAGCATGGGGTGGGCTGGCTCAAGCGCGGTCGCCTGGAGGCTCAATGGGGTTCGAGGGCACTCGATCTGCACGAGCGGATCAAGCGCGCGTTCGACCCGAAGGGTCTTCTCAACCCAGGGAAGAAGCTGGCACGGTACCCTGCCCGGTCGCCGGTGACATCGAACTGAAATACCAACGAAGCACTGAAAGGAACCTCTACATGAACAAGTCCCAGCTGGTCGAGGCGGTTGCGTCCGACAGCGGTCTCTCCAAGGCAGATTCCGCCCGCGCGATCGAGTCGCTGCTCGACACGGTCACAAAGACGCTCAAAAAAGGCGACGAGGTCAGCATCACGGGCTTCGGCAAGTTCTCGGTCGTCAAAAGAGCGGCGCGTCAGGGCGTCAACCCGCGCACGGGCGAGCGCGTCAAAATCAAAGCGTCCAAGGCTCCGAAGTTCTCCGCCGGCGCGACGCTCAAGCAGGCGGTGAGCCCGAAGAAGAAATAAGAGCGGTCGTCATGGCGCTCGTCACCGAGCTGGAGCTCCCCGCGTTCGACTACATGGACGCGTCGATGCGCGGGGACCGCTTCCACGCGGCGATGAGCGACATCCGCTCGCGGGGATGGCTCGCGCAGGGGCCGTTCGGCTACATCGTGCTCGACCGCGAGTCGGCCGAGTTCTTCCTGCGCACCCGGGCGGCGATCTTCCCGGGGATGAAGATCGCGGAGATATTCGGCGTCACCGAGGGGCCGCTGTTCGAGCAGATGAAGCACAACATCCTGCACGTCAACGGCCCCGACCACTCGCGGTTGCGCAGCCTCGTCAACCCTGCGCTGTCGCCGCGCGCGGTCGAGCGCTACCGGCCCGCGATGCGGGCGTTCCTCGAAGGGTTGCTCGGCCAGGCGCTTGCCGGCTCGGGTGCGGGTGAGGGGGTCGTCAAATGCGAGTTCGTCGACGCGTTCGCCAAGCCGTATCCGTCGCAGGTGATCGCCGAGGTGATGGGCGCACCGTTGGACGACGCGCCGAAGCTGCACCACTGGTCGAACTGGATCCAGCGGCAGTTCGACGCCGCGAGCATGGCGACCGAGCGCGACGAGATCGACAAGGCGGTGGAGGAGTTCTACGAGTACGCCGAGGAGCTGGTGCGCTCGCGCCGCGACAGCCCCGGCGACGATCTCATCTCGACGCTCATCGCCGCCGCGGATCCGGCCCACCCACCCGAGCGGCTATCGGACGTGGAGTGCATCAACCTCGTGTTCAACATCCTCGTCGGCGGCGTCGACACGACGCAG
>DASUPL010000001.1:0-9324 GCA_036281155.1 Solirubrobacteraceae bacterium | reverse complement strand
CAGGCGCAATCCGCCGCGCTCGTCGTCCTCCGCGCAGACCGCGACTTGCCGGATGGCGACGTGGGCGCCGAGCGTCGCCTCGATCTCCCCCGGTTCGATCCGAAAGCCGCGGACCTTCACCTGATCGTCGAGTCGTCCGAGGAACTCGATCGCGCCGTCGCGCAGTCGCCTGACACGATCGCCGGTGCGGTACATCCTGCCCGTTCCCTCCGCGGGCGCGAAGGGGTCGGCGACGAACTTGTCGTTGCTTTTGCCAGCGTCTCCGAGGTACCCCGCGGCGACCCCTGCGCCGGCGATGCACAGCTCGCCGGGAACGCCCGCGGGCATGGGCCCGAGGCGCGGGTCGAGCACGTAGATGCGCGCTCCCGCGAGGGGGAAGCCGATCGGCACGGTCAGGGAGTCCGGGCGCTGCTGGTCGTCGAGGAGGTACGTGGCGCAGCCGACGGTCGTCTCGGTGGGGCCGTAGTGGTTGAGGATCCGACAGTCGGGCGAGCGCGACCGGATCTGCCCGACGAGCTCCCACGTCAGCGCCTCGCCTCCCACCACGAGCCATCGTCGTGGCAGCACGCCGTCGGCGTCGGCTGCGAGCAACGCGCGCAGATGGGAGGGTGCGATCTTCAGCACGTCGAGCGGTTCGCCGGCGAGCTCGGTCGCGAGCAGGCCGCCGTCCGTCGCGGCCTCGGCGCCGATCAACCGGATGCAGCCGCCCGAGACCAGCGGCGTGAAGATCGACGTGTTGCCGAGGTCGGTGCTGATCGCGGAGACGACCCCGAACACGAGCCCGGCGGGGTCCTCCGCGGCTGACAGACGCGCCGCGATCGACGCCGCGTACGTGGCCAGGTTGCCGTGCGTGACGGCCACCCCCTTGGGCGTCCCGGTGGAGCCCGAGGTGTACATGACGTAAGCGAGGTCGTCGAGCGCCGCGACTGATCCGAGGCTCTCCGACGGGCGATCCGCGATTGCCGCGGCGTCCCGGTCGACGCACACCGCCGTCGCGTCCAGCTCCGGCAGCGAGGCGAGCATATGCTGCTCGGTCACGAGCACGCGTGCGCCGGCGTCGAGCAACTGATGGGAGATGCGCGCGGGCGGGTGCTCGTGGTTGAGTGGCACATACGCGCCGCCCGCCTTGAGGATCGCCAGCAGCGCGACGATCATCGACGGCGTGCGCTCCATGCACAGGCCGACCGGCTGCTGGCGCACCGGGCCCAACCGCTCGAGGTGGCTCGCGAGCCGATTGGCGGCCGCGTCGAGCTCCGCGTACGTCAGCGACTCAGACACGCCGAGCACCGCGGGACGATCGGGCGTCGAGCGAGCCTGCTCCTCGAAGCGCTCGTGAACCGGAGTTTCGGCGCCGGCGGCGGGAGCGTCCGCGCCGGAGGCCGACAGCAGCAGCTCGCGCTCGTCCGCTTCGAGGATCTCCAGCTGCGCGACCGGTAGCGAAGGGTCGGCGAGCGCGCTGTGCAGGAGCGTGACGAAGCGTCTGGCGATCTCGCGCGCATCGTCGTGTGCGACCGCCAGCGGGTCGTATACGAGCTCGCCCGTCAGGGCGGCGTCGCTGCCGCGAAGCGCCAGCACCAGCGGCGCGTCGCCCGGAGCGAGGCGCAGCGCGAGGACCTCGCGCGCGGGCGCCGGCAGCTGGCCGACGGCGCTGAACGTCCATTCGGCCGCGGCCTGCCCGGCGACGGCGGCGAGATCCTCAGCGTCGCCGCAGTCCTGCCAGCGCACCGCGAGCGCGCGCGAGCGGCGCACCTGGTCGAGGATCTCGGCGAACGTGGTCGTCTCTTGGAAGCGGCAGCGGACGGGGACGGGCTGCTCGTAGGCGCCGATCGCGCGGGCGAGATCCGGCTGAGCGCGACCGTCGGCCCAGCCCGCGACCAACAGCTCCGACGCCCCAGTCATGCGGGCCAGGAGCGCGTGCCACGCCGCCTCGAGGAAAACCGCGACCGTGACGCCGGCGCCGACCGCCGCGCGCTGCAGCTCGTCGAGCCCCACCGCTCCAAGGTCCAGCGCTGCCGCCGCTCGCTGCGTCCCACGCGGGCGATCGCGTTGCGCGAACAGGACTCGTGGCGGCGCCGGTCGATCGGCGGCGGCGTCGCGCCAGAACGCGAGCCCGTCCTGGACCTGGGACTCCTCGTCGGCTATCAGCTCGTGGCGCCACTCCGCGTAGTCGGCGTACTGGACGGGCTCCTCGGTAGGCATCTTGCCGGCGTAGGACTCGCACAGCTCCGCGAGCAACAGCGACAGCGACGCGCTGTCCGCGCACGCGGCGCAGGCCGTGAGCAGCAACAGCGCGGACTCCTCCGCGCCACCGGCCAGCAGCGCCCTCACGAGCGGCCCCCGCTCGAGATCGAACTCGCGGCCGGCCTCCAGCGCCATGAGCGCCTCCAACGCCGCGTCGTCCGCGATCACACCCGCGGCGCTCGGCTGCTCCTCCAGCGACCACGCGGGCGCTGACTCCTCGCCGATGATCTGCTGCGGCGTGCGCATGCCGGCGGGCCGGACGAACGTGGTCCGCAAAATCTCGTACCGCGCCACGACGCCGTCGAGCGCCGCCCGCAGCTGCTCGACATCCACGGGCCCGTCGAGCAGAACCGCGCATTGGGTCGCTCCCGGCGCCCCGTCGCTTGCTAGCAGTTGCTGCTGCTGAGGCGACAGCCTGAATCCAGCTGCCTCGGTCTTGGTCTCCTGCATGGAAACGGTCTCCCTGACACGCGTGCCCGTCCTCGAGCCGCTCGTCCTGTCGGCTCCCGAAGCGTCAGATGCTACCCACGTCGAGTGCCGAGGGGAATGCTTGGGCCGCCGCTCGCTCGCGCCCCGCGAGGTCCTCGAGCGTGTCCGGGACGCTCGCGGAAGCGGCGCGTCCGGAACTGAGCGACAGCGTGGCCTGCATTATCAGCGGCGCCATGTGGCTCCAGCGCTTGGCGAGCGTCTCGCCATGCTCCTGCACCCAGGCGGCGAGCGCCGCGTCGGAGGTGCGCTCCGCGACGGACCGCGCGTGGTGGGCGAGGAACGCGCGGTGGCGGGCGATCGACCAGATGTCATCCGCCTGGGCGTAGGCGCGCGGGTGCTGTCCGCGCTCGCGAAAGTGGCGCGCCAGCGCGAGCGCGCCGTCCGCGCCCTCAGCCCCCGCCGGCCCACGTGAGTCGGCGACCTCGCCGCGCACGAACCACTGGCAATCGCCGCCCGGCCGATCGCACTCGTCGCCCAGCGCCAGCCGCTCGCGCAGCTCGAGCACCGGATCTCCGCCGGGGAGCCCGACGAGCAGCTCCGGCAGCTGCTCGCGCGCGATCGGGACGCGTCTCGCCTCCTGCACGCCGAGCTCGTTGCGGCAGGCGAACGGGTCGATCACCTCGAGCCGGTCTGGCGTTCCGGCCAGCACGTACCAGTGCGGGACGTGGCGTCGGTCGTGGGCGACGTGCCAGGGCAGGCGAAAGCCGTCGCCCGCGACGATCACCCGCCCGCTGCGCTCGAGCTCGGCGAGCACGCCCTCAAGCGCCTTGGGACCGGGCCCGTCGAGGCCGACGCGCACCAGTTCGAGCTCCGCTCGCAGCCGCGGTGGGAAGTGGGCGAACCCGAACAGGCCCTCGCCGGCGTCGAGCACGGTCAGCGCCAGGCCGGGGTTGACCGCGGACGGCCAGTCCTCGCGCTCGTGCGCGACCCATGTCGCGACCGCGGAGCTGTAGCACGTGTAGGTCTCGCTGAACGCCGTCAAGCTCGACCACTCAGCGCCCGCGCTCATACCGCCGCTCCCGCCCGCGTCCCCGGCTCGAGCGTCGTGAGTCCCGGCTCGAGCTCCCCGCCGGCGAGCTTTTCGACGGTCCATAGCGCTACCGCGTCAGGCGACTCGGCTCCTATCCGCCCGCTTGGCGTGCCGGTCATAGCCGTCTGCATCTTCGGCGGGCGCACGATCACGGTGCGCAACCGCGGCTTGGTCGCCGCGACCCAGCCGGCGAGTCCCTCGACGGCTCCCTTCGCGGTCACGTAGTGGGGCCAGTCTCGCGGTGGCGCCACAATCGCCGCGGATGAGCAGAACAACACCCAGCCGCGCTGCTCGTCGATCGCACCGAGCAGCGAGGCGAGCGGGACGGTGACGAGCCGCAGGCTCGCGGCGACGTAGTCCGCGAGGTCCGTCGCGGACCCAGGCGTCAGGCCCATCGCCAGCGGCGGCAGCGCCGCGTTGAGCACCAGTCCCACGAGCGGAGCTCCCGCCTCGGCCACCGTGTCGGCGAGCGATCGCATCGCGCCGGGCTCGCTCACGTCGGCTTGCGTCAAGTGCAGGCGCGGGGCGTGGGGGCCGGCTAGGTGCTTTAGCTCCGCGGCCCGCCGCCGCGAGGTCGCATACGCGACGTGGACCTCGTAGCCGAGCGCGAGCAGTGCGAGCGAGACCGACGCGCCGAAGCCGCGGCTGCCACCCGCCACGACGACCGCACCGCGATCGCGCTCGGGCGCGCGATCGAACCTGAGCATGGCGGGGTCCGGCGTTATGCTGCCCGGGAGCGCGAAGCACTGGATCGCGGCGAGCGCCCGGCCGCCGCGCGAGCGCCGCGCGAGCGCCGCGTCGATCGTCAACTGCCCCGTGCGCTCGTCGTGCTCGCGAACGACGACCGTCCCGCTGCTGCTGCTGCTGCTGCTGTCGTCGTCTCGTGCCCCGTGATCGGCTCCGAGCGCGAGCCCGGCGAACAACGAATGCAAGCCCGGGATCTCCATCCCGACGACATAGCTCGCCCACGCGAGGCCCTCCAGCAGACGCGGGTCCAGCGCACCGGCGCCGAGACGCAGCGCGAGCTCGGTCAGCTCAGGGCCGGCGGCGTACTCGCAGCGCAGTGTGTGGGCGGCGCTCAGATCGGACACGCTTGACTCGGCGGGGGCGGTACGCATCGCACTCGGCCGCTCGCCGGGACTCGTGCTCAGTGTGGAGGCGCTCTCCAGAGGCTCCCGCGCAGCCCGCGCGAGAACGCGCGCCAATGTCTTGCCGCGCGCGGCGAGCCGCATCTCCCAGGCCCCGGGCTCGCGCTCCAGCGCGCTCGCGCTGAGGCTCGCGGTGGCGTCCCGCAGCAACGCGCCGGAGAACGACACGCGCAGCGAGCGGATCTCCGACAGCTGCTGCTCGGGAATCGCCCCGAGCATCGCGATCACGATCAGCGAGCCGTGGACGATAGGCGCGCCGAACGCCGTCCCAGCGGCGAACTCGGGGTCGACGTGGAGCGGGTTGCGATCGCCGCTGGCGACGGCGAACAGCTCGACGTCCCCCTCCGCGAATCTCAGCTCGCGCTCAACCGGCATGCTCTAGCACCAGCGCCTTGAGCGATCCCACGGTCTGCTCCTCCAGCAGCGCCGCGTCGGGGAGGCGCGCGCCGAAGCGGGTCTCGAGCTCGTGCACGAGCCGGATCTGGGCGAGCGAGTCCCAGCCCTCGATCGTCGCGGGACCGTCGTCCTCGGCGATCTCCACGCCCCAGCCGAAGATGTCTTCGAACACGGCGCGAAAGTCCTGTTGGAACTGCGCGTCGGCGATCATTGCTCGTCGGAGATATAGACGCTCTCGATCGGGCCGTGCGCCGCGAGGTCGTACTCCCAGCGTCCGTCGCCGTCGCAGGAAGCGAACCCGAGCCGCGGATACACGTCCGCGACGAGCGCGTTTCTCGGGCCCGACACGTACACGCCGCGCATGCGCTTGAACCCCCGCTCGAGCGCGGCCGCGCTCAGGTGGGCGAGCATGTGGACCTCGGCGGTGCGGCCGATCACGCGGCAGCTCAGCAGGAGCGTGTCGATCTCCGCGGTCTCGCTGCACTCCTCGCTCGGACGCACGATCGCGAGCCCGATCAGGCCATGGCTGGCAAAGCGATCCTCCAGCTCCAGCGTGCGGCAGATCGTCAGGCGGTCCTCGGCGAAGCGCTCGATCTCCTCGCGCGAATGCCGGCGCAGGGTGAGGTTGAACTGGTTGGTCTTCTGCGTCAGCTGCGCCGCGCGGTCCAGCGAGGCCGCATCGAGAGCGCGCACCCGCGCGCGCATCTCCAGCGAGCGCCAGAAGTCCTCGAGGCTCGCCGCCCCGGCCTCGAGCTCGGCGGCTCCTGCGCGCGCGGCGTAGGAGCGCTGGCGCTGCGCGTCCTCGCTCGAGAGCGCGGAGATCTCGAAGCGAACGCTCGCGGCAAGGGTGCGCACGCGCTCGGATGGCGGCACGTCGAGGCAGATCGTCGTCACGTCCGGCAGCGCGGCAGCGACCTCGGCGCACTCGGCGGGGTTGTCGTCGGCGAACACGATCGCGTCGAGTCCCAGCCCGAGCGTGTCGGCGATCTCGGCGATCTGCTCGGGCTTGCGCCTCCAGTCGGCCGTGAACATCGCGAAATCATCGAGCTCCAGCCGCATCTCCGGCCGGTCGGCGAACGGCTGGCGGGCGGCCTGGAGGTCGTTCTTGGAGGCGACCGCGAGGACGATGCCGCGAGCCCGTAACGCTGCGACGTAGTCCTGGAACGCCGCGTATGCCTCGCCGTCGGGCCCTTCACCGATCGCGATCCCGTCGATTCCATCCTCCCCGACGACGCCTCCCCAGAGCGTGTTGTCGAGGTCGAGCACGAGGCAGCGAGCGGCCAGGCCGAGGTCGGCGGCGAGCACCGCGGCGGTCTCGCGGGCGAGTACAGGCATCGCCTCGTGCGCGACCGGCTGACGCGTGCCGTACCACAGCCGCAAGTCGACCCAGCTGCGCTTGCCGACCCGCGCGGCGAGCCGCTCGCAATCCACCAGCAGCGCGTCGTTGCCGGCGGCGTGCGCGAGACGTCGGTTCAGCTCGCGCACGAGCGAGACGCGGCTCGACGCCAGCCGCATCGAGAGATGCCCGAGTGGCGTCTCGTCGGGCACGACGAACCCGTGCTGGATCGCTCGCGCGCCGTGATCGCGGCGGATCGACTGCCACAGCGTCCGCCACCGCTCGAGCGCCCCGCCCAGCAGCTCCTGCTCGTCGCCGGCCAGCTCGGGGAAGGCGAGATCGGCGGTCGTGGCGGCGATCAGCACGTGGGTGGGGCCGAACGCGGACAGTCCCGAGCTGGCGCCGAGGATCTCCTGCTCGACCTGGCCGTAGGGCGCGACGTACAGCTCGGCGTCTATCCCCAGAGCGAGGCACGCGACCCGCAGGTACTCGGACATCTCGCTGGCTTCGTAGGTGCAGAGCACCGCGAGGCGGATCTCGCGCTTGCTGGCCGGAGCCCAGCCGGCGGCGGTGCCGGTGCGCAACACGTTGCGCGCGACGCTCCATGTGGCCGTGCGCTCCCCGCTGAGCAAATCGGGGCAGAGCAGCCGCCATGCCTCCTCGAAGCGGCCGTCGGCAACCAGCGCCCGGATCGGAGCCCGCCCGGCGTCTTCTCGATCGTTTCCCGTCATCTGTTTGCCCTGGTGGCTCGAGCAGCCCCTATTTGGCGAGGATAGCGACGACGCGCTAGCATCGAATTCGTGGGCGAGCTTCAGCAGGACGCGGGTGGCGTGCTCGTCCCGTCAGAGGATTCCCTCGCGCCCACGATCGCGAGCATCTGGGGCGAGGTGCTCGAAGTGGAGGCCGTCGGCACGGAAGCGGACTTCTTCGAGATGGGCGGCAACTCGCTCGCCGCGGTGCGGATGCTCGCCGCTCTCGAAGACCAGATGTCAGTGCAGATGAGCTTCGTCGACTTCCTCGAAGGGCCGACCGTGCGGGCGCTCGCGAGCGCCGTCGCGCGCGAGCTGTCGCGGAAGCCGGATGCGCCGCCCGTGGCTGCCGATGGGCCGTCCGCCGCCGCGCGCGCCGAGGAGGCGCCAGCTGGCCCCGCCCGCCTGAGCTTCGCCCAGGAGCGGCTGTGGTTCCTGGAGCAGCTCGGGGGCTCGAGTGCCGCGTACAACATGCCGATCGGCGCCCGCCTGCGTCGAGACGTGGACGTGGACGCGGCGAGACGGGCGCTGCGTGAGGTCCAAGCCCGTCACGAGGCCCTGCGAACCACGTTCACCACCGAAGCCGGACGCGCAGTGGCCGTGTGTGCCCCAGAGGCCGAGGTGGAGCTCGAGCTGATCGACCTGCGTGGCGAGCCAGACCCGGAGCTCGGGGCGCGGCGAATCGTCGCGGAGCTCGCCAGCCGCCCGTTCGACCTCGAGCGCGGTCCGCTCGTGCGCGCCGCACTGCTTCGCGTCGCCGAGGACGAGCACGTGCTGGAGCTGGTCTTCCACCACATCGTCTGCGACGGGTTCTCCCAGACGGTCGTCATGAGAGAGCTGGGCGCCCTCTACGACGCATATCGCCGCGGCGGGCAGATCGAGCTGGGGGAGCCCAGGACGCAGTACGAGGACTTCGCCCGCAACCAGCGCGCGGCGCTCGAGACGCAGGGGCTGGACCACGTCACGGCGCCGTGGCTGGAGCGCTTGGCGGGCGCGCCCGAGGCGCTGGAGCTGCCGACGGACCGCCCTCGCCCCGCCACTCCCAGCTACAGAGGCGCCACCTACCGCATGCGGCTCACGTCGGCCACTGCCACGGCGATTCGCCGGTTCGCTCGCGAGGCGAAGGCGACCCCGTTCGCGACTCTGCTGGCCGCCTATTACGTGTTGCTCTACCGCCACGGCGGCCAGGAGGACATCGTGATCGGGGCGACGACGGCGGGCCGAGACCGCCCGGAGCTGGAGGACGGCGTCGGCCTGTTCGCCAACACGGTCGCCCTGCGCGGCGAGCTCTCCGGCGCCCCGAGCTTCGGCGAGCTCGTCGATCGCGTGCGTGAGACCGTCCTGTGGGCGATCGCGCACGAGCAGGCCCCGCTGCAGGAGATCGTCGCGCGGCTGCCCCTGGAGCGCGATCTCAGCCGCCACCCGCTGTTCCAGGTCTTCTGCGCTCACGTGCCGCTCGCCACGTTCGCGCTCGAAGGCGCCGAGCCTTACGACGCCCACCCGACGACGTCGCGCTTCGACCTGACGCTGTTCGTCGAGGAGGAGCCCGGAGATGAGCTGGAACTGGCGTGGGAGTACAGCAGCGACCTGTTCGACGCCGCCACGATCGAACGGCTGGCCCGTCGTTACGTACGACTGCTGGAGAGCGCGCTCGCCGATCCACGACGATCGATCGACGAGCTGGAGCTGCTCGACGCCGACGAACGCAAGCAGGTGCTCGCCGCGGGACGCGTGAGCGGCCGCGAGTACCCGGTGCAGTGCATGCACGAAGCCTTCGAGCGCCACGCCGCCGCCGCGCCCGACTCCGTCGCTGTGAGCTACGAGGGGCAGTCGCTCACGTATCGGCAGCTCAACGAGCGCGCCAACAAGCTCGCGCACCGGCTGATCGAGCTCGACGCCGGCCCGGAGACACTGGTGGCGCTATTCCTCGAGCCA